>NZ_JAAHHS010000018.1 GCF_010692395.1 Moorena sp. SIO3H5
GGGTATCTAATCCCATTCGCTCCCCTAGCTTTCGTCCCTCAGTGTCAGGTTCAGTCCAGTAGAGCGCCTTCGCCACCGATGTTCTTCCCGAAATCTACGCATTTCACCGCTACACTAGGAATTCCCTCTACCCCTACTGCCCTCTAGTTCCTCAGTTTCCACTGCCTGCCCAGAGTTAAGCCCTGGTCTTTAACAGCCGACTTGAGGTACCACCTACGGACGCTTTACGCCCAATAATTCCGGATAACGCTTGCATCCTCCGTATTACCGCGGCTGCTGGCACGGAGTTAGCCGATGCTTTTTCCTCAGGTACCGTCACTTTCTTCTTCCCTGATAAAAGAGGTTTACAACCCAAAAGCCTTCCTCCCTCACGCGGTATTGCTCCGTCAGGCTTTCGCCCATTGCGGAAAATTCCCCACTGCTGCCTCCCGTAGGAGTCTGGGCCGTGTCTCAGTCCCAGTGTGGCTGCTCATCCTCTCAGACCAGCTACTGATCGTTGCCTTGGTAGGCCTTTACCCTACCAACTAGCTAATCAGACGCGAGCTCCTCTTATGGCAATAAATCTTTCACCTCTCGGCACATCCGGTATTAGCCACTGTTTCCGGTGGTTGTCCCCGACCCTAAGGCAGATTCTCACGCGTTACTCACCCGTCCGCCACTCCCCCGAAGGGGCGTTCGACTTGCATGTGTTAAGCATACCGCCAGCGTTCATCCTGAGCCAGGATCAAACTCTCCATGGTACTCAAGTTGTTTTTTTCTTTCCCCGACTCTCAGTCAACCTTTAGGGTTAACTTTGAACCAGTTCGGAATTTTAGGTTTTAGTTTTGGTCAATCTGTCCTATAATGAGTTCAGATTAACCTGAAAATTTCTTGACGAGTAGCGACCGTATATTGGCTCTCAAACTATAGATTTTTCTTGGTTCGGGGCGGTGCGGTGCGTTTCGCTGTCCTCATCGCCATTTACTAATGTAGAGGGTAAAAAAGCGTTTGTCAACCTAAACCCGAAAGTTTTTTGAAAATGAATCCTTGAAACCTATGTATAGCAAAGGTTTTAGGATTAAAAAAAAGTTTTTTTTGACTCCATGTCTTGATGCAGCGCGGTCTGATCATGGGAAGAGGGGGAAGCTTACCGAGGTAGGTTGGTTAGATTTAGGTCGGGACTCGGAAGTCGGGAGCGGTGCGACCCGTGACTAATTTAATTCGACGACTGTAAACCCACGCCCTGGGAGTCGGGAGAATTATTTCGGGAATTCTTATATATCTTTAGATACATACCTGGTGACGGGCTTGTCTGTCGATAGATACATACCTGGTGACGGGCTTGTCTGTCGATCTTGGCTGTAAGTGTGTATTGGGATAACAGCTCCGATGCTCCTGAGTGAAACGGGAAATTAACCTGGATTTACGGTAACTGTCCAGGATTAATCCGTAAGTAGTGGCTGTTCCCATTAAGAGGCAACATTAATGAAGAGCCCTTAGCACTGGCACCATGAAATCCATTGTTGAACAACTTACTAACCTAGCTCTGACAAGGCATTTGCGCCAGAATAAACTATAGGGATGCAGGGTGCTCTTGGGGAAAATATGGGTTTATTATAGGGTTTAACCCATTAGCAACTGGCCTGGTTTCCAAGGGGCTGGAGAGCGATGCAGAGGTGCGACCCGTGGCGAATTTAATTCTTAATGGGTCAAACGCACCATTACGGTCTTGGGGAGGCAGCAGCAACTGCATCAAGACAGGTGCGTTTACTTAGTATTTCTGTTCGTGCAGCGTCTCCAAAAGAGAAAGGAGAATCACGGCGTGACCCACACAGCACCTCCCCAATCGCTCGCTTGCCCTTTGCATCAATAAATGTCTTGGCCATAAGTTACCGTTACCAAAAACTGGAGGTGTCAGTGAATTTTCAATCAGTGATTGCAACATTGAATCAATTCTGGGCAAAACATGGTTGCTTGATTGCCCAGTCCTACGATACAGAGAAAGGAGCAGGTACCATGAGTCCTCATACATTTTTGAGAGCTATTGGTCCAGAACCCTGGTCAGTTGCTTATGTTGAACCATGCCGAAGACCCACCGATGGACGCTACGGCGAAAACCCGAATCGCTACCAGCACTACTACCAATACCAAGTACTGATCAAGCCGTCACTGAATAATATTCAAGACATTTACCTAGATTCCCTCAAAGCTTTAGGGATTTGTCCTGAAGACCATGACATTCGCTTTGTTGAAGACAATTGGGAATCTCCTACCCTTGGGGCTTGGGGAGTTGGCTGGGAAGTCTGGTTAGATGGCATGGAAATTACTCAATTTACTTACTTCCAACAGTGTGGTGGCATTGATTGTCGTCCTGTACCCATTGAGATCACCTATGGTTTGGAACGATTAGCTATGTATCTCCAGGAAGTAGAGGCTTTTACTAAAATCCAGTGGAATGACCAAATTAGCTATGGAGATGTTCACCTTCAGGGAGAAGTTGAACAATGTACTTATAATTTTGAATCCTCTAACCCAGATTTACTGTTCACGCTATTTGGTCTTTATGAGCAAGAGGCAGAACAACTCAGCACACGAGGACTTGTTATGCCTACACTAGACTACGTTCTGAAGTGTTCTCACACTTTTAACTTACTGGACGCTAGGGGTGTGATTTCAGTGACTGAGCGAACTCGTTATATCGGTAGAATTCGCAATCTAGCCAGGCGAGTGGCTCAACTCTATTTGCAACAACGAGAGATGTTAGGCTTCCCGCTCGGTAAACCCAAGTAATTGTGGAGTTCCTGCATCCAAAAAGAGCGGGCTTTCCCTTTATCGATAATCAACGTATTGAGTAAGTAACGCTGGAGATAGATTCCAGCAGAGAGACCTCCTGCGCCACCTCCCACAATAATGGTGTCGTAAATTTTGTCAGTGTATTCTTGAAGATTTTGTTTTTTGAGTTTCATGATATTACCTCTGTAGTGATTTGGAATAAAAACTATCAGGATGTAAGTTGAGGTTAATTTAAATGTCCTGTTTTGACGTAAATTAAACAACCTTCTTTGCTAAAGGGAGTATGAGTACTGCCATGAGGATTACGTATCCAAGTTCCTTTAGGATAAGTTCCATGCTCATCTTCAAAGACCCCGTCAATTACATAAATTTCTTCTCCACCAAAATGACTATGGTGTTTAAAAACAGTTCCAGGTTCCCATTTCACTAGAGCAACATTCTCTGTACTATGAGTATGTAAGGGCATTACCTGTAATCCTTTAACTAAACCTGGAACCCAAAATTTGTTAGTTGTATCGATTACTAGTCGCTCTTGATCCTCAGGAGACATTTGCCATAGTTTCACTAGAATCGTACAACCTGATTCACTCTTAGGAGTATGGCTTGAACCTACGGGATTGCGGACATAGGTACCAGAGGGATAATGTCCGTTTTCATCAGAAAATATGCCATCTAAAACCAGAAATTCTTCACCACCACCATGAGTATGAGCAGAAAAGAAACTACCAGTTTCATAGCGAACCAGAGAGCTTGCTCTGGCTACTTCGTCTCCATCCCTTTCCAACATCCGACGCTGTACACCAGCCATAGGAGAATCAAGCCAAGGTAGCTCTTCGCTTTGACATCTCCCCCGGCTAAAGCACGGGGGATTCTCAAAGGATGTTACGCAGGAGGGTGAACCCGTCCTGCTTCACTCCTTCTTCGGTATGATTTATTCAGGGAATTGAAAATGTCATACCGATGTGGGACTGTCAAAATCCCTCTACCCACCTTGGCTAGGTGAATTCCTAGCTGTGTGGTTACTTTCCTGATAATGTTTGCCGCACCGTTGCAATCTGCGTTGATCAGGTTTCCGGCAGCAGTTTTATACAAACCACGTCTAACTCTTTTGCCTGAGGGTTTCCAGCCTTTCGGCAAAGCCGACGCTACGCGAACGGGTTTTGCACCGTGTTTCGGCAAAGAATCTCCGTCCAAGAAAGACGCTTTACTTGTATAAGATTCCTCTGTTATTATTAACTTTATCCCATACTCAGGGCAAAGCTGTTTTAATCTTTCGAACAATCTTTTTGTAGGGATTATAACAAATTTTTGATTACCTTTCTTTCCAATATTAGATCGTTGCTTTTGACCGTCGTTCCAACCAATGACAATATTTCCGATACCATCGACAAGACAGCGATTAACAATAAATCTAGCCGCCTTATTTATGGCATCTCTCATCTGATTGTTGCGCTTCCTTTGTATTCTGTCTAAATTTGAATCCCAGTAAAATTCAGGTTTCCCAGTTTTGTGCTTTGATACTAACCGGCAATATCCCTGGTTCATGGATTTTAGCTTTCGACCGTCAATGATAAAGCTCTTCCCCAAGGTGGAAACGCAAGTTAACCAATTATCCCCTCCATGATCGATACCTATGGCTTGGGAGTAATCTAGGGTTGGGTTTTCTTTGACTGGCTCTTTCCCATCATCTATAACCCAGTCGATCCAGAATTCCCCATAGTAAGGTCTGATTGTTAATTCTTTTACCCAATCCGGGTCTATAAAATCAGGCGGATCCAAAGTAATTTTAGTAAGTAATTCAGGCTTGCTTTCTTTGCTAACTGAAGGGTAAAATAATCCTTCTTTATAAGTTAAAGCCTGTTTTGGAAAAGTAATAGCTGCTAATCCACCCTTTTTCCTATATCTAGGGAACCTAGGTCTATCCACTGACCCTTTGTAATAAAGTCCAACCAATTGGTTATAACTAGCTAGAGCTTCTCCTACAGTCTTTAAGGTTTGTTGAGCAGATTGAGCTGCCATCCCTTTATAGTGAGGAGACATCTTTAAAGCTTTATCTAGCTCAGGGTACTTAGTGGAACATTTGTAGGTTTTCCACCCACACCTCAATTCATCCCCACACCAGAAGGTAGTGTAAGCTTCTTGTTCTTTCAGCCATTCATAATGCTTTTGTTTCGCGTAGTAGATAGCACAATTAAATAGACTGTTGGCTTGCTCGCACTGAAAGACCCAAAAAGCTTTCTCTTCTTCTGAAAACGTCGCCCTGACAGGGATTGTCTTATACAAGTTGCATCCCCTTTTTGTTGTCCATTATAGTAGTGAATACATATCATGTCAACACAATCTCGGAAGAAATGGCAAAATTATCTAGCAAAGATTATGAGTACCGTCGCACAGAGGGATCGGTCTCGTCTATCAACTACCACTTCGTTTTTGTGCCAAAACGCCGAAAGGCCGTACTAGTAGAGCATGTAGCCCGACGGCTTCAAGAAATAATATTTGAACTAGTTTCTGAACATGGTTGGAAATTGATCGCACTAGAAATAATGCCTGACCACGTTCATCTATTTCTTAATGCCCCAACCCATGAGTCTCCCGCTGAGATAGCCCGATGGGTAAAAGGGAGGGCTTCTCATCATTTAAGAAAGGAGTTTCCCAACCTTAAAAAGTTACCTTCATTGTGGACTCCTACCTATTTCGTGGCGTCAACAGGTCAGGTCAGTACCGAGGTCGTCAAAAAGTATATATAGCAATCCTAAATAGGTCGTGGCAATTTTGAAAACTGTGATCTTTGCTATACATGGGTTTCAAGCTTATCACCTGTCACAACTCAAATAGGATTGCTATAGAAAGTCAGAAAGGAAAATAGCCAGGACACGACGGGGTCAACCCCGTCTCTCTTTTTCATCCCCGGTCTAAAGACGCGGGGTTCTCAAATTTCAGGAAATTTTGATATACAACAACTCGTTGACTTAAATCTGCATGAATCTGCATGGTAACCTCCTTAAATTATGTTTATTCTTGGAATCTCTAATTATTGCTTGAGATTCCTACTAGGATCACCTATCCGACTACTTAGATTCTGATTATGCCTAATTTTCCTCAACGAATCTGCCTGACGACTTAGGGGCATTAGAGCGAGCGAAGTTGCGAATGTAATTAGCAATCAACTCTGGGGGGGCGTTTTTGGAGCCAGCTTCCCGATAGAAAATATCAATTCCATGGCCAAAAGGCCACCCTAAGCGAACAATCTCAATAGTTTTGTGCATTGTGCTGTTTAGGTTAGTCATGATGATAACCTTACTTGGTGATAATTGATTGATTGAGTTATTACGGTTAAAACTAGATGAGGAGAGCTTCAATTTGAGGGGGAAAGTTGAGCTAGTTGTTTCTCTAACTCTTTAATGCGCGCTTCTAGGGGAGCTTTCATTTGGGCAAATTCTTCTTCTGAATAACGAATCGGGATATGTTGGGGACAATTCCAGTCAAGGGAAAACCGTTGCTTCAGGATTATTAGGGAGTAGGGAGTAGAGAAGTCAGAAGAGAGAATATGGAAATGGGCTAAGTACAGGACAAAAGTTTTAGAGAGTGCGAAAAGTCAGCTTGATTGTGGATAGAAGGATTTAAAACCAAATGCCGCAAGTANTCTTCGGATATCACCTGACCACCGGTCAAAACTGCAATATCCTGTAACATTTGCTTGCGGCGATCTCCAAATCCTGGTGCCTTGACCGCAGCGGCATTCAACACACCCCTGGCCTTATTCACCACCAGAGTTGCCAAGGCTTCTCCATCTAGATCTTCGGAAATAATTAGCAAGGGTTTGCTGTCACGAGCCACTTTTTCCAGAATCGGTACCAAATCCTGGATCACACTAATCTTTTTATCGGTAATCAGGATGTAGGGGCTGTCAAATTCCACTGTCATTCGTTCGTTATCGGTCACGAAGTAAGGGGAAATATAACCGCGATCGATCTGCATCCCTTCCACTACTTCTAATTCGGTGGAGAGGGATTTGGATTCTTCAACGGTGATCACACCATCTTTGGTGACCTTTTCCATGGCTTGGGCAATCATGTCACCCACTTCTGGATCGTTACCGGCGGAGACTGTAGCAACTTGAGCGATCCCAGTTCCCTGAACCGGCTGTGCCATGGCCTCAATCTCTTTGACCAGCTCGGCAACAGTTTTCTCGATTCCTCGGCGCACAGCTACAGGATTTGCCCCAGCTGCGACATTCTTAAGACCTTCCCGAATCATGGCCTGAGCCAGAATGGTAGCTGTGGTAGTGCCATCCCCAGCAACGTCTTTAGTCTTGGATGCGACTTCTTGAATGAGTCTAGCGCCAGTATTTTCTAAAGGGTCTTCCAGTTCAATATCTTTGGCAACGGTAATACCATCATTGACAATCTGGGGTGCCCCATACTGTTTTTCCAGAAGCACATTACGACCTTTTGGACCAAGGGTAATACGTACAGCATCAGCTAGGGCATTTACCCCCCGCTCCAATGAGCGTCTGGATTCTTCGTCAAACGAAACGATTTTTGCCATTGGTTGTTTAAAGTTGCTTTGTGTCTCCATTAGCAAATTTAGCACTCTTACACGAAGAGTGCTAATTCGTCTGATAATTTTAAACTTTCCAGAACTTCATACACTGATGTGCCCGGGGGTTTAAGCCATAACCCTGACGGTGTAACAAACAGCATTCAAAGCTTTACGGGGTGTGGGGTGTGGGGTGATGGGTGTAGGGTAAGATCAGGAGGTGGCTACGTTGCGACGGGACGGTTAAATCAGCTTTCGGAGCAATTGTTATCCCTAGGCTCACTCGCGCGTGAAGGCTTAGGTGTGCTTGACCCGTAATTAAATTCGCCACGGGTCGCACCTGAGGCATCGGTTCTATTTTCCCCACACCCCACACCCCACACCCCACACCCCATACCCTGTAAAGTTTTTAGCCTTTTTGTCACTCCCTCAGGCCATAACCATACCACCATCGACATTAAACACTTGTCCAGTGATATAGGCAGCAGCTGGATCAGCTGCCAAAAACCTTACCATCCCAGCTACTTCTTCTGGCTGACCGTAACGACCTAGAGGGATATGCTCGATAATGCCTTCTGCTTTAAGGTCAGTGGTCATATCAGTGGCAATAAAACCCGGAGCGACAGCATTGACTGTAATCCCACGACTACCAAACTCTTTGGCAACGGTTTTGGTTAAGCCAATCACACCAGCCTTGGCAGCACTGTAATTAGCTTGACCAGGGTTTCCCATTTGTCCTGCCACTGAAGCAATATTGATAATCCGACCAGACTTTTGTTTTAGCATCAGTTTGCTCACTGCTTTGATACATAAAAATACCCCAGTCAGGTTGAGATTAATTACTGCGTGCCAATCTGAGGGTTTCATCCGCAATAACAAGTTGTCCCGGGTAATCCCAGCATTATTGACTAGCACGTCTATACGACCAAACTTTTCGAGAGTCCCTTTAACTAGGGCATCAACTTGTTCAGCTTGAGACACATCAGCCTGAAGTGCTAAGGCTTCACCCCCAGCATCAATGATAGCCCCTACGACCTGATCAGCTGCATTACTGGAACTGGCGTAGTTGACTACAACCTTCGCCCCTGACCCAGCTAAGGCCAAGGCCACAGCTCGGCCAATTCCTCGCGAGGCACCGGTCACGATGGCTATGCGATCGCTTAATTGTTGGGAAGATGATTGGGCAGATGTCTGTAATGTTTCCATAAACTTTGAACTGTTTTCCATCCTGCTAATCTTGTCTTGTGGGCAGGAAAGCTTTCCTCCAAAGTTAACTTTACCGAAAAGTTTAGGTTTAAAGCCCCGTCCTTTGAGGGCGTTTTTTATCTTTCCAATTGACGTTTTGTAAAGTATATAGTATCCTCGTAGGTGAGGAGGTAAAACAATGTTCAATCTCACCTACGAGTTCAAGCTCAAACCCACCAAACAACAATCCCAAATATTTGACGAATGGCTAGAAGTAACTCGTAAGGTGTACAACTACGCTTTAGCCGAACGTAAAGACTGGTATAAGTCCCGTAGTTGTCAGATAAATTCTTGTAATCTCCGTAGTTGCTATATAATTCCTGCTGATGTTCCACGTCCGACCTATGCTAGTCAATGCAAATCCCTAACGGCTGCAAAGAAACAAAATTCTGAACTAAAAAAGGTTCAGTCTCAAGTATTGCAGCAAACCCTAAAAAGAGTTGAAACCGCTTTCACGCTTTTGTGGGAGCGCAACATGGGATTTCCACGATTCAAGAAAAAAGGGAGGATGAGATCTTTTGTTTTTCCCCAAATGACAGGGCATAGACTTAAGCCTGGTATGGTTAAATTTCCCGTTATTGGTTGGGTAAAGTTTCGTCAATCACGGGAAATTCCAGAGGATGGAGTAGTCAAACAAGCTCGCATTGTGAAGCGGGTTTCTGGCTGGTATGTGATGCTGACCATTCAATGGGATGTTGATTTCCCATCACTAATACCCCATGGGGAAGCGGTAGGAATTGATGTGGGACTAACTAGTTTTGTTGCTACTTCTAATGGCTTTTTAGTTAAACGTCCGAAGTTTTTTGGTGATGCCGAACGCAAGCTGAAATTGCTGCAAAAGCGTGCTTCTAGAAAACGTTTTGGTTCAAAAAATTGGCAAAAAGCACAAAAGAAAGTAGCAAAACTCCATGAGTACGTCGCTAATTGTCGCAAGGATTGGCATCGAAAACTAGCTCATCAACTCTGTGATGAAGCAGGGATGGTGTTTGTGGAAGATTTGAATCTGGTCGGCTTATCCCGTGGAATGTTGGGCAAACATTGCTTAGATGCAGGATTTGGACAATTTTTCACCATACTAGAGCAAACTTGTTTTAAGCGTGGTGTCTATTTTCAAAAAGTAGACCCACGTAAGACAAGTCAAATTTGCCCAAACTGTGGAGTTGAGACTGGGAAGAAAGAGCTTTCACAACGTACTCATGCTTGTTCAAATTGCGGCTACACTACTGATAGAGATGTGGCAGCCGCTCAAGTAGTCGCTATGCGCGGACTTGCAGCCGTGGGACACACGGTCAAGATGCTTGCCGAGGGTAAATTCGTTGGAATCCCTATGAAGTAAGAATCCTCGTCCTTATAGGACGGAGAGTGTCAAAGGAATCTTTAGGTTAATCGAGCCCCAATGATTTTGGACTAGAATCGATCAGAAGGACTAGGAAAGGTTTCTTGCTCATGGCCGTTAAAAAGCAGTTCAAAACATTCCAAGAATTATTATCTGGCTCAGATGTGCCCGTGTTGGTAGATTTCTATGCCATTTGGTGTGGTCCATGTCAGATGATGGCTCCTATCCTAGAACAGGTCAATGCGGAGCTGAAAGATCGTTTGCAAGTTGTAAAAATTGACACGGACAAATACCCCCAGCTTGCTTCCCAGTATGGCATTGAGGCTTTACCAACCTTGGTACTGTTTAAAAACGGTCAGCCTCAACAACGGATAGAGGGGCTAAGACAAGCGGAAGAGCTGATTCAACTATTACAAGCTGTGATTTAAGATAATTTTTGGTAAAATTGTCCCCCGTGATTTATCTGGGATTTATCCGGGGGATATCAGCCTGCTATACCAAAAAACCTACCTAGGAAGATGGGGCTTCATCCTTAGAGGAATCAGACTTAGACGAATCCGATTCTTCTTGGGCAGATGGGGTGGAATCGCTGCTAGGGGTAGCTGATTTTTCTTTTTCTTTAGCACGCTCCTCCCGCTTTTTGCGATCAGCTTGAATCGCGTCTTCTATCACTACCCGAGCCTGGGCCATTTTTTCGAGGTTGCTGCGGTACAACTCCAAGTCTTTTTGTAGCTTTTCGGAAGGAAGGTTTAATCCACTACTAATTTTGTTAATTACTTCTTCGAGCTGCTTTTGGTCTTGAGCTAACTCCGAGTTCGTCTGCTCTAGTAGTGAAAATAAACCAATGGCAAACAATCTGCTGTACTTAAACTGAGAATTTTGTGCGATCGCAGCTATAGTGGTTGCCAAATCCCCAGTCCCATTCTCAGAGGTTGGGGCACTGAACCAGGAGATCAAATCTTCCCCAGACATAGACTCTACGCTGGTTTTGAGCCGTTGGGCATCTTCCTGGTACTGCTGAGCTTCACCTCCGACTGCTTGACACAGAGCATTAAAAATTGATTCTTTATCATTTTCCGGTTGATAGCTCTGCATAAACCGGTCAAAGCATGTCACCACACCTAAGCCATAGATGGGATCGTATTTAAAATCGACATTAACCGACAGCAAATGCATCTCTACCATCAACTCTTCCACTACACGTCGGTAAATAGAGTTGATGGGGCGAGTGTGATAGGTGTAGAAATCCCGTTTAGTATCCGAGACTGTGCGAACAGTATTCACAAGGCAGATCAGAATTGAAGCTTTATAATATTTTTATTATCTCCGATGAAGTACCTACCACCAAATCCAAGATGATGGTGGGGGTTTCCAGTTTCATCCGCTGATGCCAGATTGGTCTTAATCAACGTCCGGAGGTTTTGCTCTGTCGCACTTACTCCCGCAGTAGGAGCTCAAGGCTGTGTTCCCCTACTACCCTGGCCGCAACCCGCCTCCCGCAGGTCGTTTGATTTCTTGGAGTTCAACTTGCTGTGGACTTATCTTGACAAAGCTCAGCCAAGTTATTTTCCCGAGCTGCCGCTAGTAGCATCCAAGCCCTTTTAGTCAGTCGGGTAAATCAGCACCTTTGCTATTCTAACACGCTCTGATCACACATCCTGTGGTAGAAGATTGACCGAAGCCAAGCCAAGTTTAATTTGAAACCTAATGGGTAGCAGATGTCTATTCAGGTGGCGATACTACTGGATAAACCATCTAAGGCTTCTTCCTCCGTTTCAAAAATTTCAAAAACTGTGTCCATCATAGTGACTTCAAACACGAGCTTGGCGTCTGGATGAACAGAACAAAGGCGAAAGCTGCCCTTAATTTTGTCAGCATCTCGCATGCCAGCCACTAAAGATGTCAAACCCGAACTATCAATAAAGTCAACCTGACTCAGATTAACCACTACATGCCTGCGCAGTTGGGATATACACTCTTGCAATTTCAGACGAAAAGGCCAAGCTGTAGTGATGTCCAAGCGTCCAATCGGTTTCAAAACAATCACATTTGTACCATCTTCAGTAGTATGAGTTTTCTGATCGATATGAACCATCAGCACCTCCTTGTCGCAGTTACCGCTGATTGAAACCTTAGCAAATCTACTTATTAAAGATGTGAGAGTGCTTTCCAAAGGATTAGGACTATCGCCACCTGTAGTCCCTGACTGCTTCCCAGCCGACTGGAAAAGCTCTGAAATTATTGTGAATTCATAGACCCTGACTAACAAATCAAGCGGGGAAGACTTTTCTTAAAGCAAGCCCTCTGTGATTGGGATCATGGAGGTTCTCACTGCAAGCTAGTTTAGCTTACAGTGATTGGTTAAATGTCAGGGAGCGTATCCAATTGTTGCACAAATCTGGTCATAAGACCTGAAGATTAAGGGAAGAATGGGAATCAATCACGGATTTCTATTCTATCTTTCCCCAGCTATCAGCTATCAGCTATCAGCTATCAGCTATCAGCTATCAGCTATCAGCTATCAGTCATTGGCCGTAGGCCGTAGGCCATGGTACTTGAAGTGCTATCAGCTTGTGAAGACAACAGGTAAGCATTGGAATAATGCTGAGTTACTTCCGCTGACGGCACCTCAAGTAGCGTGTGCGTAGCACATAAGCTGACGGCTGATTAGCTGACGACTGATAGCTGACAACTGAACGCGCACGCGTGTGCGTAGCACATAAGCTGACATCGAACCATCCTAGTATTGCCAAGTGACATGACAACAGGTTAAGCTTTCCAGTTTGCCCAGTCTTGAGGCTTTAGGAATGTCTCATAGAGTTCGGATTCTGGTGTATTAGGCTCAGGTTGGTAACCGTATTCCCAACGCACCAAGGGGGGTAAGGACATCAGGATGGATTCAGTACGCCCGTTAGTTTGCAGACCAAAAATTGTGCCTCGGTCATACACCAGGTTAAATTCTACATATCGACCCCGACGATAGAGTTGGAAGTTACGCTCTCTGTCGCCATATTCCATATTGCGACGGCGCTCTACAATGGGTACATAAGCTGGTAAAAATGACTCAGAGCAGGTTGTGACAAAGGCAAATATATCTTCCCAACTGCGAGGCTCTAAAACCCCAAGCTTGTCACTGTAAGCTGCTGCGGGACCATCTGGATGGGGACCACGATAGAGTTTACCAGTGCCATCTTGATAGTCAAAAAATAAGCCCCCAACACCCCGCATTTCTTGACGGTGTTTCAGATAAAAATACTCATCGCACCAAGACTTGAAAACTGGGTAATACTCAGGGTGATGAGCATCACAGGCTTCTTTCAACTGGCGATGCAAATGGGCAGCATCTTCAGCAAAGGGATAATAAGGGGTCAAATCGATTCCCCCACCAAACCACCAGACTGGTCCTGCCTCAAAGTAGCGATAATTCAGGTGAACCGTGGGCACATAGGGATTACGAGGATGCAATACTAGGGAGGTACCAGTAGCGAAAAAACCATGTCCAGCTGCCTCGGGGCGCTGCTTCAAAATTGAAGGTGGCAGCTGTTTGCCCCAAACTTCAGAAAAGTTAACCCCACCCTGTTCGATTACTGAACCATCGCGCATCACACGGGAACGACCACCACCCCCTTCTTCTCTGTCCCAAGCATCTTCTCTAAAGGTGCCAATCCCATCCTCTTTTACTAGAGCATCACAAATCTTATCTTGCAGCTGTTGCATCAATTGCTTGACTCTCTCCCTAGAGTCGGCAGGAGGTAAAGAAGTGGTATTAGTGGTAGTTGTTGTGTCCGTCTGAAAAGCTGTCATAAACAATCCTAGTGAGTATCTAAGCAAAAGCTTTAGTTTGCTTTGCCAATGTTATTGGTTGGTAATTATTGGTTGGTAATTATTAGTTGGTAATTATTGGTTGGTACGATCGAGTACCTTCAGGGGAAGCCCTGGGGGTTGGCAAAACTCCCAGGCAGTTGAGATCATATCCTAAATAAAGATGGATTTTTCAACCAAAGCCATTTGGGGAAGATCATAAATCTGCCTGAGCATAGCTGCGGGAGGCGTGTAGTGATTCTTAATTTTTCTTTCAAGTTAATTGCTGGTCACGAGGGGGTTTGGTGTAAGTTTTCCCTCTTCAAGACCTATCGCGCCCTGAGTACTGCCCCAGTGGAAGTTCTCTGGCAAAAATTGATCAACTTAGCAGATGTGTCTTGGAATCCTCTGCTGTCAAGTACCAATGCTCCAAAAGGTTTAATGGCTAAACCTGGTTTAATTTATCAGGTAGTCACTCGCTTGATCCCAATTCCGGTCCGAATTTTCGTAGAGCGTGTCTTACCCGGTGAGCTACTCAGTATAAGATTTCTGGCAATCCCTGGAGTTGAAAATCGCGTCACTTATCAGGTAGAGTCCACCCTTTGTGGTACTTATATTTCCTACTCAGTTACCCTAAAAGGCTGGTTATCACCCTTAATCTGGTGGATGATTCGCCCCTACGTAGCGCGGGTGGTATTTGAATTAGCCCAGGCTGCCGAGCAGGTCAGAGCAATCTAATACCGAGTTGCATTTAAAGATAGTAGATTCCTTGGATAGGGAGATGGGGAGATGGGGAGATAGGGAGATGGGGAGATAGGGAGATGGGGAGATAGGGAGATGGGGGCAAAAGTAAAGTTGTATGTTTTACCGGAACTGGGTATAACCCTATAGCTATGGCTGTTTGCGGAAAGGGTAACTTGCGCGATCGCATCCCTGTAGCCCGTTAGCCCGTTAGCTGAATGCTGAGCAACACTAATACCACTTTCAGAGAACTTTAGGGTACCTAGATCAATTGTGATAATTTTTGTTCCCTGCTCCCGATTCCCGACTCCCGACTCCCGATTCCCGACTCCCGATTCCTGACTCCAGACTCCAATTAAGAACTGCTATACCTTATATATAGGCGGCTATAGGCGTATATATACTTATCTTCTTCAGAGGCATTTTGCAATGCTCTGTAGGAGCCGCTGCGTGAACGCAAAAGCTAATCTATATGAACAACCAATCAGTCAATTTAACAGCTAAAAAGACTAATAGCAAGCTTACTATCCTATTTGATGGGGGGTCTCGTGGGAATCCTGGCATAGCCGGTGCTGCTGCTGTTATTAAACAACCAGGAGCTCAAACCATTAGCGTTAGTCAATTTTTTCCTCATGCTACCAACAATGAGGCCGAATATACCGGAGCTATTCTTGGGTTAGAGAAAGCCTTAGAAATCGGTGCTGGGCAGGTAGTGCTAAAAGGAGATTCTCAACTGGTTATCAATCAGCTTAAAGGTACCTGGAGAGTTAAAACAGCCCACTTACGACCCTTATGGACAAAAGCTAAGTCACTTCTGAATCAGTTTGACTCTGTTCAATTGGAGTGA
>NZ_JAAHHS010000180.1 GCF_010692395.1 Moorena sp. SIO3H5
CCTTACGATCTAGCTGACTGCTTAAATAACCTTGGCCAAAAGGCCACGCTACGCGAACAACCAACTAACCCAAAAAAAAATAGCCGCAGAAATACTTTCCACGGCTAGGAATTTTCGCTTATGCACTCAATTTTCTCACCTATCCGATCAAAATCGGATGCTTTTTCCAGGGGGGAAACCCCCCCCTGAAATTTAAAGTCTTAACGCCAAATCCAATATCTCATCATAATCGTAATAAATTCTCCTGGATTTCCCGTCGGTTGAAGAGGACCCCAGTCAGTAAGTTGAGCGTAGCCCAGGCCATTAAGGATATATACGGTATGGGTTATTTGCTCGCGAGACCCTTTTAAAATGTACGGAACAACGAATCCGTTTGAATTATCGTTTGAATTTGGCTGAGAGTTTTGAGACATAAACGAATAATTGTTTTTAGATTTATAACTATAATAATAATGATTACAAAATATTTTGTCAAGGATTTTTAGAATTTTTTCTGTGGAGGGGTAATTGAAATAAAAGTGATCTATCAGCGGTCAGCTATCAGCGGTCAGCTATCAGCTATCAGCTATCAGAATAATGCTTTAAATTTGGATATATAATGAATAATATTTGTGGATTTTGTAGGGTGCGTTAGGCGGTTTGCTTCAGAAAATTCTATGATCTAACCAAAGTTGAAGCCGTAACGCACCGTGGTATTGGTTGAGAATGGTTTGGTTTCAATTTGTATATTGATGCTGCCTTTCTTTTCAGGCTTCGCACCCTACAAGAGCGATTGCACTTCAATTCAAAGTTCAAAATTAAAAATTAAAAATTAAGGAATAAAATCTTGTAAGTGGGGTAGGGTGGGCAAATTGTGAGAGGCAAGGCTATTAGATCAGTTATCCTGTCGATTTGCCCACCCTACAAGAGCGATTGACATGCAGGTCACGCTAAAAGCGATCGCATTCGGTCGGGTTGGGTGGGCAAATTGTGAGAGGCAAGGCCATTAGATCAGTTATCCTGTCGATTTGCCCACCCTACAAGAGCTAGCCTCTCTAGGAGAGCCATTATTCTTTTTTTTGAATTGATAATTTTGAATTTTGAATTGATTGGGTTGGGGGTTGCGAAAAAGACGGTGGAACGCATGGTGGATAAGGTGACTCGGCTTTATGAGCAGAATGCGGATCTTGAACGCATTGAGACGTACCTTAACCATTGGTGGCGGTGGGTGAGATGTGGGGTGGATGGGGTGAGTCTGTTTGGTTTTGGGTTGGTGAATTACTTTGCTTTAACCCAAAAGACAACAGGGGCTTACCCATTCGGTAGGGTAGGGTGGGCAAATACTGTACGTTTGGCAATTTCCTCAGGAATCATCTACATGCAGCCCACCCTACTAGCTCCTTGTACGCACTGTTCCCTAATATCCTGGGGTAGGGTGGGCAAATTATGAGACTTTGACCCGTTTTTCGGTGAGCATGGCCATTAGCACACCCTACTAGCTTTTTCCTTCCAACTCGTTTTGCCTTTGGGTTGGGTCATATAGTTTGAACACACAATATGATCCTTTGTACCGACCCATGCAGCCCACACCTCTGATGGTTTACTTTTGGTGACAATCATGCTACCATCCTAACCCATACGCACAGCCTTTTTTCTATGCTTTTATATCTTTTTTGTATTGTTCCTTTTCCTGAGGGAACTCATACATTAAATCATAATCACACGCCCCCCTGTAGTATTCAGTATCGCATTTAATTACTGGGCCACTTCCATCGTTCAGACTACTAGCTATTTTGTGTAATGCATCTTTTCCTTGCCCTAACGCTGTGTGGTCTATTCTTCCTTCTTTTATGTATACTGTTATCTCTTTATCCGCAATTGCCTCGTACTGATCCACTAGGTTATCAACCTTTAGATCACTCTTTTTTTTCTCCGGATTACCCCCTGAAAACACATATCCATGACAATTACCATTGCCAAAATCCACAACACTACAATCAATAAATTGCTTGTAGAACTGATTGGACTCACATGTTGCCAACCATTCATCAGTACGGTCCTGTCTTTCGCGCTTGGACATATGATCATCTTCATCCACCTCTATCATCACCATCTTAGGATCTCCCATTTTCTGGATTAGTTTGGTTGTTGAACACCTTACTTTGTCGGTTTTTTCGTATTCCACCCTACTGCACCTTTTTTTATTTGGGGTAATGTGAACTTTGTTCCTATTGGTTGTCTCCTGCTCCTCTATAAACACATTCCTTTTTCTCTTTGTATTTCCAACCGCCTCTCCCTCGAAATTCTGATCCTTTGTTTTCTCTTTTATCCTCCCATGCTTTTGCCATCCCTTTTTTCCCATCTCCTCCGCTTCTTTCTCCAACCCCGTTTCATCCTTGATTTGTAACCCGAACTTTTGCATCCCTGGCTTCACCCTCCCCTCCATCTGCTGCACCACATGCCACGCCTCATGAGCCAAATGTTTCTGCTGCCCCGGTCCCACATGAATATCCGTCCCCTGTGTATAGGCCAATGCCTGCAATTGCGCCGGTTTCGAGGAATTATAATGCACCCTCACATCATCCATCGAATAGCCAGAGAGGTTTTCAACGCCTGCTTTGAGGCGATCAGGCAAGCCAGTTTTGTTTTGATTATCACTCCTCGATGCCCTCAAGCTTTCCCCTGTTATCACCGTATCCCCCGTCAACGGTTGTGCTCTCCGCTGCACCATATTCCTTTTAGGCTGCACTACCTGATGCCCACCTCGATTCGCCCCTTCCTGGTTTTTATCGACCGGCAGTCCTATAGTTAGCTTTGCTTGCAGCCCCTTTTCATACCATCCTGTGTCGGGCACGTATTGTCCCGTTTCCAGGGAGTGCATCACATTAGCCATTCTACTGCCCCATTCCCCGACCGCCTCTTCGGCGTTCCAATCCCTGTCCTCTGCATCCAATCTTCTTCTCGAACCAATCGGTCTGGAGTCTTTCTTTTTTTGCCCAATTGTCCTAGAGGTAGAGTGAGAATATTTCGGTTTATAGGTATGAGTAGTTCGCATAGCTATTTCCTTTTACCTTGTACCCTTGATGAAAACAATATCAGTCGATCATGTCCTGTGCATGGAGCATTATGGCACCCCAAACTCAAACCAACTGGTATCACACAAATTATAGTTCTCTGTTTCAATAAATCGAGATACTTCGTAACTCTTTATCAAACTAAATAAAAGGTAAAATAAATCAACAAAGCGTTACTGAAATTGTTGACGAGACCTCTGCCCTGAAAACAATATAATATATTCCATCACTTGCGCTTTGAAAGGGATATCTTGCTCATGTGCGCGGGAATCGAAATAGAACTTTTATTCGATTCTTTGTATTCCAAAGGGGTAGGGTGGGCAAATACCATACTTTCTGACCCTATCCTCACGGATTCGAGTCCATTTGCCCACCCTACTCATCGGTAAATAATAGTAGTGGAGTGGTGCAATTATCTCGCTGGGATCTTTGTGGTAGGGTGGGCAAATACTGTGAATCTGACCATGAGTAGTCGAATACTACAAGGGCTCAACACGCCATAGTGGTAGGGTGGGCAATTACTGATCCTCTCACCATTAGATCACGAATACTGTCAATTTGCCCACCCTACAAGGGCTCATCGGTCCATAGTAGTGGAGTGGTGCAATTATCTCGCTGCGATCTATGTGGTAGGGTGGGCAATTACTGTGCATCTCACCATTAGATCACGAATACTGTCGATTTGCCCACCCTACAAGAGCTTGCTACTTGGGCTAGGACTCATGAGGTACAGTATTCTTTGACGTTGATTCCCTGTTTTAATGCAGCGCATCGCTATTCCCTCTTATCTCTTCCCTGTTCCCTGTTCCCTGTTCCCTGTTCCCTAAAATCTAGAAATTGTGTACCTCACATGTCGTAGAATTGCTATATACTAAATTCCTGATGCCCGGCAGTATTTACTAGCACTGTAATGGTAAACAAACCGTAAATATACTGCCTTGGTTTAACTGCGATCGCACTTTCACATTCCCCCCCATCCCCTCGACCAAAGTCCTGACAATGGATAGACCCAAACCCGCGCCACCGGTAGAACGAGTTCTAGTTTCATCGACCCGATAGAAGCGGTCGAAAATACGGGCTTGTTGTTTTAAAGGTATACCAATACCACGATCACAGACCTCAATTCTGCCACGGCCATCTACCTGAGATAACTTAACGGTGACTGGTTTATCGACATTAGAGTATTTGACGGCATTATCAATCAAATTCAGTAGGACTTGTTTGAGGCGATTGATATCAGCTTTGACCCAAATCCCAGGTTTATTACTCTCAACTTTAATAACTCGCTTAGTATATTGTCTTGCCATCTCAGCCACTTCTTCAACCAAGTCATCTAGAACAAAGGTTTCTAGATTGAAGTGTATATGACCACTATCCGCTCGTGCTAAATCCAGTAAATCCTGCAACATTTGCACGGTGCGGTCAGCTTCTGAAGACGCAATTTCTAGGGCTTCGCGCTGAGGTGGAGTCAAATTAGCACCGCGACGTAACGTACTTTGGACATAACCAGAGACTAAGGTTAAAGGAGTACGCAATTCATGGGATACATTGCTAACAAATTGCCGTTGATTTTCTAAGGCATCATTCAGACGCACGAGCATTTCGTCAAAGGTTTGTGCCAATTCTCTAACTTCAGTGGGAGCATTATCGAGCTGTATTTGCACATCTCCCAAATCATCAGCAGAAATACTTTCAGTTAGCTGACTCATCATCTGTAGTGGTTGGAGCGATCGCTTAATATAGAATGCGATCGCAATACACATTCCTCCAATAGCCAATGCTGTAGCAATCCCCAGACTCCGGATCAGCTGCAAAAACATCTTTTGATCACTAGTAATGTCTTGGGCAATGTAAAACTTACCAAGATTGGATTGCTTAACTTCCAAACTAGTGCCGCAAACCACCCAGTAGGTTCCATTTACTTCCAAGACTTCCGGCATGGGCGGTATCTGTGGCAAATACTTTGGAGACGTCAGAGTTTCAATCACCTCTAGCGCTTCAGATTGAGCAACAATACCATCTTTGGGATGCTTTACCCAGAGTAGGGTGTTACTATTGCTGAGTTTATCAATTGCTTTTTGCATTCCAGTTTCCATGGTAACCATATCGCTATAGATTTCCACATCCTGGGGGAAGCGCTCTGCAATATAACTAATACTCTGTTTGTGAGTAGAAACCAGAATATCCTGCATTTTCCAGCTGGTCCAAATTGCCAAACTCCCCATACCTAAGGCTGAAACAGCGGCAATTCCTAAGGTTAGTCTTACCCGTAGGGAACGTAAATCAAGATTGAGGTAGGAGTTATTCAATAATTTTTCCAGCAAACGGCTGGGGAACTTCATCAGTTTTTGTAAGAATATTTATATTAATATTACTGATTATTAGTTTGACAGAACAATCTGAGAAATTACTGATAGACTAGTTAAAATCAGATAACTAATATCTGCTTTGGGAGGATGGGGATTGTCAAGCTATACCAAAGGGAACAGGGAACAGGGAACAGGGAACAGGGAGTAGGGAGTAGGGAGTAGGGAAAAGGGAACAAAAATTCTCGCAATTCTTTTAGGGTTCTTGGTATAGGGAAATTGGGAATTGGTAACTATTATTACTATCCTGCCATAACTCCTGGAATATAAACACTACCAAAAACTCGACCGATAACACTACTAAAGTAATTTAACACGATCTGATTGGGTAGACTAGCCTAAACTTAGTAAAAGTAAGTATCTTCTTGTAGCCGAGTAAAAAGCCACCGTGTTGAACTGGATTTATTTAACTCCCTATCGAGATTTATTTTAGTTGATTAACATAGCCCAATTATGAGTATCGGTAATCGGTAAAATAACGTATATTTATACTATCTACCAATGGTAATTTATTTGTGAACAATAACAAGTGGTGATAGGTAAGCCTCTCACCCGCTCATGACCTTATTCGATGACCTGATCTAAGCTTGAGTATATAGCACTACCCATTAAAGTGTTTGACATTGATACAAGCTGAAAACCTTGTGTAGTAAACTTTTGCCTTCCCCTCCTGGGAGGGGTTAGGGGTGGGTTCCTCTTGCCTCTTGCCTTGGGCGTAGCGCGCTTATTAGACCTCTAGCAAAAGTCAAAAACTAGTCTCCATAATCCTTCCGAGATTGGATATCCGAAGTTTTGTACTGCTGTAAGAAGTCTAATTTCTAGTTCTATCAATATCCCCTTCTAGTCATTACCGACAATTTAATTATGAAACGTTTTGGAAATTTACTGCTAATTTTGTCAGGAATCCTAATGGCGGGTGAAGCCTCAACTGCCTTAGCTGAGTCTGCCAAAACCGGGGAATGGGAACCGATCCAACACAGTATTGAACCTCTAACTGTCTCACATTTAGGGGCTACTGAGGTTTCTCACATGTCAGAGTATACTCAAGTTCCTAGGTCAGGGGATATATCTGAAACTGAAGCATCGACTACCGATGCCCCTACCGAAACTTCCGATACTGGTATACCTATACCTAGAAATCCTATAGATATAGAAGTGCCATTACCGGATAATTCCACTGAAGACACTAAGCAGCAAGATACCTTAGTAGATAGGGAGCTTCCAGAAACAGACACTTCTACGACAACAGTACCTACAATAGACTCAGATACCAAAGATAAAGAAACTGCGGATACAGAGGCTTCGGATAAAGAAACTCCAGATACAGAGGCTTCGGATACAGAAACTGCGGATACACAAACTCCAGATACAGAAACTGCGGATACAGAAACTGCGGATACAGAGGCTTCGGATAAAGAAACTGCGGAAACAGAAACTGCGGATACAGAAACTCCAGATACAGAAACTGCGGATACAGAGGTAGAGAAAGAAGAAACCACAACGGCTGTTGACGCTGAAGAAAAAGACCTGGAAGCAGAAGCTGAAGAACTCAGCCCAGAAGAACTGGCAAAACAGCAAAAACTTATTGAAGCCGATAGACTTTATCTAAGTGGAGATATAATTGGTGCTGAACAACTATATCGTGAAGCAAAGAATCCGTTTGATAATCCAGAACCAGTTCAAAAACTACCGGAGCCAATTTACGAAACCACTCAACTCTCTCCCGCTGGTGGAGTGTACTGGCGTAACTATGAGTCAGGGTTAGAAAAGAATTTAGAAAGTAAAATTCTGATTCCCCTCAAGTTTTTAGTAGAGCAGCAACCAGAATTTATTCCCGGTCATATACGCTATGCTCAAGCTCTAAAAGATTATGAGCGCCTTGATGAAGCCTTAGTAGTTTTAACGCAAGCTAAAAATCTATATCCCAATGAGCCGGAATTAATCAAGGTAACCATGGCAATGCTAGCAGACTCAGAAAATTGGTATGAAGCATCTCTGGTAGCTCGTGAATTTGCCCTGTTTAATACTGAGCATCCTCAATCGGAAGAGTTTCTTCAGCTGGCTGATCAGCATCTAGACCGCCACATTTCCCATCTCCGGAATGAAATTACCGGTAATACAATAATGAATGTGATCACTGGAACATTAGGTTTTGTCTTTACTGGCAATCTTTTTGGTCCCCTGTCGGCAATAGAGTCAACTGTATTAATGCTTCAGGGAGAATCAGGCATTGGGAAAAGAATTGCTAAGCAAGCACAAAAGCAATTACCGATGCTAGAAGACGAAGAAGTGCTGGAGTATGTGCGGGAAATGGGAAATGAACTTACCAAGGTAACAGGTCGCGATGAGTTTAACTACGAGTTTTTTGTAGTTATGGATGACCAACTCAATGCTTTTGCTCTACCAGGAGGTAAAATATTTATCAACGCTGGGGCTATCCTAAAAACCAAGTCCGAAGCAGAATTAGCTGGTTTACTGGCTCACGAACTATCTCATGCTGTCTTATCCCACGGTTTCCAATTAGTCACTCAAGGTAACTTGACCGCTAACATTACCCAATTTATTCCCTATGGTGGCACTGCTGCTAATTTAATTGTACTTAACTATAGCCGGAATATGGAACGTCAGGCTGATGATTTAGGAACTAAAATTCTTGCGGCTAGTGGCTATGCAGCAGATGGATTGCGCAATTTGATGATTACTCTCCACGATCAAGGTGGACCAAAACCTTTATTTCCTTGGCTTTCAACTCACCCAGAGACTAAAGAACGGATTAATAATTTGGAAGCTGTAATCGACAATAATGGTTACAACCGTTATACCTATGAAGGTGTAGAAAATCACCTAGAGATTCAGAAGCGAGTTGCTCAACTCCTCAAAGAATATGAGGAAAAACAGAAGGAAGAAGAAGAGGGAAAACAGGAGGGAAAACAAGAAGATGAGCAGGAGCAAACACAGGATAAAGAACAGGAGTTAAAACCAGAAAATGAGCAGGAGCAACAACAGGAGGAGTAATATTGATAGTATTCAGCTAATGCGCTACGCGCACGCTACGCGAACAGCGGTCAGCTTTGTGGCACAGGCTTCCAGCCTGTGACTTCACTGAGATTAAACCAATGCTTACCTGTTTTATTGTAAGCATTCAGTGGTCAGCCGTGAACATTGGCCTTTGAGCCACGCTACGGGAATGGCTCACGCTACTTCAGGTGCCGTCAGAATAAAAGAAACCTAAGCAGCTTAAGTAGCGTGCTCATAGCTCATAAGCTGATAGCTGATAACTGATAACTGATAACTGATAGCTCATAAGCTGATAGCTGTTCGCGAAGCGTGCGCGTAGCGCTTTAGCTGATAGCTGAATACTTAAAATCACATTGCTTCAAGTTCCTTACCTTTGGTTTCCCGAACTGCGAAAACAACTAAGAAAAAGGAGATAGCAGCAGCAATGGTATAAAGACCATAAGCAGTACCTAAACCAAATCTGGTCAGGAGAATGGGGAAAGTGATGGTAATGAAAAAATTGGCCAGCCATTGAGTGGAAGCACCAACAGACAGTGCAGAGCCTCGAATCTGGTTGTTGAACATTTCCCCTAGCATCACCCAGACCACTGGTCCCCAGGAAAAGCCAAAGCAGAACACATAGAGGTTAGCGGCGAAGAGGGCAACAATCCCTTGAGAGTGAGTCAGAATCAATTCACCAGCACTATCCAACTGGGCGAAACTGAAAATAAATGCCATTATTCCCAAGGTCAATGTCATGCCAATAGACCCGATCAGCAGAAGGGGTTTGCGTCCAAACTTGTCGATGTATGCGATCGCTAAAAGGGTAGTAAGAAGATTAATAGCGCCAGTAATAACATTAATTAGCAGGGAATCCCCTTCTGAAAACCCTACCTCTTGCCATAACACATTACCATAGTAGAATACTACATTAATTCCCACAAACTGTTGAAATATAGATAGCCCCATGCCTAGCCAGACAATGGGAAGCAGCATACCATTTTTACCAATCAGATCAGACAGTTTAGGCTTGCGCTCCTTGAGAACTGTTTGCTGAATTTCCAAGACCTTGGCTTGGACATCACCACTCTCAATCTTGGCGAAAACAGCAGCAGCTTTTGTCAAGCGGCCAATGGAGACCAAAAAGCGGGGAGATTCAGGAATTAACCAAGCCCCCACCCAATAAACAGTTGCTGGAATAAGCTCCATCCAGAACATCCAGCGCCAAGCCGGTATAGAAAACCAAAGTGGTGCTTCTGGTGAACCGGTAACCATACTAATCAAGTAGTTGCTGACAAAAGCAATAAAAATACCAATAACAATTGCCAATTGCTGCAGAGAACCTAACCTTCCCCGCAGGTGAGCTGGAGAAACCTCTGCGATGTAAGCTGGACTAATTACACTAGCGGCACCCACAGCAATGCCACCCACTAGTCGATAGACTACAAAATCCCAGATACCGATTGCTATACCAGAGCCAATGGCACTGATCGTAAATAAAGCAGCAGTCATCAGCATCACCTTTTTGCGGCCATACCAATCTGCCATCTGTCCAGCGTAAAACGCCCCAACTGCAGAACCTAGCAGCATCGAAGATACTGAGAATCCCGTCCCGACGCTAGTGGAGTTAAAGGCTTTTTGCAGTGCTGTAATCGTGCCATTAATCACTGCACTATCGAAACCGAATAAAAAACCACCAATGGCAGCAACTCCGGAAATAAGAATTACAAAAGATATATCGTATTGTTGTTTGTCATTTATCATTGATAGCAGTTCTCAATGGGGTTAGGTACTTTCGTCTTGGATTAATGGGAGTAGGGAGTAGGGAGTAGCGCTGGATCGCTTTACAATTTTGCTTTTCAATTTTCCATGTTCATCGATACTTTGCATACCTGGAAGCTTTTGCTCTAATTCTTTAGGTGGACAAGTTGCCAGTTAAGCAACTGTCTATGGAAAGAACGACCTATTACCTTAGGCATAGCAGGGTTCAATAGTAGACAGAGTTAGGATTAAAGCCGAATCTTACTCAGACCTTAAGTACCACGGGATTGTGTACAGGTTTAAATAGTGGCATGAGATACCTCACGAAGCTTTAAAAAAGGAAAGTAGAGTTTAAAGGTAAGGTAAAGCTGAGGGAGCAGGCAGCAAATGGAATCAACTAAAAACCCCACTATGGAAGAGATGAACCTATTCTCAGAGCCTGGCACTGGCAAGGTAGAAAAGACAATTACCCCTCATAAGCCAGGACGAGTCAAGTATAAAGCAACTTACTGGCCAGCAGAAGTATGCTCCGATTTTCAAGTCACCCTTGAACCTGAAGACCCAGTTACAGTTGTTGGTCGGCGGGGCATTACTCTGATTGTGGTACCAGTGGGTTATATTTTTCCCGACGATTCCCAAGAGTCGAGCCATAACCTAGCCACAGGGATTGTCTCACGCTTGTTGAGTTGGACTCAACGATTGGCTTGAGTGTCTACAGTATTTTGACATTAAACCAAACTAATTAACTAATTAACTTCCATAGCCCAATACTGACCACGGGTCAGTATTGGGCTTCTAGGTTTATTTGAACTTTGCCACTAAGATCACTATTCTGAGCGACTTAGGAAATAACTCTACCGTTACAGTTCCTTAATAATTTTCCCTATTTAATAGCTGAGTTTACTAGAAGTTTGACACTAAGGTTACTTTTTATTTATAATATTGTTATCGGTATAGTTTTTATAAACAGCTATGAATAAGTGCGTTTGTACTACTGAAGCAGCATCTCTTTTAGGTATTTCTCCTCGCCGATTGCGCCAACTCCTAGAGAAGGGTCGGGTTCGGGGTGCCTATAAAAGTGGGAAATTCTGGATTATTCCCCTGTTCAACAATCTGCCTCAAATCATTAAAGGCACTAGAGGACCAAAAGGAAAATGGCGTACCAGTCGTACTCCGGCTCTAGCCAAGATTAATGTCAACCGCAATCACATTGGCTCGAATATCAACAAAAGTCCTCAAGAGCGCAAGCCAGTGATTTCAGTAAAACGAAGTGGCAACAATGTATACGGCAACCAGGTAGAAATCCTCGGTCCGTGTCGGATTGTATATCAGCCGGAGAACCCACTGGCTTGTGGCGCTCGTCTGTGGATTGAAACCTTCAGTGACGTTCACTTCATTGGTGGTAGTTTTTCTGCTCGTGGTTGAAACCTGAGTTGCTAGTTATCGACAGCAGAAAACACAGATCAAAGTTTGTCGAGAATGGCAACAACTGATCACAGAATTGTGATCATAGAACTATGGAAAGCCCCCGAATTTTATCCGTGGGCATTGATTTGATGCAAAAACTTTTCCAATCGATCCATCCCCTTCTCAATGGAAGCCATATCCGTAGCATAGGAAAGACGGATACAATCATCAGCACCAAAGGCAATACCAGGAATTGCAGCAACTTGCTGGGAACTGAGTAAGCGATCGCAAAATTCCAAAGAGGTTAAACCCGTTTGACTAATATTAGGGAATAAGTAGAAAGCAGCGTCTGGCTTCAGACAAGTCAGTCCAGGCATGGCCGTGAGGCGCTCTAACATCACCTGTCGCCGTTGGACAAAGGCTTGGCGCATTTTTTCTACACAGTCAAGGGAACCTTCCAAAGCTGCGATCGCACCATACTGAGCAAAGGTACAAACATTGGAGGTGCTATGACTTTGAATTGTGGTCATTGCTTTAATTAGCTCTACTGGACCGGCTATATAACCGATACGCCAGCCGGTCATGGCAAAAGCTTTAGCAAACCCATTACTAATGATAGTGCGCTTGAATATTTCTGAGCCTACTGCCCCAATACTAAGGTGTTGAGCCCCATCGTAGCGAATTTTCTCGTAAATTTCGTCAGAAACCACCAGAATATCTTGCTCTACCACCACCTCAGCCAAGGCTTTTAGCTCTGCGGGAGTATAAACCATACCGGTGGGATTAGACGGAGAATTGAGAATAAATAATTTAGTTTGGGGTGTAATGGATGAACGGAGCTGAGCCGGTGTAATTTTGTACCCAAGAGTGGCATCTGTAGGAACAATTACAGGTTTGCCACCAGCCAGCTTTACCATTTCTGGATAGGAAAGCCAGTAGGGAGCAGGAATAATCACCTCATCTCCCACTTCAATCAGAGCCAGCATCAAGTTGAATAGGGATTGCTTACCGCCATTGGTTACAATAACGTTCTGTGTATCGTAATCCAGGTTATTCTCATGGCGCAGTTTATTTGCGATCGCAGCTCTTAGCTTTGGTTCCCCAGCGGCTGGACCATACTTAGTCTTTCCTTCATCCAGGGCTTGCTTACTGGCTGCTTTAATATGAGCAGGAGTGTCAAAATCCGGTTCTCCGGCGCTAAAACTACAAACATCAATCCCATCTGCCTTCATGGCTTTGGCTTTAGCAGCAATGGCTAAAGTTAAAGAAGGGGTAACTTGACCAACTCTTGATGCCAGCTTCATTCTCACAAATAATAACTGAGGAATTGTTAATCCGATTGCTCTTACAATCTTATCATTATCTCATAATAGCTAGCCATTCATAATTTATTTTAGATTTATTTTAGATTTATTTTAATATTTATTTAATTTTTCAGCCTTCTTTGTGATCTAATCAGGGCTAATCAATGCTGTGGGGGTTTGCTGTCAAACCATGAACTTACGTTAACTAAAGACTAGAAAATATATATTTCTTAAATTGATGTGTTTTTTTGCTGCAATTTACTTGCAATTAATTCAGACTTAAATTTATTGTTTACTTGGCTAAGTAGCAGGGAAAACGCATCTAAATGCTAGAAGCCTTACTCAGATAAGATAACAAAAACAATAAGCAAAAATACTTATCGTATTACTCTTAGATCGAGTAGGTATTTCAAAATAAGATGCCAATATCGCTGAACTAAGTAAGTAGCTAGAAAAGTGTCAGCTATTAGCTGATAGCTGGTAGCTGTTCGCGTAGCGCTAATCGCTGTTCGCTGACATTTGCCCCAACAAGTTTGTTTGGGCTTCTTTGTGTCTACTAATTAATTTTCCTGTCATTGTCGGAAGAGGATAGTGTAAATGTTAGAGGTAGAGAAATACTACAGAATCTTGGAGCTGGAGCCTGGAGCTTCACAGGAGGAGATTCACCAGGGCTACCTCGATTTGACCTGGGTATGGCATCCTGACCGTTTTTCTGGTAATCCCCGGCTACAACAGAAAGCTCACTGCAAGCTACAACAAATCAATGAAGCTCATGCCCAATTGCGCTCTTTACAAAAAACTCTCGGTTGGAAAAATAGACACCCCAAGCCTAAACCCCAGAAGCAATCATCATTAAAGAACCAATATCGTAAGTCAGATTTATATAAACGGGAAGTTAATTCTGTAACCACCGAACCTAGTGAAAGTAAAACTGGGAGTCAGAATCAGGGAAGTCCAAAGTCTAGGCGTGTCTATACTAGCCAGAAAATCGATGATTGGTTAGATTAACAGACTGGTGATTATTTGTGATTACTTGATTGGTGCTCTAATTGCTTAAGGTTTCTATATCCTGTCGGTAGGCAATTAAAGCGTGACGATTGCGGTATTCGGCTATAGCACGCAGAATTGCATCAGACACTTCCCGAGATACGATCGTCTTAATTTCAACATTGGTGTTGTAGCCCGGAATATCTCCTAGGCGTCTGCCGTGACCCCCCTCTCCCCTTACATCACTAACAGTATAACCAGTAGCCCCTTGGCTTTTGATTAGCTTGACAAGGCTTTCTCGAATTACTGATTCACCAATGATGGTGACTAAGACAGCATTATTGATGGGAGCATCTTCTGTAGACATAGGAAATTCCATAATCCTGACATCTACTAGTCTAGAATTTTATTAGTCTAGAATTTTCTAGTCTAGACTATATAGATGTTAATTTTTAGTTATCAATGGGATTGACCTACGGTCACGCTACGGGAACCCATTGATAACTAAGCTCAACTATACCGATTAGTGGGTAATTTCAAATCCCTGCAAACCTTCTGGTGTCTCATTCTTAACCACCACATTGTCAACCACAGCATTTAACGGTCCGCTATGACACCAACGAACCATAGCTTCTACTGCTGCGGTATTTCCTTCAAACACTGCTTCCACACGCTTATCAAGAAGATTTCTGACCCAGCCATTCACCCCTAGATGCTTAGCTTGAAGCATTGTAGCGTAGCGATAACCAACTCCTTGAACTCTTCCGGAAATAAAAACATGGGTGCGGATTTGCTTGTGTGGTGTTGATGAGTTTTGCATTTAGCAGTTTGCTGTTGACTACATCAAGTTAATGTTGAAGGTTGTTCGCCCTAGGCGTCCAAAGTAGTGGTGCGACCCCGGTCGAGTTA
>NZ_JAAHHS010000181.1 GCF_010692395.1 Moorena sp. SIO3H5
TCTGAGCAACTAAAAAGCAAGTACTCAAGCAGCCAGATGTCTTGATGTTACTATACCTGATGCGGGAGCAGTACGGCGTAACCTCTGATCCCGAGAAATACCGGGAAATTTTGCAACGAAGTTGGGACTACTATTCTCCTCGCACCGATCACACCTATGGTTCGTCCCTCGGTCCTGCGGTTCACGCCATCCTCGCCTGTGAATTAGGAAAGACCGAGGAAGCTTATGTCCACTTTATGCGGGCAGCAATGGTAGACCTAGAAAATGTGCGGCGTAACGCTCATGAAGGCATTCATGCTGCTTCCGGTGGTGGTCTATGGCAAGCTATAATCTTTGGGTGCGCTGGGATCAAGTTCACAGACGATGGACCTGTTGCTATTCCCCACTTCCTACCGGGCTGGACACGTCTGAAGTTTAAGCTGCAATGGCGTGGACAGAAGTACGAGTTTGATCTCAATCCAGAAACCAGTACTCAAACAGCACAATCTGGGACTACCATCTCCTCAAGTTCTCGACCCCCCGGCTCTCCAGCTCAAATCCAGGGTGTGATTTTTGACTTAGATGGCGTAATCACTGATACCGCAGAATATCATTACCAAGCTTGGCAAAAACTAGCTGATGAAGAGGGTATTCCCTTTAATCGCGAGGCCAACGAAGCACTGCGGGGTCTTTCACGTCGAGAGTCCCTGATGGAACTTTTGAACGGTCGCTCAGCCACAGAAGAGCAATTCCAAGAGATGATGGATCGCAAAAACAAGTTCTATCTGGAATTGATCAAGAACATCTCTAAGGCTGACTTACTACCTGGAGCTCTAGAGTTACTGATTGAACTCAAGGAAGCTGGTATCAAAGTAGCGATTGGCTCCGGTAGCAAAAATGCCAAGGAAGTTATGGAACGATTGGGTATTAGCGATCGCATTGATTCAATTTCTGACGGCTATAGTGTGACCCGCTCTAAGCCAGCACCAGATCTGTTCTTGCACGCAGCACAGCAGTTGGGATTGGAACCCGCTTATTGTGTAGTAGTAGAAGATGCCGGGTCTGGTGTCGAAGCCGCTCTAGCTGCTGGTATGTGGTCTGTAGGACTTGGTCCAGTTGAACGAGTTGGAGCAGCCCACCTGGTGTTACCCAGTCTCGAAGGCATACACTGGAGCAACCTCCAAAAACAATTAGCAGGGAATCGTTTAATTCCTTGTTAGAGTATCCATGAACTAACTATTTTGAACTAAATTGGCTGGGTGAATTAGACTTCACCCAGCCATATTTTTTTGGTTATAGTCCTGAGTACCGAGTAGCGAGTGCTGCTTAATATAAATCAGTTACTGTAATTTATTATTCAGAACTCAATGAACTTGGCAACTCAGGACTTGTCTATTTCATTTTTATGTTTAGAGTGAATTACCACCATTGTTTACTACCTATAGGTAGACTAGTATATCTAGTAGTGACCTGCTTCGCAGGGATTTTTAATTAACTAGATTGAACTAGATTGTTGAAAAACGTAGATGGTTTTTTCTACTGGGTTTCACTTTTTGATACTAACAGATTAACCGCACTGAAAAGTGCCGTGGTTGGCTACATTTTCCCAATGAATGTGGGGAGTTTTGCCTTCCGATTTCCTATAATTATCTGGATAAAGCGTTAAGCATTATCTAAACGATTATACTGCACTGACAGGGGCTGAGGTTTTGCCATTAGCTGACTTATGTTGTTCTAGCACTTTCTGATAAGCCGCTTCATAGCCATCAACCATCTTAGGAACACTGAAGGTATCTTCTACATACTTACGGCAACCTTCGCGAGAGAGTTTAAGAGCCTCTGGAATGGCAGCCTTTATATCCTCAACAGTGGGACAGATGATCCCAGTTCTCTTGTCTGCCACCACCTCCGGTACAGAGCCAAAGTTCGTGGCAATCACTGGAGTCCCAACACACATTGACTCAATCATGACCAAACCAAAAGGTTCCGGCCAGGTAATCGGAAACAGGGTCAGGCTGGCTTTGGATAATAATTCCACCTTCTCTTCGTGGGTTACTTCACCCAAGAATTGAATTTGTTTACCGTCAATGTGGGGAGCAATTTCTTGTTCAAAGAATTCCCGGTCAACTACATCAACCTTGCCCGCCATTTTCAAGTTCCAGCCAGTTTCACGAGCAATCCTGATCGCATGATGAGGGCCTTTCTCCTTTGACAAACGACCCAAAAACCCTAAGTAGGGGGGGTCATCTGCTGCTTTTGGATTGAACGGATAATCTTCTATCTTAACACCATTGTAAACCGTAGCAACATAATTCATATCTGGTCCGGATGACCGCTGATGATTACTGATGCTAATATGAGGTATGTGGCTATATCGCGCATAAGCCTTGCTAATATCATTGCCGAAGCGACCATGCATGGTATGAACCACAGGGGTCTTATACAAGTCAATCACCGGAAAGGTAATCATCCCTGTGTGAAAGTGAATTAGGTCAAACTCATCAGCCACCTCGCTAATCTGAGCCAGTTGCAGTAGTTCGTAAACTATTGGTGCCTCTACGGAGGGATCAAGGCGCAAAGCCTGAGGAGCCACAGACTTTATTTTAGCGGTAGTGATGGAATCTCCAGACGCAAATAGGGTGACATCGTGACCACGACTAACTAATTCATCAGTCAGTTGGCTCACAACTAGTTCAATACCACCATAGCCTGGTGGGGGAACTCTCTCCCATAAGGGGGAAACTTGAGCTATCCGCATATCATAGTCCTCCAAAAATTTTCTAAATTAGCTAAATTGACTGGATTGAGAGCTAGCAAAACTTAAGACAGTGCTCTTATCACAAATAAAAACCGATTCTGCTATCTTACAGAAAGTCTTTAGCTTTTGGGAAGAAGCTAGACCTAATCTATCTACATTCCCCCTGGAAAATTACGAGCCACGTACCCGTTCCATGCAGTCTGTCCTTGGCATTGAGGGAGCAAGTCAAAAGCAAGTGCTCAAGCAGCCCGATGTCAGGATGTTGCTATACCTGATCCGGGAGCAGTACGGTCTAACCTCGTCAGAAGGAAGTTATGGAACGATTGGGTATGGCGCGATCGCATAAGCGCGGAAGCGTTCGCGTAGCGTGGCCAAAGGCCAATCGCATTGATTAAATTTCTGACGGCTACAGTGTCACCCGCTCGCTCGCCAGCACCAGATCTGTTCTTGCACGCAGCACAGAAGTCTAATTCACTCAGCCATATTTTTTTGGTTATAGTCCTGAGTACTCAGTAGGGAGTGCTGAGTATCAACTGGCAAGTTCTTGTATCGACACACTCAGCTATGCTGTTCTAGCAGTTTCTGATAAGCTGCTTCATAGCCATCAACCATTTTGGGAACACTGAAGAACTCTTCTACATACTTACGGCACTCTTGGCGAGAGAGTTTAAGGGCTTCTGGAATGGCAGTATTCATATCCTCAGGACTGGCACAGATTATCCCAGTTCTCTTGTCTGCCACCACCTCTGGTACAGAGCCAAATTTCGTGGCAATCACTGGAGTCCCAACACACATCGACTCAATCATCACCAAACCAAAAGGTTCGGGCCAGGCAATCGGAAATAGGGTCAGGCTCGCTTTGGATATTAATTCCACCTTCTGTTCATGGGTAACTTCACCCAAGAATTGAATTTGTTCACCGTCAATTTGAGGAGCAACTTCTTTGTCGAAGAACTTCCGGTCAACTGTATCAACCTTGCCTGCCATTTTCAACGTCCAGCCAGTTTCACGGGCAATTTTAATGGCGTGATGAGGGCCTTTCTCCTCTGAAAAACGACCCAAAAATGCTAAGTAGGGGGGGTCAGCTGGTTCAGGATTGAACGGATAGTCTTCTATGCTAACACCATTGTAAACGGTGGCAACGTAACTCATATCTGGTCCGGATGACCGCTGATGATTACTGATGCTAATATGGGGTATGTGGCGGTATCGGTCATAAATCTTGCTAATATTAGTGCCAAAGCGACCATGCATGGTAAAAACCACAGGGGTCTTAATCTTGTCGATAACCAGAAAGGCTATTGGTCCTAGGTGAAAGTGAATTAAGTCAAACTGATCAGCGACCTCGCAAATTTGAGTCAATTGCAGTAGCTCATAAATTAGCGGTACCTCTGCTAAAGGGTCAAGGCGCAAAGCCTGAGGAGCCACAGAGTCTAGTTTTGCCTTAGTGATCGAATCTCCAGATGCAAATAGAGTGACATCGTGACCGCGACGAACTAATTCATCAGTCAGGTGGCTAACCACTAGTTCGATCCCACCATACCCTGGCGGGGGAACTCTCTCCCATAAGGGGGAAACTTGAGCTATCCGCATATTATAGTCCTCCGAAAATTTTCTAAATTAGCTTGATTGAGACCTAGCAAAATTTAAGACGGTGCTAGTATCACAAATCAAACCGATTCTGGTATCTTACAGAAAGTTTTTAGCTTTTGAAAATAAGATAGACCTAATCAATCTACATGCCCCGGGAGTAAGTCATTACCCTACAGGTGTAGATAGATGAATTAATTTAAGTTTTATTTAACTTTATGAAGAAATATTAGCTTATGATAAGTAATCTATCAAGCCGGATGTTGGTAAATTCAGCCAAATCTCCTAACCAAGTGCCACCAAATCTCCTAACCAAGTGGCACGCCTCCCTTGTAGCGCAGGTAGCACTATCAAGCTAATCTTGCTTCATGAGCTACCTCGTCTGACCAGCTGAGTTAGCTGCTTGATATTCATCAAGCGCATAGTCTGCTGCTCCCGGTCAGCTATAATCCAGCCCTTACTCTCGAGCTTTTCCATAATTTTGGTAGTATCCTCTACACTGATATCTGTGATGTCAGCTAAGTCTTGATAGGAAATGTTATAGATTTCTGTGCCTTTTTCAGTGATTTCACCGTAATTGTCTGCCAAACCAACTAGAGTATTGACTAAATTAACCGCTGGAGGTTTATAGCGATTTTGTAACCGGACATTGCTCTGACGTAACCGTCGCACCATCAGTTGTAACATGCGATGGTGCAACTGGGGATCTTTAAAGAGAGTTTGAATAAAGCGTTGCGCAGAAATGGTCAGTAGTCGCACGTTCGACATGGCAACGATATCAGTTGAACGGGGAGATTCATCAAGAATTGCCATTTCACCAAAAAAGTCACCCCGACCCAAAATTGCTAGTGTGACATCGTTTTCACCGCGTAAGTGTCGCACTTTAACCCAGCCGGAGACAATAAAGTAAACAGCATTACCCCAAGCATCTTCCATGATGATAGCTCGGTCGGTCGGGTACTCATGCTCCACCGCTATGGACTCAAACCATTCTAAGGTTTTTGGGCTAGCTGAATTAAATAGTGGGAAAAGCTCACTATAAGCTGTAGTCTGCATTAGGGTTCTTTAAGCTGAGATTGAAAGAATTATAGGCAATAGTAACGATCTCGAACTGCTTGGACAAAACAAGCCTAGCAGTGATAGTGGTTAACCACATTCTATTAAACTAACTCTATTAAACCAACATGTAAGTAAGGGTGAATACTGATGATACTATCAGCTATAGACTGTTGAGTGTTATCCTTCACCAGTTACCTACATAATTTAATTCAACACTCCCCTACTAACCTGTCGCCTATTTAAATTTAATAGTTTAGTGGCTTAACCCCTTTGCTAGTAAGGAGTGATGGTTTAAAATTAGATGGGAATTGTTTGATTGTAGTAAGAGAGTCTTTTTTTATAGAGTATGAACCTATTCACTACTAGAAGGTAGTTAGAGCATGCCGAATGTAAAACCCTCTATCAGTTAATTGTGCGACCCAAACAACTTGACTATACTATCTTTAACACTAGCTATTTCCGTTGTTTTAACCCCAGGTTCAATTTAAAATTGCGTCTCTAATAGCACCAGCCCATCTCAGACCATAATGAAATAGCCCTGGACTAACGGTTAGCTTTTTTTTACTATCATTGAAAAGTTTCTAATATAACCAAACCTTTGAGGAACTTTTTGTATTATTCAATGCTGGCTAACCGGAGTTTTTTAACTTATGGATTAGACTCTAAGTTTTAAACATCATTTATAAGCGCTTTAATCGTCAATTATTTATTAGTTTTTGTTTTTATAATGGTATCGACCTCACCATTACTCTTTCAGTATATCCGATTCTATCTGAGAGTGTTAAGATATGAAACAAAAAATTTGTGTCTTGGCTTACCGTTGCTAACTATGCATACACAATAGCAGGGGAATGCGCTCGACAACTTCTTATTCAAGAACCTGACGGCTAACAAATTCAGCGCCTTGAGTTTAATAACTGTGGCTCTATTGACACACAGTTTCCCTGCTCCGAATCTGCCTCTGGTGAGCTTGGGCAATTTTCTGTTTCCGAATTTGGGCAATAAGTTTGACTAGTACAAAAGGATTAATACCGTGTTCATTAGCATACCGTAAGATATCTTGCAGCTCTTCTTCGGTAAAATTAACAGTTGGCTGAGAGCGGGTAGATGGCTGATTTTTGCTATTGTGAGTCATAATCCTGGTTTGCCAATAGGTTGAAGGTTGTAGATGTATCCCTGACTTGCCATAGCAGTTGGTTGAAAGATTTTCAGCTGAGGTTGTAAGATCGCGGATCTGGGGTAGCTATAACCCAGCTATACTTTCAGCGGTCAGAAGAGCGAGCTACTTTTCGGCTGCGCCAGCAGCTATTAACTTTTTAGCTTTACGGAGATCAGAGCTTAACCTCCATAGCTAAACCAAAAGCTCGGTTTAGACCCAAAGGAAGTATAAGCGTGCATATGGTCAAGCAATTTGAGATGATTGGCTTTAAGTTTGTAATACGGTTTCGATATTCCTTGATAGTTTGGCTTGGATTAGATCGTTTTCCATACTCAGCTGTTAATGATTAACCACTAACGACTAAACTAATGACTATAATCCTAACGAACGACGATGGGATAGATGCTCCCGGAATTAAAGCACTAGAGCAAGCGGTCAACGGTAACGGTAATTTTGTCGTTATCGCTCCGAAGGAGCATCATTCAGGCTGTGGCCATCAGGTGACTACATATAAACCGATTCACGTCCAACGTCGGTCAAACTATGAGTATGCAGTGTCTAGTACCCCAGCCGATTGTACTCGCCTTGCAATATCACATATTATACCAGAGGTAAAGTGGGTTCTGTCAGGTATTAATGCTGGCGGTAACTTGGGGGTTGATGTTTATATTTCTGGTACAGTGGCGGCGGTTAGGGAAGCGGCCATACAGGGAATACCAGGTATTGCAATTTCCCACTGGATAAAAAAACCTTGGGTGATTAATTGGGAGGTGGCGAGTCGTTGGACAGCTAGGGTGTTGGCGGATTTGTTGAATCGTCCGATTGCTGCTGGTACTTACTGGAATGTGAATTTACCTCACTTGGAACCGGGTTCACCTGAGCCAGAGGTGGTATTTTGTGAACCGAGTACTAAACCGTTACCGACAAAGTATCGTGTGGAAGGGGATCACTACTATTATGAGGGGGAGTATGACAAACGCGATCGCGCTCCTGGTACTGATGTGGATGTGTGTTTTTCGGGTAATATTGCTGTGACTCAGTTGCGACTTTAAGGAATCAGGACTTACCGAAAACTGGGCATCAAACTCCCTTAGGTAGTAGGGTGCCCCTACTAGTACAGTAACTGTCTAAGTCCTGGCAGCGATGCTATGGGTGGTTTGGTTTGGAACCACGAAGGCACAAAGTACGCGAACAGGGGATTAATCTATAGCGTGAATCAAAGTTTTTAGTAATTAGTTACCATGCGAATTTTAATCATGGGTGGTACCCGGTTTGTTGGGGTTTATTTAACCAAGGTTTTGGTGGAGATAGGCCATGAGGTGGTGCTGTTCAATCGGGGAAATAAGCCAGCGCCACTGCCAGGAGTCCAACAGATTCATGGCGATCGCAAAGATGCCAATCAGCTCAAAGAAATGTTATCGTCTCAAGAGTTTGATGGCATTTTCGATAATAATGCTCGGGAGTTGAGTGATACTCAACCGTTAGTGGAAATTTTTAAAGACCGGGTGCAGCATTTTGTGTATATGAGTTCGGCTGGGGTGTACTTAAAGTCTGACCAGTTACCCCATCTCGAAGGAGATCCCGTTGATCCCAATTCTCGCCACAAGGGTAAACATCATACTGAGGCTTACCTACAAGAACTTGGGGTGCCATTTACCGCGATTCGTCCAACTTATATTTATGGTCCCCAAAATTATAATGATGTGGAGGCTTGGTTTTTTGACCGGATTGTTCGCGATCGCACTATTCCCATCCCTGGTAATGGCATGCACATTACTCAGTTAGGTCATTGTCAGGACTTGGCCAGGGCAATGGCGGCAGTATTGGGGAATAGCGAAGCGATTGGTAAAATTTACAACGTGTCCGGGGAACGCTATGTCACCTTTGATGGTTTAGCACGAACCTGCGCTATGGCCTGTGGTAAGTCGGCTGATGAGGTCAAGCTCGTGCATTATGACCCCAAGCAGTTTGATTTTGGTAAGCGCAAGGCTTTCCCATTTCGATTACAGCACTTTTTTGCTGATATCCATAAGGCTAAGACTGAACTTAACTGGCAACCGGAGTATGATTTGCTTTCGGGACTGAAAGACTCCTTCGAGAAGGATTATCTGGCTTCAGGTCGGGATCAAGCTGAGGTAGATTTTGACGTTGATGACCAGATATTAGCGGGTAACAGGTAAACTAAACCAGAGATTAAGGTTAGGACCACCGATAGCCAGAAAAGGACAAGGGATGGGATGATCCAGGTGTCGGGAGTTGGAGCAATTAAAAGTGCGATCGCACTAATTTGGCTGACGGTTTTGAGTTTACCCCAGATATTGGCTCCCTGTATGCTAGCGCTACCGGATAACTTGGGGTTAACTCGCCAACCTGCGATCGTTAACTCCCGTGCCAAAATCAAACAGACTCCCCAAGCGGGTACCTGACCTAGTTCAATTAATGCTAGTAGGGGCGCTAGTACCAAAAATTTATCCACTAACGGGTCAAGGAATTTGCCTAAATCAGTAATTTGGTTCAGTTTACGAGCTAGATAACCATCTAACCAATCCGTTCCAGCAGCAAGGAGAAAGATCCCGAAACCGATCCAGCGGCTTTGGTCAGTTGGGTGATTTAGGAAATATAGGATAAAGGGCAACCCCAGTAAGCGGGAAAAGGTAATCCAGTTAGGCAGAGTCATTCTGGTAATCGGTAATCGGTAATCGGTAATCGGTAATCGGTAATCGGTAATTGGTAATTGTTTACTGACCATTCACCCAAACTAATTTTAGGGGCACAGCGTGTGCCCCCTTAAGCATTTCGTCTATGGAAATGAGAACCGATGGAGGAGAGGGAATAAATTTAGTATGTACCTCACCAAACTGAGAACCCCTATAATTCCTCTTCCTCGTTTCCGATTGCCTATTGCTGAATTCCCGAAGACGTCTAATGAACCATTGCTGGTTCAAGCACGATCAAATTGCCCTGGTCATCAACTTTGATCGGCACAGGTTCGCTGATATCGCCGAGAAAGCTCCCGTCTAGAGCGAAATTACGCCATGACATAAAGTACCAGATCTGATCAGGACCTTGTACCAGTTTCCCGGAATAGAGCCGCTTCACTGAATCAACCCAGAGGGGCTTTGGATCAGAAAATGGTCCTAAAGGATGATCAGCAACCATGTAGAACGTCCCCGTAAGGTTACTATCAACACACTCTCCTGGGGGGATCGAGAAGAGCAGATAGTAGCGCCCCTCGATGAGAACCACTTGGGGACATTCCATAGTCCCGAACGTCATCGGCTCAGTTAATGGTGGCAATACTTGCCAATCAATCAGGTTTTGTGAAGTGGCATGAGCAATTACGCCGCGACTTTCGGCAGGACCATAGTTAACGCGACCAGTAATTAAAGCATGAAATTCCCCTGTTTCTGGATCCTGAAACACCCAAGGATCACGCCAGGCTTCATCGAACCAAAGGTTTTTCTCAGGGTGCTCGAGATCATACTTCTCGTAGTAGCGACTATCAGCCTCGATCACCGGGTTTTTCGGATGTTTTTCCCAGTGGATTAAATCTTTGGAGGTCGCAAGGCTGATGCGTTGGATTTTTCCTTGCTCTTTGCGATCAGTGCTGGTATATGGGAGATACCACAGACCATCATGACGAATTACGCAGCCAGTCCAATTAGTGTACTCATCCACGTCACCATAAGCTTCAGGCTTCATAGCATCTGGTAGAATCTGCCAGTTGCGTAAATCCTGAGAAACAGCGTGACCAAATGAAACATGCCAATGTCGGTCTTCTGGATCCGGTAAATCCTTAGAAGCTTGCAAGTAAAATAAGTGATAGTCAGAAATATCTTGAGCTAGCCAGAAGTCCCAGATCCATTTATCTGGGAGTTGTAAACTGTGGTTAGGAAGCATGAGTTACCTGCTTTTGTGTAAGAGTATTGGTTAGTGAATAACTGTGATTAAATCCCTAGAAAATTAGCCTCTTTACTAAGGCATAAACTAGAGAGTAGGTATTGCTGAATCTTCGGATGAATAGCAGTGGGGTGGGCATCCTGCTTGCCCGGAAATGAAACAGGCAAGATGCCCGTTCCACAGGTGCGACCCGTTCCCGTAGCGGAGGCCGTAGGCCACGCTTTCGCCGTAGGCGACGCTGATAGGTGCGACCAAAGCGTGAATTTAATTCTTAATGCGGAAAGCGCACTTAAAAGATGCCAATTCCACAAAACTATTAAAATCATTCCGGATTTATGCAACGCCAGACAGTAGAAAGTAATAATTCGGTAGTAGGGTAAAGTAAGGAAAATTCCTGAGGTGCGACCGACCCGTGGCGAATTTAATTCTGAATGGGTCAAGGGCACCTGAGCACTGAATTAGAGCCTGTCTAATTTTTATCTAATGTAGAGAAGCAACACCTAATGATTAAACAATAGTCTATGTATTCAAGCAGTTTTTTTACTGAATACATTAAACTAGTGAGGAATTACGTACTGATAGGAGTGAAAGCTCTATCTATACTTTTGACAGGCATAAAGTTTGAGGTTGATTTAGCTATCAGCAAATAGGCTCACTGTTGACCGCTCAAAGCATAGTAAAGCATAGTGTTTTAATTGGTCAACTACCCTCTAATAATATAATCAGAGAGTTACTACGTAATTCCTAATATTGATTCAGAATAGCTTAAGGCTATAGCAGAATTTAAGCGAGGTCTGTATTCGCTTTTTTTACCTATGACTACCAAACTTATTTCTAGGATAGCAAATAGTGTTGGGGAAATGTCATTGGTAAAATTGCTTATTAATGGGAATCACAATCAAATCTTTAACTTGTGAAGACATAGACAAAGATTTAATTAAGTTCAGACTACTAGGACTTACGCAGTTGAAAGGAAAACTCGAAGCCAAACTCGAAGCCAAATCCTAATTTAGGAGCCCAAGGCTTGGGCACTATAGATAGGATCTCAGGCTATACCTCGATGCTAAATTTGCATCAGCCAGCCGAAAGATCAGGCTATCAAGGGTGTATTTTAATGTATTACTATGTAATACATATCGCAAATTCTATACCTCGATGCTGAAGTTGCATGAGCCAGCCTACCGATTAAACTTTCAAAGGTGTAACTTTAATATATTACTTAGTAATACATATTGCTCAAAATTTGCGATCGCCTTTGGCGCGGCTTAGCCGTTCGCGTAGCGTGGCCAAAGGCCAATCAGCTTTGCTGCGCCAAAGGCGATTAGCCCGAAGGGCTACGCTACGCGATGAAGCTTCGCTTCCGCTAAAAGCGATTAGCCCGAAGGGCTACGCTACGCGAACGCAAATTTTTGGGAAAAGATGAGTATTGATACTTAGATTGTGCTCCATATCCCTGCAATTTGATCGATCCCCTTGTCAAAAATGGAAAAATCTAAGTATAAATACTTGGATTATGCTCCATATCCCTGCAATTTGATCGATCCCCTTGTCAAAAAAATAATACATTGATTAAATAAAATAATATTCCCTTAACAAAACTAAAAATATCCTAAGCAGAAGCTGATGATACAACAAATCGATCAGGGCAGGAGCGACGCTGCGACCTTAGAGCAACTGTTCAACCATGATATCAGCATCCAAACAACGCCTCATCAACCTGCTCCAAGTCAAGCAGCTCTGTCTAAATATCTCTTGCTTTACATTCAAGGAGGAAAGGATTTAGAGGGAGTGCCTTGGCAGAGAGGAGAAATTGGTGGGGCTATTCTTGATGAAGATTTGTCTGTAATTAAGCACTTAGGTCCTGTCTTTCAGCCAGACCGGGATGACCACTGGCGAAGCTCTCGCCTTCTAGCAGGAAGCTTACGGTTGGTAAACGAAAATACCCTGTATTTCTTTTACGGTGGATCTCCAGGCCGTCCTGATTTGCTTCATGAGTATATTGGCTTCTGTAAGGGAATCATTAGGGATAATCACGAGATTGATTGGCAAGTTCCCCAACTGATCGAATTTCGTGATTGGGAAAAATACTACGATTACTCCGAGCATCCATTAATGCCGGACCAACGTCACCGCCAGTTGCGCGATCCTTTCCCAATCTTTCACGAAGGCAAGTATTGGATGTTTCTATCTGCTGCTGCCAAGACAAATTCCCAACCCAAGAAAGGCTGTATTGGTCTAGCAGTAGCAGATGAACTCGAAGGACCCTATACACTGTTGCCACCAGCCCTGTTTCCTCATTTCATGACCGATGAAGGTGAGCAAGGTCTATTTTACGAGTGTGAACGAAGCCACGTTTACTATAAAGGAGGAATGTGGCACATGTTTTTCTCTGTGATGAAGCAACATGTGGATCCCCGTTGGCTTGAGCAACTTGGAAACGAAGGTGCCTCGATTACTGACTCAAGTCTTTACCATTTTGTATCGCCACAGATCAACGGTCCCTATGAACCAGCAGGAGTGGTACCTGTTGTGAAAGGATCCTCCGAGTCTAACTTGTATGCCATTAACTTTGAGCACAATAACCAACAAGACCTGATCGCCTATGGGTTAAATTTAGGAATTGAGGAACTGGATGTTTCTGGTCAGTGGAAAGTGTTGTGGGACAACGATTATCCAGAAATTAAAAAAGTAAGTCCTTCTGGTCAGCAGGGTGTTGCTGATCCCTCATCACTATTATATGGACGTGAGGGATACTGTATTTGGGATGCAATTCTATTCAAGCTACGTGCCTAAGGTTAACGAGGTTACCAGGTTAAAGGTTATCTTCTGAACCTTTAACTTTTAACCTTTAACCAAACAACCTTCACACTAATTCAATAGCTAATAGCTTACGGTTCCAGAATCGAACCCATGAACAAAATTGCTCCAGTTTTATTGTCCCGAACAGTACAGAAAAAAGGACGATTAACCACTAGATTAAATGGTTGATCTATGCTAATCGAAGTCGGAACAACACCGATAGAAGTAGCAGCGGCTGCTTCAGTGCCTTCTTCATTCACTTCTACAAAGGTTTTGTGCTTGACTTGACTAATCGCTGCTGATGCAGAGGTCAGATTAGAAAAATCAGCGTTATCGGTAAACGCCACATCCATCCCCAAAGCTTTTAGGGAATCATTGAGTTTAATATCGTATTCAAATTTAAAGCGGGGTAGCCGAATTGACCCATCTCGCGACCTAAACTCTTTCATCCATTGTAGCCAGTTTTCCGCTGTGAGTTGTTGTTGAAATTCTGCCAAGCTGCTCCCTTCACGGGGTAAGAAAACATACAAACTCAACCGTTCTTTACCGTAGGGAATACTTACAGCTTGAAAGGCATCATTTTCATAGTACTGATACTTCCCATACTGATACATCATTGGGTGTTGCTTTTGGTTTACATCAGAGATATAAAAAGCTTGATCAGACGTTTGACTTTTATCGAATTCTCTGGTCCAGCTGCCTTTAAAATAGATAGCATTAATTAAGAAAAGTAATTCATCCCCTTGAGTGCGTTCGACAATCTTTTTGATTTTGCCGTTTGTGTTATTTTTGACCCAACGGTTAATTTTTGTTGCAGCCTTGGCACTACTAAAATCAAGTTCTGTGACCTCTGCTTTGTAGAATTTCTGGTTGTTTTTAATAAATTTGGGGTTGATGTCAATGCCTTGGTTAGCCCACAGGGAGTTGGCAATGGACAGCTGGACATCAGGGTCAGCATTTTCCAAGCTAGCTTTTAAGGCGTTATTCCCCTGGTTGAGTTGATCTAGACTCAATCCCTCTAATTCTAGGACTTTTGCCATAGCCTCTTGAGTCTCGCCGCTGGCACCGTTGTAAGCCATGTCTAGGGCAATGGCGATGCTGGTGGGAGAGACAAAAATATTCTTGTTAGTGTCCTGCTTGAGAATTTCTGAGAATAGCTTGAAGCCAAATTTAGTATTAGCGTCTACAAGATTGGTATCTACGTCTAGAGTTGGTTGCTGGTCAGCTGAAATTGATTCTTTGGTTGGTTCGGAGTTAGGCAGAGGGTCAAGGGCATTGGTTTTTTCCGACACACACCCCAATATACCTGTAAGCAGGATGCTGACTGCCATAACAGTGGCTATACGACTAAGCATTTGAT
>NZ_JAAHHS010000182.1 GCF_010692395.1 Moorena sp. SIO3H5
GGTACAGCGGTTATTGTGGGCAAGCACCAGCACCAAAAACCCTGCCTACAGCGATGTGATGTATGTCGATGAACTCATTGGACCGAATACTGTCAACACCCTGCCTCCCAATACCATCGAAGCTTGTGCCGATCACTGTTCCCCAGAAAGTCGTATTGAGACAGGTGTTGAAGAAGCTTACCAAACCATCAACTCTCTCAACGATCCTGATGTAAATATCAATCTCAGCCAAGTTATGGATGAATTGCTAGATGAAGGGATCGTTAAATTTGTTAAGCCCTTTGATTCCTTAATTTCATCTTTAGAAAACAAAGTCAAATTATTGGCTACAGTGTAATAGAAGACGTTAAAGGTTGCCAGTTAATTTAGGTTGAAGGTTGTCGGGTGACAAAATCGCTTTGATAGAAAGCTGATGCAAAGTCTTAATCTTGGCCTTTCGGCCACCCTAAGCGAACACCCTTCAACCTACCCTAAACGGGAAGCCTGGGAAAGAACAACCTTTAACCTTTAACCTTTAACCTTTAACCTTTAAGCTTTAACCTTTAACCTTTAACCTTTAACCTTCACCTTGATCACCTTCAATAGGCAAAGATGGTTACTCTGCTAGAAAATCCCTTAAGAGTGGGCTTGCAACAGGAGCGCACGCCAGAACCATTGATTATGGTGATTTATGGCGCGTCCGGAGATTTGACTAAACGCAAGCTCGTACCAGCACTTTACCAGCTTAAACGAGAACGACGCTTACCACCAGAAATTACCATCGTTGGTGTTGCCCGTCGAGATTGGACTCATGACTACTTCCGGGAACAAATGCGGGAGGGAATCGAGGAATTTTCCGATGGGATTCAATCGGAGGAGTTGTGGCAAGACTTTGCCGATGGCTTGTTCTACTGTTCCGGTGACATGGATAAAGCCGAAAGTTACCAGAAACTGAAAGCCTTCTTGGGAGAACTCGATGGTAGACGGGGAACACGGGGAAACCGGGTATTTTATTTAGCCGTAGCTCCCAGATTCTTTACAGAAGCCATCCAGCAATTGGGGGCAGCGGGAATGCTGAGTGACCCAGTGAAGCAGCGCTTGGTAATTGAAAAACCCTTCGGGAAGGATTTAAGTTCAGCTCAATCTCTCAACCGGGTGGTACAAAAAGTCTGCAAAGAAGAGCAAATTTACCGCATTGACCACTATCTGGGCAAAGAAACGGTTCAGAACCTGTTAGTGTTCCGGTTTGGTAACGCTATCTTTGAGCCGTTGTGGAATCGCCAGTTTGTTGACCATATCCAAATTACCGTAGGCGAATCGGTAGGGGTAGAGGAACGGGCAGGTTACTACGACAAATCCGGGGCACTGCGGGATATGGTGCAGAACCATTTGATGCAGCTATTTTGCCTAACGGCCATGGAAGCTCCCAATGCTCTGGACGCTGACAGTATCCGTACTGAAAAGGTCAAGGTGATTCAAGCTACTCACCTGGCAGATATTCATAATCTAGAAAATTCAGCAGTGCGGGGTCAGTATGCAGCAGGTTGGATGAAAGGCAAACAAGTGCCTGGTTATCGCGAAGAGAAAGGGGTTGACCCCAATTCCACTACCCCCACCTATGTTGCCCTAAAGCTACTGATTGATAACTGGCGCTGGCAAGGAGTTCCCTTTTACCTGCGCACGGGGAAACGACTGCCGAAGAAGGTCAGTGAGATCTCTATTCAGTTTCGTAAAGTTCCCCTAATGATTTTTAAATCTGCAGCTCAGCAGACTAGCCCCAATGTCTTAACCCTGCGCTTGCAGCCCAATGAGGGAATTTCTCTGCGTTTTGAGGCGAAACGGCCAGGACCAGATTTGCGCACCCGCACCGTAGATATGGACTTTAGCTACGGTTCTTCTTTTGGTGTGGAAACTGCTGATGCCTATAATCGGCTTTTACTTGACTGTATGTTAGGGGATCAAACGTTGTTTACTCGTGCTGATGAAGTGGAAGAAGCCTGGAGGGTAGTGACACCAGCTTTAGCAGCTTGGGATGGTCCAGCTGATCCAGCATCCATACCTGAGTATGAAGCAGGCACTTGGGAACCGAAGGAAGCCGAACACCTAATTAATCGAGATGGACGTCGCTGGCGCAGACTTTAAGTTAGTTAGTCAGTAGTGACTAATAACTACTGACTAATGACTAGTGAGTAATGACTATTGACACAAAACAAGTAAATTGCTATGGCTACACAATCTCCTCCGGTGCTTTCAATACAACCACCCAAAGATGTTTCTTTGGGTGAAATTGAAGCGGAACTGCGTCAAATTTGGCAAAGCTATGGTGAAAATGGTGATTCGCCCAGTGCGATCAGGGCAACCACCTTTAGTTTAGTGGTTTATGAACCCGAAGAAACCCAGCAGCTCTTAGCAGCACTGGGATATTATTCCGGTCCAATTGATGGTATCGTAGGTCCGCGCATGGTGGCTGCTCTCAAGGCAGCACAGAAAGCCTACGGATTGGAAAAAACAGGTAAAGCAGATGACGCGACTAAGGCAAAACTACGGCAGGAATACAATGAATCTGTCCAGAAGGGAGATACCCAGAAGAAGCTAGAGTATTCCGGTGATTTAGAAGGATTTGGAATTGCCGATGCGATCGCAGCCTCTAACCCCTGTCGCATTATTGCCCTTTGTCCTATTGCTGGGGAAGATGAAGGGGTTAAGGCTCAGGTATCTGCCTCTTGCCCAATTCAAAAGCAAAGCCAGAGTACATTAATATGTTGTGAATACATCACCCTAACTGGCACCGCTGCTGCTTTGGAACGGATTAGCGGTGTAATTTCGGAATTGATGTTAGGAGAACTGCCGAAATTCCTGTGGTGGAAGGGAACTCCTGACCCTAATTATGGGTTGTTCCAACGCTTAGCAGGGCTAAGTAATACCGTCATTGTTGACTCAAGTAGCTTTAGCAATCCAGAGGAACAGCTATCACAAATGTGTGAGCTGATCAATCAGGGCACACCAGTGGCTGACCTAAATTGGGCACGGTTGGCAGCATGGCAAGAGTTAACCGCAGAAGCGTTTGATCCACCAGAACGTCGTGGGGCAATCTACGAAGTTGATCAAGTCACCATTGATTACGAAAAAGGGAATGAGGCTCAAGCACTGATGTTTCTCAGTTGGTTAGCGTCTCGCTTAGAATGGCTTCCCACGTCTGATCTCAAAGAAGGTGGGGATTACGACCTGCGGCGTGTTAAATTTATCAGACCCAACCAGCAACCTGTAGAAGCAGAATTGGCAGCTATCCCCGTAGCTGATGTCGGAGATGTGGCAGGTGATTTGATTAGCCTGCGCTTGGGTTCGACCAACCTGCAAGCTGATTGCTGCACTGTGTTGTGTTCACAAACCACTGGTTGTATGCGCATGGAAGCTGGTGGTGGTGCTCAGTCTTGCCGCATTCAGCAGGTATCACCCTTGTTTGACCAAAAGACAGAGTTTTTGCTCTCTCAGCAATTACAACGCTGGGGTCGGGAGATGCTATACGAAGAAAGTATGGCAGTGACCAAGGAAATTTTGAATTTGACGGTAACAAGTTAGAGGTTTGACAGAAGCGTTGAAGGTTAGCAAGTTGTATGTTTAACCTTTCTATGGTAGAACTCAACCTAAAAATCTTGGCCTTTAGGCCTTTAGGCCACGCTACGCGAACGGCCAGGCAATCGCTTTCAACCTTTAACTGTTAAATGGCTTTAATTATCGCTGGTGAACGTAGTGGGGTGGGCAAAACAACAGTTACGCTCGCCCTATTGTCGTATTTATCCAGGTGTAACTATACAATTCAATCCTTTAAAGTCGGTCCGGATTACATTGACCCGATGTTTCATCAGCGGGTTACTGGACGTCCTTGTCGAAATTTAGACCCAGTATTAACCTGTGAAGATTATGTTAAAGATTGCTTTGATCGCCATTGCCAGGGAGTAGATTATGCCCTGATTGAAGGGGTGATGGGGTTATTTGATGGAGCATCAGGAAAGGATGATTTTGCCAGCACAGCTCATGTAGCACGGCTGTTAGACGTGCCAGTGTTATTAGTGTTGGATTGCTCTCGGTTATCTCGTTCCGTGGCTGCGATCGCATATGGCTATCAATCCTTGGATCCCAGGATTACCATAGCTGGGGTAGTATTGAATCGAGTCGGAAGCTCACGGCATTTGGAATTACTCAAGGATGCTCTCGAACCGTTACACATTCCTGTATTAGGAGAGCTAAAGCGTCAGGATAATATAACTATTCCCGATCGGCACTTGGGGTTGATACCTACTGCTGAAATTACTCAACTGGATGCTTTGATTAACCGACTTGCTGATCTAGGACAGAATTGCTTTAATTGGGAACATCTTCACTCAGAGTTGAAGGTTGGCCACCAGCAACCTGTAACCTCTACTAACCAGCAACCTGTAACCTCTACTAACCAGCAACCTGTAACCTCTACTAACCTGCAACCTGTAACCTCTACTAACCTGCAAGCTGTAACCTCTACTAACCTGCAACCTGTAACCTCTACTAACCTGCAACCTGCCCTAATCCGAATTGCTGTAGCATGCGATCGCGCTTTTAGTTTCTATTACCAAGACAATCTCGATAGTTTGGAACAGCTAGGAGCAGAGTTAGTGTATTGGAGTCCCCTCACCGATACAACTTTACCTGCTGATGTACAGGGGATGTACTTTGGTGGTGGTTTTCCAGAAGTTTTTGCTGAGCAACTCGCGGAAAATAGTAGTGCGCGAGAGTCAGTGCGAATAGCGATAGAGTCAGGAATGCCCACGTATGCTGAGTGTGGCGGATTGATGTATTTAGGGGAGCAGATTACAGATTTTGACGGGAAATCTTGGTCAATGGTAGGGGTATTACCAACAGTTACGGTGATGGGAAAATCCCTTACTTTAGGATATCGACAGGCAACTGCTTTGCGCGATGGACCGTTGTTACCTGTCGGAGCAACGGTTTGGGGACATGAATTTCATCGCTCCCACTTGACAGTCATGCCCTCCCATCCCTTGTTTGAGTTATGGGGATATAACCAGAGAAAGCTTGGAGTCGAAGGGTGGCAAGTGTATCAGCTCCATGCTTCCTATGTTCATCTCCATTGGGGTAGTTGTCTTGAGGTTCCCCTGGGATTTGTGGAACGCTGTCAGCAGTTCACTTTTGAGGGAGTGACAAGCTAGTTCAGGACTGCACAGGCAATCACGCCCTCTCATTAACAGACAAGCTTAATATCTCCGTAGGCTAGCATTTAAATAAAATCCTTTATTTTGCAATAAGGTAGTATGGCTGAGGAAATAAGTACTTTATTAACAACTGGCTTATTAGCTCTACTTGGCACAGTTGCAGGCGGAGTTGTCAAGGGATATTGGGATGTTCGGCTGGCTGATAAAGACCTCCAATCAAAGCTACTTCTTCGTGCTCTTGAACCAGATGATGCTGATGAAAGGTTAAAATCCCTTGGCTTTCTGATCACTACTAACCTGATCTCAGACTGGAAAATTAGGAAGGGGGTTCAGCAAGTTATTATCTCAGGGAAGGAAAATATACCACGGTTTTCGCCAGGTGTTTCCTCTCCAAGGAGCGCTAGGGAAGATATAGAACATCAAAACCCTGATTTGGAGGGTAAAGAATTAGCATTTGTAGCCTTAAAAGTTCGCCACGGTGACATTATTGATGCTATTACTCCAATTTTTGCTGAAATCACCCCCGATTTTAGATTAGGCAAACCTAAAGTTGGTATGCAATATGGAGGAACAGGAGGCGAGGAAACTGTTCTTCAAAGAAGTGGATGCATTGTTACAGGAGTTAACCTTTACAAGGGTAATTATTTTGGTCGAGAAGAAATTATCCAGATAGAGTTGATTTGGAATAGATTAACTCCACAAGGACTTGACCCTTCGGCAGAAGTTCTTTCTGAAAAGCTAGGTAGCGGAGACTATGCTGATATAGATAAGCCTCCAATACAGTTACGTGCAGATCCAGGATATTACATTTATAACTTTCTTGCATCTACTTCTAACCACACTAGCGGTGAAACTTTCTTGCACGACTTTCGTATAGAACAAAGACAATTACCTTTACGTCGTTTTGTCAATTAGTGTGCGCGAGATAACCAAATCTAAAGCCTCTTGATAAACTGTCTAAGTACCCGTGAGTTAACTACTGTTTTAGTAGTCTCAAATCAGACTATCTGTATCATTCAAGATTCACTTTCAGGCAACGCAATAATATTGAGTCTTCCTTGTAAATCCTCCCTATAATTTATCGGAATTAGCTGCCCTAGGTAAGGCTGATATTGAAAAAGTTGATAGCCTCTTTCTCTGAGATAATCAGCAACAGCTAGGTTACTACCCCGACTCCCTGCAATATTTTCGTACAGTATCGTTGGGGTAAATTCCGTTAAAATTCTATTGCTGCCTGCTAAAACTTGCAGCTCATGACCTTCTGCATCAATTTTCAACAAATCAACCCTGCTAATAGCTTCTTGCTCCATCAAGCTATCCAGAGTAAAGCAAGAAACCTCCTCAAAATTACCTGCTTTGACAGTTGCTTCTTCATCACTAGAAACAATTTCATTAAGTTCGCTAGCACCATGAAGAGCCAGTTGAGCAGTACCATTGCGATCGCTAGCTGCTCCTGCACACACTTTCACCCAGTCTAACTGATTAATAGTACAGGTTTCTTCTAAACAACGAACACAACCAGAAAACGGTTCAACCGCTAGCACACACCCTTCTGCTCCTACTCGTAAAGCAGCACTGAAGGTGTAGACTCCCGCATTAGCACCAACATCAATAACAGTCATCCCAGGTTGGAGCCAGTTGCGCCAAAACTCCATTTCTTTTTCAAACCAGTCTCCTTGAGCAATTAATACACTTGTCACCAAACTCCGGAGACTTGGCTCAACCGCTAATAGTAACTGCTCTTCAAAGGTCACATAAGTAAATGGACTTTCAATCTCCAATTGAGTCCATTTAAACCCGATTACATCCGAATCTTCTTCCCTAATCTCCCCAGCCCTAGCTAGCCCCATATCTCGCCAATACTTGGCTAAATCTCTCTGTCCTAAATCTCGATAAGCCAGGTATAGGGATTGTATAATCCTAGCAGAATAGGGAGCCAAATTTTTAGCCTGGTGTAAATTAAATAATCCTTCCCATTGACTATTGACCAGGCTAGCAATTCCCAACTTTAAATGAATAGACGGGGAATCGGAGAATAGTTGAACAGCAAGATGGAGAAATCGCAATCCCGTAGCATTATAAAATACCAATTGTGAGCGACATAAAACCTCAGTTAACAAAAAAATTGATTGAGCGTAGCCATCCTCAGCATCTAGAATGTGAGCCAATTGCTGATAACGATTACCTGTAAAGCCATTTCCAGAAGGTAGATAAACTAGTCCTAGAGGAATGGATTGCTGATTAATATCAGCAGGATGTAAGGTATTAATTAAGGTTGGAAATGCTGTTTGTATCCCCTGCTCCATTTCTCCAGTCATGGCGAAAACTAGAGCTAAATGAGCAACACACAGGGGATGAGCAGACAACTCAATTCCCTGATTCAAAGCATCAAAAGCCATCTCAACATACATGGCACGTAGAGATGAATTGTCACATTGCTCAGCTTCAATTAATGCTACTACAGCACAGTTGTTCAATTCTATAGCAGAAGTCGGATTATCCCAAGATGTACCTTCAATACTGGTCTCTACAGTAGATAAAGTCTCTGAATCCAGATTCAGACCAGCAGTTTCGAGATATTTCCAATAGGAATCAGCATAATTGACAGACATTTCGGCTTTCTCTTAATCAAAGGTTGGCTGTCCTATTTTTACCTCTAATACAGAGTGATCGGGTAATAGGAAAGACGATCATGACCTGTTTTTGTTCACCAATCCTTTACGATTACTATATGGATTATCCCACAATCTGATCAACAAACCCCGTCAGCTTTTATGAATGCGATCGCTTCAACCCTCGAACCAATTGTCGGAAATTCCAATATCTACACCTGGGAAAACCTAGATCCAAGCTGGCAAGAGCGAATCAAACCAGCCATTGCTCCCGACACCCTTCCCAAAGCTATCGTTTACCCTAGCACACCCGAGCAACTAGCCCAAGTCATCGGTCTAGCTCATTCCCAACATTATCATCTCCTCCCCTGTGGTAACAGCAGTAAATTAGGCTGGGGAGGTATCGGTAAAGACATTGATGTCGTAGTAAGTACCAATAACTTAAACCAGATCATTGACCACGCCGTAGGAGACTTGACAGTTACCGTAGAAGCCGGAGTTAAAATAGCTGACTTACAAGCTATTTTAGCAAAAACCGGTCAATTTATAGCATTAGACCCAGCTTATCCCCAAGAAGCGACCATTGGAGGTATTATTGCTACCGCAGACAGCGGCTCCCTAAGTCAACGTTATGGAGGGGTTCGGGATATGTTGCTCGGGATTTCCTTTGTCCGCAGTGATGGACAAATCGCTAAAGCCGGGGGTCGAGTGGTAAAGAATGTTGCTGGATATGATTTGATGAAGCTATTTACTGGCTCTTATGGAACCCTGGGAATTATCACTCAGGCAACCTTTCGGCTGTATCCAATACCAGAAGCATCAGCAACTATTGTATTGACAGGTGACATGGATGGAATTGCCTCAGCTGTAACAACAGTATTAGCCTCAGCCTTAACTCCCACAGCACTAGATATATTATCCCCTAAGTTAGTCACAGAATTAGGGATTGGTCAGGATATGGGATTAATGGTAAGGTTCCAAAGTGTAGCAGACAGTGTCAAGGAGCAATGTGCTCGAATACAGTCAGTTGCAGAACAGTTAGGGTTACGGAATAGTTTTTATAGTAACGGTGATGACACGAATCTATGGGAATCATTGGCAAACTCAATCGGGAAATCGCGACAATCTTCAACAATTGTCTGCAAAATAGGAGTATTACCAACTGCTGCTGCTAAGACATTGATCACCCTAGAAAGCTTGGGAGGATTGGGAGTGATTCATGTTAGAAGTGGCTTAGGTAAAGTGTGGTTTAACTCCGAAGCAGTCAGTTTAGACGTGATTAAAACTATGCGCAGTTATTGTGAATCTGAACAAGGATTTCTAACAGTATTAGAAGCCCCCATAACCTTGAAGCAGGAGTTAGATGTTTGGGGATATCAAGGCAATGGATTAGAGGTAATGCGTAGCATTAAACAAAAGTTTGACCCAAAAAATGTTTTAAGTACTGGTCGATTTGTTGGAGGAATTTAATTTATGTTTTTTAGGGAGTCGGGAGTCAGGAGTCGGGAGTCGGGAGTCGGGAGTCGGGAGTCAGGAGTCGGGAGTCGGGAGTCGGGGTAAAAAAATTGAAAGTATCTTATAACTATCATAAACGCTATATCAATCATCAATTACCAATTAGCCTTTAACCAATTACTATTCAACCTTAAACCTTAAACCTTAAACCTTACAACCTTAAACCTTAAACCTTCCAACCTTAAACCTTAAACCTTCCAACCTTAAACCTTGGCCTTTAGCCACGCTACGCGAAAAACCTTTAAAAAATGACCAATATCGAAGAACTAACCACTAATAAGCAAAATGGTTTTGATGCTCAAAAACCGCCCAAGCAGGAATTAATTGATGCCTGCGTTCATTGTGGCTTTTGTCTTTCCACCTGTCCGAGTTACCGAGTGCTTGGCAAAGAGATGGATTCCCCTCGGGGTCGGATCTATTTAATGAATGCAATTAGTCAAGGGGAAGCTCCCCTGGCCGAGGGGAGTACACAACATTTCGATTCTTGTTTAGGATGTTTAGCTTGTGTAACAACTTGTCCGTCTGGGGTTCAGTACGATAAGCTAATCTCCGCCACTCGTCATCAAGTTCAGCGAAATCAGCCTCGTAGTTTTCCTGATTGGGTGTTTAGACAGCTAATTTTTAGATTGTTTCCCTATCCGGGGCGATTGCGTTCATTATTGTTTCCTTTATATCTCTACCAGACCTTGGGCGTACAGAAATTAGTGCGCTCTACGAATTGGCTCAAACTGCTATCTCCTCGCTTAGCAGCCATGGAGTCAATGCTGCCAAAAGTTACTCTAGAGTCGTTTCGGGATAATTTACCCGATGTTATTCCCTCTGTGGGCAAGAAGCGTTACCGGGTAGGAGTAATACTTGGCTGTGTGCAACGGTTGTTTTTCTCCCCAGTAAATGAAGCAACGGTGCGGGTGTTGACCGCCAATGGCTGTGAAGTGGTGATTCCCAAAACCCAGGGCTGTTGTGCCGCTTTGCCAGAACACCAAGGACAAACAGAGCAAGCCCAAGCCTTGGCAAGACAGATGATTGATAGCTTTGAGGGCACAGGAGTTGATGCCATCATTATTAATGCTGCTGGCTGCGGTCATACCTTGAAGGAGTATGGTCACATCCTCGAAGATGACCCCGAGTATGCCCAAAAAGCTCAGGAATTTGCGGGTAAGGTAAAGGATGCCCAAGAGTTTCTAGTTAGTGCAGGACTAACGGCAACCCTTTCACCGCTTAGGGATCAGCCATTGACTATTGTCTATCAGGATGCTTGTCACCTATTACATGGACAGAAGATTAGTGTACAACCGCGACAGTTATTGCGGCAAATTCCAGGAGTGACTTTACGAGAACCAATAGATGCCGCCTTGTGTTGCGGTAGTGCTGGAGTTTACAACATGCTGCAACCGGAAGTAGCTGATGAGCTGGGACAGCAGAAGGTCAATAATTTATTGAATACTGGCGCAGAGTTAATTGCTTCCCCGAATCCAGGCTGTTCATTGCAGATCAAGAAGCATTTGCAGCTCCAAGGAAAAGACATTACCTTAATGCATCCGATGGAGTTACTGGATTATTCGATTCGAGGATTAGGAATTAAGCTTTAGGCACACAAGAACAACTGTCAACAAGTAACTAACTCACACAAGACCTAAGTATCCAACCAATCACCAACCCCAATCCCCCAAAGCGCACTCCATGCCAAAACGGTTCCCGAAGACTATGCCAAGAAAACAATTGACTCTCTAAATTCAGCTCCAGGACTTCCAGTTTTTCCTGGATTTGCCTTAACTCAGCCTTGAGGGCTTGTCGATTACTATTAGTATTATTAGTTTTAGTATTATTATTACTAGTAGTATTACGTTTAGTCTTGCGCAAGTCTTTCCTAACTTGCTCTCGACGCTCCTGGAGTTGAGCTTGCTGTCGCTGATCCTGCTCAACCTGAGTATAACGTTTCTTGAGAGTATTAAGCGTCCGCTCGATCTGAGCCAATTCCTCTTCAAACTCATTCACATCTTGTTGATCCTGTCTATTTTTTCGTGAATTACGGTAAGATGATTGAAACGATTCTGGAGGCATATAGCAATCGTAAATCCTAAGTTAAAATAGTCTTGAGTTGGCAAGCACTGACACACTCCCCCACTCAGCACTCAAAAAACAATGCCTGAATCCATCCAATTACCCAAAACTGATGCTAAGATGGAACCTACCACTCTGGAATTGGCTCAAGCCTTAGCAGAGCGTTTGGCGATCAGGCCGAATGATTGGCATCGCCTAAAGTCTAATCGCTCTGCCCGAGCTAGTGAGCAAGCTGCTGCTGCTTTGGTATTTCTGCTCAATGAACATCCAGAAGAAGCCCTTGAACGATTGCGCCAAGCATCTGGATGGCTAGACCGCTCTATTTCAGCTCCACCATGTCCAACTCATGGGACACGAAACCCTAAGTAACGCGCGCCCTAAGTAAAATAGGTGCTTAAGAAAATAGGGGACGCTTAGAGGGGTGGTTAACTTGTTTACAAAGTCTAATTTCTGTGCCCTGGTTGTTCCAGAGGACCTTATCGAAGATTTGGTGAAGCAGGCTCATGCCTCTACCGCTTTCTGATTCATCGCAGGGTAGGGTAACATCGGGAATCTCTTGGTCATCACCATTGGTAAAACCAGACCCTTCATCTGAAATTACCCACCAATATTCACCATTGACTACTGAAAATTGAACCTCTACGGTCTTACTTGGGTCTAAATTATTACCGTGCTTTGCTGCATTCACTAATGCCTCTTGTAATCCCAGCCGGAGTTCCGGTTGCCATTTATTGGGAATTTGTTCAAGAAGCAAATCTAGGATCGGGCAAAGGTAAAGGGTAGAAGCAAAGCTAACCGTTTCCCAACCGCACTCAGCCGGACTCAAAGATGTGGCAATCACTCAAGAAACCCCTAGCTTTTTTTTGGTGGACTTGATATAATAGGAGGCTAGATGCCTGATGTTGATCGGGTTAAAGCTGAACACAACAGAATCGTGCTCAGAGATCACCTGACTAGGAACTCTCGATTTCTTGAGGTTGGCTTATATATTCAGAAATAAAGATTTCTGGTGGCATAGCTAAACTACAACCTCTCCATGGTTAATTATTATGTTGATTATTTCAATAAGTTTCTTTTGCTGCTGTACCTATCAGCTCGGTGGCAGATCAGCTCAATGGTAAAAATTCCTAAATAGCACTATGCTAATTTAGCGTCACTCATGTTGCCTAACCTTGTTTGTTTCTGATTCCCTACGTCTATAGTATCAGAAAATTTTCGACCAGACCAGACCCTTCTGGGTAATTTCCTCATGAAATACCAGTGAAATAGGTAAATAATTGATGTAGATAATTGAGACTATATATAAAGACTATACTTGACACTCCCCGGCCATTAGGCGCGGGGATTCTTCGCTCAATGACTCGACTTGCTGATCCTGGCCTGAACCAAGAACAGTAGAGGTCAAATCTCCCGAAGCGTTTCGGCGTTCGCCTTTGGCTTGGCCGTAGGCCATGCCGACGCTACGCGAACTGATCGACGTTCGCGTAGCGTGACCTACGGTCAATCCAGGTTCCGGTGTGCCCCACCGTACCCAAGGCTCTGTTTAAAATGTTGACTGCGGCGTTGTGATCACGGTCTAATCTGCAACCACATTTGCAAATGTGAGTCCTGGTTGATAGTGATTTTTTCACTACCTCACCGCATTCAGAGCAGTTTTGACTTGTATAGGCAGGATTGACAGCAACTGTGACCCTGCCAAATTTAGTTCCAAAATGCTCTAGCCATTTTATAAATTGATACCAACCAGCGTCATTAATAGACTTAGCTAGGCAGTGATTCTTTACCAAATTCTTGACTCTTAAATCTTCGTAGGCGACCAGGTCGTTAGACCGGATTACGCAACGTGCCAGTCTCTTGGCATGTTCTTGACGCTGCCTACTTATTTTAAGATGCTGCCTGCCTAGTCTATTAATTGCTTTATTACGATTGGATGAGCCTTTCTGTTTCCGAGAAACTCGGCGTTGATAAAATTTTAGACGCTTCTCCCCACTCCTGTAGAAACGGGGATTTGGTTCTGTATTGCCTCTGGAATCGGTGTAGAACTCTTTTAGTCCTACATCTAATCCCACGGTAGCGTCAGCAGGCTTTAATTGTTCTTTTACATCGACACAGATGCAAAACTGAACGTAATAACCATCAGCCCTTTTGACTATACGAACTCGCTTGATTAATTTCTGTTCGAAGCGCCACAAGTCCCATTTACCCTTGAGTTTCAGCTTCCCAATTCCTTTATTGTCGCTAAAAGCAATCGATTTCTTATCAGGAGAAAGTTTCCATCCTGACTGTTTATATTCAACCGATCTACAATGCTTCTGGAACTTGGGGTAACCTTTCTTTCCAGGTAATTTCTTTTTACAATTTTCAAAGAAACGAGCGATTGATGACCACGCCCTTTCAGCCGCAGCTTGTCGGGCAGTTGAGTTCAATTCGTTGGCAAAAGGAAAGTTTTTGGCTAAAATCTTGCAGTACTTATTCAGATCGTATTTGCTTAGCCCTTTGTTGTCCATCCACAAACGAAGACAGCTATTTCGTATAAACTTAACAGTCCGAATAGCTTTGTCTATGGCTTGATACTGTGCTTTGTTTCCGTATGCCTTGAACTCAAGTATTATCATCAGAACTCGACCTTTTCTGTTAAATTATTATGCTAACACGCCTAGCACAAATTAGCAAGTCTTTGTTTGTATTTTCTTCAAGGCGACTAAAGTCGCGCTTACACTTTCATCTCCGCTCGCTTTGTGGCGGAGTTTTCAGTGTTAGGCTTTCTAATAAAGAAACTATATATATATGCCCGTACCACTGGGTGCATCTCATATTTGTAAAAAAGATCGCAAGTCTCAGAAGTGTGGGGAGTGTGGGGAGTGTGGGGAGTGTGGGGAGTGTGGGGAGTGTGGGGAGTGTGGGAATTTTCTCCCGAATTTTTGCCTAATTGCAAAACTGAGATGCACCCGTACCACTGTTGGGTAAGCTAGCAATTTCCCATCACCAATTCCCCATTACCAAATCAACGGATGTGC
>NZ_JAAHHS010000183.1 GCF_010692395.1 Moorena sp. SIO3H5
CTCTCTGTGTATTCAAAGTTACAGACCCCAAGAAACTACAACCACCTCTGTGAATGCTGATGGGGTAGGAATTGGCTGGTATCACTCCCAAAAACAGACAGAACCTTTTATCTACAAAAACATCCTACCCATCTGGAGTGATATTAATTTACCTCACCTGAGTCGTTACATAGAGTCTGAATGCTTCCTAGCCCATATCCGCAGTGCTACCCCTGGACAAGGGGCAAGTTGGAGTAACTGTCAACCTTTTAGCGATCGCCACTTCCTCTTCACCCACAATGGTTTCATCGACAATTTTCGAGCCACCTTATACCAACCGATCCGCAGTCATATTAAAGATACAGTCGATCAGAAAATTGAAGGCACTACCGATTCTGAACATATCTTCGCCTTGTTCCTCAACGAATTAGCTCGTGTTGATGGTAATTGGGAAAAAGCGTTACAGGGGACTTTAAACACACTCTTTAAGTTAGCCAAACCCTATGGAGTAAAGGTTTTAGCGAACATAGTTATTAGTGATGGAAATCAGCTTATTGCCTCTCGTTGTGCGATCGCTTCTACTCCACCTTCTCTCTACTGGCTACAGAACCCTCCACTTTTCCCCAATTCTGTCATCATTGCCTCTGAACCTTTGTTCCCAGGAAACTGGAATCCTTTTCCTGAAAATAGCATGATTTGTGTCACAGAAGACCTGAAAATCAACATGCATCCCATAGATTTGTCGAGCTAACGGGGTTTTCACCCCGTCAGTAACTCGCCCCTTTGTTAAAAACTGTTAAAAACCCTTAAAAACCTACCCTTGTCAGGAACTGGGGCGGGGGCGCGGGAAGTATGGGAAGTGTGGCGAGTGTGATCTGACTTGCCGTTGAATACTTACTTGATAGCGGTTTTTAGTATTAATAATGAAGTATACAGGATTTTTGCTTATTGCTAGCATGCCTATTACCTGCTCCCGACTCCCTGCTCCGAAGTTCCCTAAAAAGCATTCTACCTAGAATCCCAAATCCACAGCAATACGGTGAGCACAAGCAAATCCCGAAAAGGCTACTGCATTTAAACCCTGCCCGGGAAAGGTACTATCCCCAACACAATAAAGCCCTGGAATAGCAGTGCGATTAAACGGCATTCCCAACAATCCCATTAACTTGCGGTTAGGAATTGGCCCATAGGTTCCATCCATACGGTTCAAAAATCGTCGATGACTCCGTGGTGTGCCCACCTCCATGTAATCCAATCCAGCATCTAAGCCAGGAAAAATTGTTTCCAGTCGCTCAATTAAGCATCCAGCCGCCTCTTCCTTCTTATGTTCGTACTGACGAGGGGATAACCCTTGCCAATCTTCCATCCAGCTCGGCGTAAACGTGTGGAAAACATGATAGCCTTCTGGGGCTAAATTGGGATCAAGCAAGGTCGGAATGGAAACAAAAATTGTCCCCTCCGCATCCTCCATATTTTCCCAGTCTTCTAGGACAATATGGTGACATTCTGTACCAGGTGGTAAAACATCTGCCTTTACCCCTAAATGTAAACTCAAGAAACCCGGTGATTTCTGATAACGCTGTTGCCATTTCCGCTCAGCTACTGGCATCTGGTCAGCTGGGACTAATTTCTCAAAGGTATCCCAACGAGTAGCATTGGAAACAATTCGTTTTGCTCGATACTCTTTACCATTAACTAGCTGGACACCCACTGCCTTGCCCTTTTCCACCAGAATTTTCCCGACTCGAGCTTTATAAAGAATCTGACCTCCAGCTTTCTCCAATCCCTCCACTAGTTTTTGGGCGATTTTTCCTACACCTCCTACCGGATAATTAATCCCACCGTAATGTCGGTCAGAAAACACCATCCCAGCATTAATCATTGGTGTTTTGTCAGCAGGCACCACAGACCAGCAATAACATTCCATGTCTATAAATTTCAGCAACTGAAGGTCGCTAATATACTTGCGAGCAATGTCTCCCACATTTTGGGGCAGGTACTTAACTAAACCCAAGCAAGCTAAGGGATGCTGGAAAAATACCCTGGTCAAATAGCGAATTTCTTCCAAGGACAGTAAGTCCATCGCATTCAGGCAATTAAACACCTTCCAGCATTCATCGTAAAATTTTCGAATCCCTTGGCGTTGGTCAGGAAAGTGAGCAGTAAGTTCTTGCAAAAAATTCTCATACTCTCGGTGGACTTTTAGCTCCAGACCACCAGGGAGATGATAGTGAATTTGCACTGGATCTGGAATTGTTTCGAGACTGACATTGACAGCCTCAAGGGCTCGGGTAAGTAGATTGGTTGTCCCTTCGGTGCCAAACCCAAAAATCATTGATGCTCCCACATCAAAGCGATACCCCTCTCGCTCGAAGTAACCCGAACTACCACCAGGAATGATATAGCTTTCTAGCACCAGCACACTCGCTCCCTTCGCTGCCAACTGAGTTGCGGTTACTAGCCCCCCAATACCAGAGCCAATCACAATAGTATCAAATACCGATTGATTGGAAATGCTATGGGATTGATTGCTTGATGGGCAAGGTTGGGATCCAGCAGTCATGGAATTAGCAATTTAAATAGATTAACTGATGGATCTGAGTTTAGCGTTTCTTGTTGATATAAGAGTTCATTACTAATGCAAAAAAAAAAGTGGGCACCAGCCTGCTGCTGCTTACCGGTCCCACCCGCCTATCCTTAATGAGAGGAGAACACTTAATACTACTATAGCCTTGTTGAAAAAAAATGTCAACATAATGAAAACAATTTTTCTTCAAAGAGGAGTGTCGGCAGTGTTAGGAGTGTCGGAATTGTTAGGTAACCATCCCACCAGGAAGGTTAACAAGCAGCCTTTTTACCCTTACTGGGTGTAGGTGAAGTAAGGAAAACGTTTTGGGAACTAAGGCAATCATTACACCCCGCGCCCCCGCCCCACCACACAACCCACACCTAAGAGTGTAGATCTGAGTCTGTATTGTGTTTTTGCGTGTAATTGACGACTTGAGAGTATTATTGGCATAGTTACAAGCATCCGCAAATCCTCTGATTGCTGTCTCTATTTTGACAACTTGTATAGGGTTTGCTTAAATCAAGCAAACTATCGTTAATGCTGTGTTCATCAATGTAAAACTTGAAACTATCATCAACTAAATTAAGACTTGTGGTTATTTCGAAAAACCCTACTTCCCAATTCCTCTAACACTACCTAATTTGTTTTTCACTAATTCTTATAGTTACTAGCTGTTATGACTCTCCAACTACGTGTGTATGTCCCACCCCATCCCCTAGTTAAGCACTGGCTAGGGGTTGCCCGTGATGCTTCTACACCACCTCCATTGTTCAAAAGCGCTATGACCGAGTTGGGACGTTGGTTGACCTATGAAGCAATGCGGGATTGGTTGCCGAATGAAGAACTAACAGTGCAAACTCCCCTAGCTCCGTGCAAGGTAACTATGGTCAACCCAGAAGTACCCATAGTAGTTGTGCCAATTTTGCGGGCTGGACTAGCGCTCTTAGATGGAGCCCAAACGTTGCTGCCCTTGGCATCAGTTTATCACCTTGGTCTGGTCAGAAATGAGGAAACCTTACAAGCCAGTTTTTACCTGAATACCTTACCCAATCAGTTTGACCCAAATACACGAATCCTAGTTCTCGACCCGATGCTGGCTACTGGTGGCACAATGATGTTAGCAATGTCAGAACTGAAAAAACGAGGAGCAACACCAGACTTAACACGGATTATTAGCGTGGTAGCAGCACCACCAGCCTTACAAAAGTTGGGGGCAGATTATCCTAGTTTGACCATCTACACTGGCATGATTGATGAGGAAGTAAATGCTAAGGGATATATAGTACCAGGCTTGGGTGATGCAGGCGATCGCGCTTTTGGAACTTGACCTGAGCAGCAACTAACCCCTATTACCCTCACAGACTTAGACCGCAAATCTAACTGATAGTATCCAACTGATAGTAGAGGTGTTGCCTGGAACACCTCTACCTACACTTCCTGATCAGGCATCCTCGGTTCACACTCCCCCCTCGCTCACCAGACCAAGCTTTCAAAGTGTTGTTCCAAAGGCTTCCGATACGATACTATATAATATAATTAAGGGCTGGTACCAAACCCCTTGTCTAATCAGCAATATCCCCTCAAACTTGATGGGTTAATCTGGATAAAAGCTGCATTTTTAAAATCAAGGGCAACAGAGCAACATGAGTCAGCAAGATGGTTTTGCAAGTGGATTCCTGACTGGAGCAGTAGTCGGGGGATTGGTAGGTGGCTTAATCGGCGCTTTGGTTACTGCTGGCAAAAGTAATCAAAACGATGAGGAAGATCAGTCTTTGTTAAATTCGGAGCGCTCAGACCCTAAGGCAATTAGGGCGAGAAGGCGCGAACTAAAGGCAGAAGCAAGCATTGAAGCGGCACGTCAGAGTTTGGAAGACAAAATTGCCCAGCTGAATTCAGCAATTGACGATGTACGTCAACAAGTCAGCACAGTAAAAGGTCAAGCAGAGGCAAATACACAGGAACGGGTGCTTGAGCCGTGAAAAAATTCTGAAGTAGGTATGTTAAAGCTTTACTGACTTGGTATTCAGGCACAGGGTGATCAAATTCGTTAAACTTAACATTAAGATACAAACTTAGTAAGAAAGCTTATTAAATACTATGGCTACAGAACTGTTGACTAGCACTCTCCAGAGCTTTATCCAAATCTATCTAGTTCTATTAATTGTCCGAATTCTGTTAACTTGGTTTCAAACAATGGATTGGGCGAATCAGGTCGCTTCTGTCTTAAGTCCAATTACTGACCCTTACCTGAATATTTTCCGTTCCTTCATTCCACCCCTTGGAGGTATAGATTTTTCTCCCATACTGGCGATTTTCCTTCTACAAATTTTAGCCGGGGCGTTTTAGCTTAAACGGGGAGAAGCCCCACGTCTGAAAGGGAAGCGTCAGCGTGGGCTTAATCCCCCTTTAAGCTAATCACCGACCGATTATGTGCCTAAAACCGGATGCCTTAAAACCCTTAAGGATAAGAGGCGTTTTTACATTAGCAGGAACTGTAACCCGGATTTCAAAATTACTGGTGCCTGGTGGCACTTCATCAATTGACCCCACGCGACTCCGATTTTGGAAGGTATTATTGCCATTAGCATCGTAGATACGACCAAAAACATCAGCATCAAGCACCGTTTTGCCAGTGGGATTCTTGGCTTTACCCTTGATCAGATAGCAACCAGCCTGCCTAGCCGACCCCCCACCAACGCTCACCATGCCTTGCCCGATTTCTGAGGGACACTCCTGGGAATACAAGTCGAACAGTTTAATGCGGTAAAGAGCAAAAGCAGGAGGCGCAAATGCCGAGCTGATCACCCAAATCAGACAAGCTACTGCTGTAGCAGTTAACCAATTTCGAAATCCCATAAAGCCAACCAAAAATTTACCGATTACAGCTAATGTACATCTAAATTGGATAGGTTTAGCTTGGAGCAGAGAAAATATCGCTAACTATAGGTAATACTGAATAGATAATACTGAAGTGAATGGGTCCAAAGCTCAGTGTAGAATCAGTAACCATTACCAAGATTTGGGGGGAACGTAGAATTTTTCTAGGGATAACCCTGACCAAACAATACGCGATCGCACTAGCAAAACTCCTAAGGTAATTATTCCTAAACTCACAGCTCTGAGTTGGTGGTTTCCAGTCCAAGCTAACTGTCCAAGGTAGCTCGAACCAATCATCACGGTATGAATTGCAGCTAGGACTAAAGCAGGGATACTCAATAAATGAATCCGTCGCCAAAGCTTGCCCAAACCCTTCTGTAAGCGGTCAAAACTCGTGAGGGCAGCTGGGGTAATCAACACGAGCGCTAAAATTCCTGCTAACAGACCCCACTTATGCTGCGGTAACATAAACCCCATGGCATCTAACTTCCAGTTCAAGGCATGGTCTAGCCTAAAAAATGTATGAGCGATCGCCAACACAAATGCCCCCACTCCTAAAGCCCGACGATAGCGTAAGAACCCAGCCCACAAACGACTAATCGGACGAGCAATCAAAGCTAACATCAGTAACAGCAGCGCCCCATGACCGGTGTAATCCACCATAGCATCGGTACGTAGAAGGGTTAAAATACCAATCGTGAGGGTAACCCAGCCTCCTAGGCGGAACAGCTGGCTGCGCTTGCTAACACTGAGTCTAGATGCAGATACACCCACTCCTAGCATCATCGGCATCGTTCCCAGTCCAAAGGCCAGCATCGTGGCTGCTCCCCACCAAAGATTCCCCATTTCCGCTGCTTTAATCTGAGCAGCATACAGGAAGCCACAGGGCATCAAACCCCAGACTCCTCCTAAAAGGGCTGGTGTCCACCATTGAGATTCCCCAGACAATTTAGTCATGGCGACCGTCAGCCGTTGATGCCCAATCCCTTTAGATAGGGGGTGTAATAGGGGCAGACGGGGAATCCAATCGGGTTTAAGCTGCACACAGCCAAACCAAACTAGCATTAAACCAGTCAGAATTGCCATGGCTTGGCGCAATCCACTGCCAATCCCAGCCAACTGACCACTGGCAATCAAGACTGAACCCATACCCCCAAGTGCAGCTCCGACGAGAGCATAACTAATTGTTCGTCCTAAGTTAAGGAGACTATGAAAACCCAGCTGATGGAGCCACTTTGGAGACTTTTCCTCCTGCTGAGATAGGGAAAATGCCACTGCCAGAGGTCCACACATCGCCACACAGTGACCAAAACTCCCCAGAAACCCTAGGGTCATGACCAGCAGCAAATCTAAAACCATTCCGTGCTTATGTTAATTAACTTTAGACTATGGTAAATATTATCATCAGTAATTTTTACTTATTGTGAATTTTTAGCAATTTATAATCAAAAGATTGATGTCTTATGATCGATATCCCCTCTATCTCCGGCATTTTATGGTTAGGAGCTAAGAGCATCTTTAAAGAAATTTAAGCATTAAGAGTTAACCCCCATGACCATTCAACTGCGATCGCACATTTCCTCTACTGAAAACTCAGCACTCAGAACTGAGCAGTATTTTCCAATAATTTCTCACAACATTAAAACCTCTGCCGATGTCGGTGCTACCTTCCACATTGAACCCAATCACAATCCTCGCGCTAGAGAACCTGCTCTAGCATGGTTTGCCCTTACTCGCCAAGGGGGCCAACGAATTCCCCTAGAGCAATGTGACTGTCAACTAGTGGTTTACTCTAAATCCTCATCAGACTTAGGGAGTTCCCCCATCCTTGAGCCACAGCTGAAAGCTATATCAGCCGAACAATATCAAGGTATTCCTGGAGCTGATCTAGTCTTTCCTAAAGCGGGAGTCTATGAGTTAGTTTTAAGCGGTACTCCTAAATCAGGAGCTAGTTTTAAGGCATTTGAGATCAAGTACGACGTTACAGTCACTCCTGGTAAAAAAACTGCGACTGTGCCAAGTCCTGACACTGAAGCTCAATTTAACCAGCAGTCAGAATCCTTCTCAGAATCCTTCGAGGATGCTACAGCATCAGAGCCTCAATTATTACAGTGGTGGTTGCCCGTAGGGATTTTTGCCTTAGTCATCCTAGGTATAGGCAGTATGTTGTTATGGAAAAAAGCAACAGGAAAAAGGTAAATATAACCCCACCCTCTAGTAGGCAGTGGCGGGAACACTACCACTTACCGAAATCACTGGCTGACGCTCTTGGGGAGGTTTAGTTAGGAATTTTTACTCAATAGAGCTACGAACCGACAATAGAAAGAAAATCGAAAGATATAATAATTCTTTAATAATTCTTAATTAACTAATAATTATCAAATGAACATTCTAAGTAACCTGTTTGCCGGTGCCACTAATCCCTCTCGTCCCAAGAAAAAACGCCGACAGATTGAAATCAAATCTGAGCGTGAAATTGAGATCATGCGGCAGGCGGCAAGTATTGTGGCAACAGTACTCAAAGAAATTTCTGAGATGGTTGAGCCAGGAATGAGCACAGCGGATTTAGATGCCTATGCCGAAAAGCGGATCCGTCAGATGGGAGCAACCCCAAGTTTCAAAGGCTACTACGGCTTTCCTGGGTCGATCTGCAGCTGCCTTAATCACGAAGTAGTTCATGGTATTCCTAGTCCCAAGAAAGTAATTTGCAGTGGTGATGTGTTGAAAGTGGATACAGGTGCCTACTATCAGGGATTTCACGGAGACTCATGTATTACTATTCCGATTGAAGAGGTCAAACCAGAAGCGAGTCAATTAATTCGGGTGGCAAATGAAACCCTCTACAAGGGCATCGAACAGGTGAAAGCAGGGAACTACTTGCTAGACATTGCTGGTGCGATTGAAGACCATGCCCAAACTTATGGCTATAGTATCGTGGAGGATTATACGGGTCATGGTGTGGGGCGAAATCTACACGAAGACCCCTCAGTGTTCAACTTCCGCACCCGCGAATTGCCGAATGTCAAGCTCCGTGCTGGGATGACTTTGGCGATTGAGCCAATTTTGAATGCTGGTACTAAGTTCACACGCACCCTATCTGACCGTTGGACAGTCGTTACGGTCGATAATTCTCTATCGGCTCAGTTTGAACATACGGTTTTAGTAACAACTGATGGCTACGAAATCTTGACTGACCGTACCAAGGTCTAACTATAGTGTTACTTATAAACTAGTGAAGGACTTGCTGGCACATGGAACTTATCAGTGGGTAGTTGGTCAATTAAATAGAGGAGCGTCTCCTACTCCAGGGTAAATAGTCTAGGTGTGCCATTTTCTCCCAAGCCATAGCTATTGGTTAGCAGATTAGGTATGATATATTGGGTTGGGACTAATTCTAAAAACTACCAAATTTCTGGCTGTTAACAGCTGGGATACTTGATCACAAGTAAGCGCGAAGTTTTAAAACCCAGTCTCGTCAGAGCTGGAATTAAAAACGATTAACGCGCGGATTGACTTGCCAATCACTCTTTTCTGAGCCACTCACTCTTTTCTGAGTAATCATCGTTCGCGTAGCCTGAACTACGGTCAATCCCATCAATGTAGCCTTATAATAAGGAAGTTTGCTCTAGGCGGTGAGAGCATCCACATCGGAACCCCACTCAGAAAAGTAAATGGGTGAAAAATATTGTTGGACGGTGCTTCTAGTAACTAGTTACATAGATCGCAATTTATCTACTGCTAAAAAACTCCCGATCAGATCTCAGGGGTGTTGATCAGGTTGCATCTAATTTCTTTCTTCTTAGTTACTTTACTAATCTCCGGAACTATGACCAATCAAATAGTCGAAAAAATTGCCGGAATGTCTCTGGTAACTATTAGCTTTGATAGGGATTCAACAGCTGTTCCAAAAGAAAACCCCCAAACCGTTGAGCCTAGGGGTAATTATCAGGGTGCATCTACCATTTATTTCTTCTGATTGATGGGATTGATATCCGGAAGGATTACTATTCGATCGATGACTTTACCTAGGGAGAAATTTACTCTTAGCCAACAGCCAGTTGAGAAGCTGATGGCAACATCTACAGGTGCGACCCAAGGGCGATTTACTCGCCCATTGGAAAGCGCACCTAAAAAAGAAAACCCCCGAACCGTGAGCTTCAGGGGTAATTATTAGGGTGCATCTACCATTTATTTCTTCTGATTGATGGGATTGATATCCGGAAGGCTAGCCACTGTTGACGATTTTCTACAAATATCTTGAAGTATCTACAAAAATATGTTATACTTTGATTAGGAATCTAGTGTCATTGAAAACATTCTGGTTCCTTGAATTGAAGCCGAAAACCAAAGCTTTAATGATAGTGGTTGCGTTTTCTATTAAACACAGATTTATGCGCCTTGAGCGGAAAAAAACCTATCTGGGCCTTGGGAGATACCCCCTGGCTGCGAGAGCAGCTTGCATTAGTGGGCTAAAATCTGCAAAGTAGATTTTGGTAGCTAAAAAGTATCGGATTACTAGTAAATGGATCATAAAACCCACGGGAGAAATTTGCTCTTAGCCGACAGCCAGCTGAGAAGCTGATGGCAACATCTACAGGTGCGACCTGTGGCTAATTTAATTGTTAACGCGGAAAGCGCACCAAAAAAAAACTCCCCTGAACCGTGAGCTTCGGGGGAAGTTATTAGGGTGCATCTACCATTTATTTCTTCTGATTGATGGGATTGATATCCGGAAGGATTACTATTAGATAGATGACTTTACTTTTAGCTGACAGCCAAGTTATCGTCTATGGCTCCATCTACCAAAGAAAACCCCCGAACCGTGAGCTTCGGGGGTAATTATTAGGGTGCATCTACCATTTCTTTCTTCTGAGTTGCTTCTCCACTATCCGGAAGGTCGTCGATAATCATAGCAAATTTGCTAACTTACGGTGGAATGCAGTGATTGGTTAGACTTTTTCGGTGGTAGCGTTACTGCTTTTCTACCACTTGCCGTCTGTCTGTTGCGCCAATCAACGAACATCGCAGCAACGTCATAGTTAAAAGCCTTGGCATGGTCTTCACGAAATTTGTGAATTTCTTCTAAGATCTCATTGGTCAAAATTATTTTACTCTCCCATGAGTTCATAGGGTGTGCAAATTATTGGTAGTTTGTATCCAAAGTCAGAGCATATTTGAGTCAGCTTTTTCTGGATCTGAACATTTGCAATATGTTTACAGTTCCATGTTAGCAGATAGTCCATGCCGTGGACAGTAGCTAGCGCAATATGAGCAGCATCATTTGCAGCTTTGTCTGGCAGGTTACTTTTTGTTAAAAGTTGAATTGTCAATTCTTGAGCAGCTTCGCTTGGTTCTAATAACTCAATGCTATGCAAAAGCGTAAGCCGTTTTTTTGCTATTTCACCGATCTCCTAGAGATGCTTCATCCACAACAACGATTGAGGCATATATTTGAAAAATGTGGCGACGCTTTTCCCACCAATCTTTGGTTACTTCAATGTTGGCTGCTAGAATCAGATTTTTGGTCGATCTAGCAGTCAAGTACCCTAAAACGCTGGTTTCAATATAGACGGTTTCCCTCACAGCAGCCAATCAAATATCACATCTATTAGTCCTCCATGCTACTGGATTTCATCCTGATTGTGATGGGTTGGGAGGAGTGGTGCATGAATGGGTTCCTTACTGGCAAATATTGAGTATTTATACTTAAAATAACAAATCTAGAATATCGGTACAAAAAAAACCCCCGAACCGTGAGCTTCGGGGAGTAACTATCAGGGTGCATCTACCATTTCTCTTTTCTGTGTGATTTCACGTATATCCGGAAAAGTGACTCATTAATTGATTTAGAGGAATCTACAAAATCCTTAGATCCCTCGTAAGGATTGCTCTGTAAACTATAAGCCCATTAGAAAACCCCGGAAACTGGAGCTCCGGGGGTAATTATCAGGGTTCATCTACCATGCTTTTATTCTAAGTGATTTTACTGAGATTTTAACAAATATCTTTATTGACATATATAACCATATGTGCTATTGAATAATCAAGTTAGCGATGCAGCGCGGTCTTGGGAAGGCAGCGCGGTCTTGGGGGTTTCCCCCATGAGCGACTGCCGTGGTTCCCCCCATGAGCGACTGCATCAAGACATAGAACAGTAAGTCAGTTGAGGCTCTAGGTAACACAGGCATTACTTGAGCTATAGCACTACGCGCTATATCAGCTTATTGAGGGGTGTTCACGGTAAGTCATGTACTTGCGGCAGTCAGCCCAATGCTTAAGTTTTCCTGGATTGTCGAGCTAACTGCTGAGAGGTTCATAGCTAAATGCTGACGTCACGAGATAGGATTATCTACAAGGTGAAGACTATAGACCCACGCAACTATGCCACGCACTCAACGCAACGATAACTTTATCGATAAAACCTTTACGGTGATGGCAGACATCCTCTTAAAGGTTCTCCCGACCAATAAGCAAGCCAAGGAAGCTTTTGTCTATTACCGAGATGGTATGTCAGCTCAAGCGGATGGGGAATATGCTGAAGCTATGGATAATTACAAAAAAGCCTTGGAACTGGAGGAAGACCCCAACGACCGCAGCTTTATTATCTACAATATGGGGCTAATTCAAGCCAGTAATGGTGAGCATGAGCGTGCTTTAGAACTCTATCATCAAGCTCTTGATATCAACCCCCGTATGCCTCAGGCTCTTAATAATGTAGCCGTAATTTACCATTATCAAGGTGAACAGTTGAAGGAAGCTGGAGAGAGTGAGGCGGCAGAAGCTTTGTATGACAAAGCGGCTGATTATTGGAAACGAGCTATTCGCCTTGCTCCTAATAACTACATTGAAGCCCAAAACTGGCTGAAAACTACAGGTCGTTCTACGATTGATGTTTACTTTTAGCGGCTAGCTTCTAGTTAATAAACTTGATAGTCTTTATAGTCTTTGATTTGGGCTAAGCCTTTACTGTTGACTGTTCAGGAATTCATTAGTAACCAAGAATATAATATAAGCAAATGATGATAGACCGCGAACAAGTCCAAAAAGTTGCCAATCTTGCTCGTTTAGAACTAAAAGCAGAGGAAGAGGATAAATTTGCAGCTCAGATGAGCAGTATTTTCGAATATTTTCAACAGCTGAGTGAATTAGATACTGAGGATGTGCCGCCGACTACACGGGCGATTGATATTAGCAATGTGACTCGACTGGATACTCTCAAACCCTATACTGACAGGGATTCTATGTTCAGGGAAGCTCCTGAGCAGGATGGTGATTTCTTCAGAGTGCCAAAAATTATCACTGAAGGATAACTGGGCGTGAAAGAGTTTGTTGTTGACGGTTGAGGGTTAACTATCAAACTAAACCATAAATTTTTCAATTAAACTATAAAAAACACACCATTTTATGGTACAGAATTCCTCACCTTTGATTTCTGATCCTTCCTTAGACCCATGCATTCCCAAGTAGATTTCCAAGATGCCTTTGATGTGATTGTAGTTGGCGCGGGACACGCTGGTTGTGAAGCCGCCCTAGCTTCAGCACGGTTGGGCTGTCGTACTATCCTACTTACCCTCAACCTAGACAAAATTGCTTGGCAACCCTGTAACCCAGCAGTAGGAGCACCGGCCAAGTCTCAACTCACCCATGAGGTAGATGCTTTGGGTGGAGAAATTGGCAAAATGGCTGACCGTACCTACCTGCAAAAGCGGGTACTTAACTGTTCACGGGGACCAGCGGTTTGGGCTTTGCGAGCCCAGACGGATAAGCGAGAATATGCCGCTGTGATGAAGGAGATTGTAGAAAATCAAGAAAACTTGACTCTCCGGGAAGCCATGGTCACCGATTTGGTGCTGGGGGCTAATGAAGAGGTGATAGGTGTCCAGACTTACTTCGGTGTAGCTTTGAGAGCATCGGCAGTGATCTTGACAACTGGCACTTTCCTGGGTGGACGGATCTGGGTAGGGAACAAGTCCATGTCAGCAGGACGGGCTGGGGAATTTGCGGCAATTGGCTTAACTGAAACCCTTAACCGCTTAGGCTTTGAAACGGGACGACTCAAGACGGGAACCCCCGCAAGGGTAGATAAGCGCTCCGTAGATTACAGCAACTTGGAACCTCAACCAGGGGATGAGAAGGTGCGCTGGTTTAGCTTTGACCCAGATGTGTGGGTGGAACGAGAGCAGATGTATTGTTATCTGACCCGCACAACTTCTGAGACTCACCGCTTGATTAGGGACAATCTTCATCTATCCCCAATCTATGGAGGCTGGGTGGATGCTAAAGGACCCCGATACTGCCCTAGTATTGAAGATAAAATTGTGCGCTTTGCTGATAAGGAAAGCCATCAGATTTTTATTGAACCAGAAGGACGAGATATTCCAGAACTCTATATCCAGGGATTTTCTACTGGATTACCAGAGAATTTGCAGTTGCAGCTATTGCAAACTCTTCCGGGATTAGAAAATTGCGCTATGCTCCGTCCTGCTTATGCGGTTGAGTATGATTATTTACCGGCGACTCAGTGTTATCCGACACTGATGACTAAAAAAATTGAGGGATTGTTCTGCGCTGGACAAATTAATGGTACCACTGGCTACGAGGAAGCAGCAGCTCAAGGTATTGTAGCGGGAATTAATGCAGTGCGCTATGTCCGCCATCAGGAAATGGTGGTGTTTCCTAGGGAAGAAAGCTATATAGGTACGTTAATTGACGATTTGTGTACCAAAGACCTGCGGGAACCTTACCGAATGCTGACTAGCCGTTCGGAGTATCGGTTACTATTGCGATCCGATAACGCTGACCGCCGTATGACTCCTTTAGGACGGAAACTGGGTTTGATTGATGACCGTAGGTGGGAGCTGTATCAACAAAAACAGGCCAACATTACTACAGAAAAAACCCGACTCCAGTCAGTGCGGATTAAGGA
>NZ_JAAHHS010000184.1 GCF_010692395.1 Moorena sp. SIO3H5
TCTCTCCCAGGGTGGTGACAAAATCACCTTCATGCTCACCGCTAAACCAACTGTAAAAGGCAAAACCACCCCTGAGGGTACACTTTTTAGAAAGAATGTAGGACTGATCGGTGAGCTGGGCTTCAATGCCAAGAAAGCCTTCACTGGGAACAAAGCTAGCCTTAATGGCCATCTGCACTTCAGCCAGGGGTTCTTTTTCCTCGCCGGGAGGAGACACCAGGGTGGATAAGCCCAGCAGATCTAGCTCAAACCGATTGCCAAAGGAGGCCGACAGCAGGGCAAAGGAATCGACCAGCTTGTAAGAGTTAAACTTAACCCCAATAGCAAGGAACAAATCCCCGATCGAAGGATAAATATAGGTGTTTAGGGCTTCCAGTTCTTGACCGAGATCGACAGAACTAAGATTGCCACCACCATTGATAGCTTCTTTAATCAAGGGGAAGTTAGCCACCTGGTCGATACTGGGTGGCGTTAGTCGTCGATTGTAGCCAAACCCGGCAGAGAGACCTTCGACAAAGAAAAACGAGGGGCCACCGAGGGGATAATCTAAAATGGCATAAATAAACAGGGATGGGTGACCATGGACATAGGCATAGGAGCCCAATGCACCAATTGATAAATTCAGGGACTCTAAATCGAGGGTGGCTAAACCGCTATATTCATCATCGGTTTCCTCGGTTTCCTCATCGGTGGCGATAGAGTGCAAAAAGGCACCGCTGACTTCTAGATCTGAAGCGTCATACTCCAGACTGAGACCCTGTAAATCAAACTTTGGCGTGAACTTTGTCAAGGGTGAACCCAGGGATAGCCCATCGAGGGAGAGAGAAAATGCGGCAAAGGTCAGACCTGCATCAAAGCGGAACCAAATTTCATTGTTGTCACTGTCGTAATCGACACCGATGCGGCCAAAGTGAATGGGACCGTAAGTCTTTTGAATGGAATACCAGTGGGTACCATTGCTACTAGAACTATCATTAATCTTTACTGGCTGCAGTGACTCGTCAGTTTCACTATCAGTTTCACTATCAGTTTCACTATCAGTTTCACTATCAGTTTCACTATCAGTATTGGTCGTTAGTGGCAGGGCCAGGTTGACTGTCTCTGAGCCGAATTGGATACTGGTAGCCAAATGAATGCCCGCTTTGACATCATTGCTGGTATCCAGGGTGGCCGTTGTGGAGGGGAGTAAACCGTTGATCTGCTCCAGCTCATCAGTGTAAAAGGTGTCCGAAACTACCAGTATCTGATACGACAAGACAATGGTGTCGTCACTTTTTAACAGGTCTCCTACCAGGGGCAGCTCGCAAAGATTTAAACCCTCGTCTATGTCGGCCAGAAAGAGATTTTTGCTGTTAGTTGCATCGTGGACAAAGGTGGCGTCATGTAATGTAAAGCTGAGCACATCTGGAATACTGACGCTGCTAAAGAAATCTGCTAACAAGTCAGCCAGGGAGATGTCAGTACCAGTGGAGTCAGAGTAGTCAGCGACGAGGAGGTTACTAGTACCCGATTCATCAAAGACCACGTCAAAGGTGAGGTCACCGATATCCAGCTCGGCAGAGAAGCTTTTTTCAAAGCTATCGTCCTGTTGCTGTTCAATATCGATATGGGTGTAGAGGGTTGCTGTGTGGCTGTCGCTAAAGGTGAAGTCTAGTTCACCGGAAAAGCGGAAGTTTTTGGTATTGGTTTCAAAGGCGATATCGACATTCTTCAACAGCAGACCGTCGATGACTGCTGGAAGCGTGGTATCGGTGCTAAATAAGCTTGCTAGATCGTTTAGTAATCCTGTGTTTGTGCTGGAATCATAAATGGAAATATCCGTATCTGGGGTGGTACTACCTGAGAAATACCATTGGTTGTCGTTGTATAGAGCCGAGAGGCTAAACGACAGATCGTCTGACAGGGCTAACCGGGCAGTGGCTTTAGCGGTTAAGCCCTCTTGGTACTGTAGATAGATGTTGACACTGTAAATGTCTAAAGACAGTAAATCCCATCCACCATTTAGGGCTATTGACAGTTCATAACTCTGTTCGCTAGGGTAGGCAACAAAGGAAAACGCATCGACCGTGGTGGCAGCAACCTGCTCGTGGGAATCTGTTGGCAGAAATTCGTTGAGTAGGCTGACTGTATCGGGTAGGGTAGTATCGATATCTTCGTTGTCGGATATGGCTAAACCACCGGAAAGATAAAAGTCGGGGTATTGTGCATAGACGTCGAACTCTACACCTGCGATACTGAGGGTGCCCCGTAGCCGAGAGCTGACGGAGCGATCGCTTGACATCGGGTCTGTGACATCGATATCAATAGCAACGCTTTCCAGGGTAAAAATATCGGCTATAACGTTCCACTGACTGGTAGACGCAAAGCGTAAAGATACCTGTTCTAAGTTTTGAGTTAGCTTGCCAATGGCAAAGTTAACATTGCTTAGGGTGATGCCAGCAGGTAAAAACGAATCGGTTGAGGCGTAGGATGTCAGGTCTACACCGACCCAACGTACAAATCCAGAAAGAGCCGCATTGACAGCGTCGGCTGTCTCTGCTGTGAACCCTAGGATAGGTGGAATAAATTGATTGCCCAGTTGGGTGTAAATTGGCAGCGCAACGGTATTACCATCTTCATCAGTGTAGAAAACCTCGGAGGTGATTTTGGTATAGGCATAAACAGCTGTTGTTTGGGTTCCTTCGTCATCGATGGAATCATAGGTGGTGACGTCTGACAAATAATCCAACGATAAGCCTAAGGTGAGGCTGATACTATCGCTAAAGGTATAGGTGGGAGAATAATTGCTAAAGTTGAGGGCTAATACGGGCAGTGACTGAGAAAACTGAATGGGTCCCTCTAACACGGGTGATTCAGCGGCAGTGAGTAACCAGCTAAGTTGAGCCCACACCTCGTCACTGTTAATGGGTAGGGCACTGAGCACACCATAAAAGTACAATCCGGCTGGGGTGCTATCGCTGTCGCCAGTAAAAATATCATCGCAGGAGGAAAAAATGAACTTAGCGCTATCCCAACTGAAGGTAGCAATATCACTATCAGCCAAGTCAGGAAAATTATCAGAAAATGTCCAACCGGATGCAAGGTTTTCGGGAATAGCTGTCAGTTTAAGTTGTACGTTGTTTTCAATAATTTCAAATTGGATCGTTGCAGAGTGGGTTTGACTCCAGAGTGAGATATCACCTGTAAACGCAACTAAGTCGTCCGTACTGGTTATGTTGTTGCAGTTAGTCAGGGTCAAGGTACCGTCAAAAAACTGAGTGATTAACCAGCTAATTTGTTTTGATGTTAATGTTGTTGCTGCTTCGTCAGAGGTCAGAGAGTAAGTACCTTCCTCATTGGGCTGAATCTGGGTTCTTAATTCATTGATATCCATAATAATCTATTTGAGTAACAGTAGGGTTATTGAGAATACTTTTCTGATACATTTCAATGAGGCTTACTCAGATGAGCCATCAGACTCATTACTAATTTTAATATCGGTAACTAACGGCAGGTGATCACTGATGAGGTCTCTACAAAATCGATAAGCACCATACAAGGTATCTATTTCTTTATGTGGGAAGCCTTGGAGATTCTCTATGCCGATAGCCCGAATTAGCGCTTCTGCTGCCTCTACAAGATCTTGGAGGCGATATTCATTTTTGTCACTATTGTAAATATCCGCAATAAGGTCAATCACCCAAGCATAACCACCAATACCTTCTTTATCAGCTAAGGTATTGGTTTTAGAAATAAGGATATTATCTATGTTAGATTGACGAAAAGCTCTAGAATTATAGGCTTTTTTTTTGTCGAATTCGGGTAATAAATTGGTATCCTCCACGGGGTTATTGACACGCATGGAACGCTCATTATCTAAAACTATATCATCCTGGATATAGTCGTAAACAGATTTATTGTTAATCAAATTATATCTGTCGTCGTTGTACTCATTTATTTCAGGGAATGGTAAGTTAAAATCACCACTAATCAAGGATGAACAGGACAAGCGTTTTTTGAGAGGGTACTGTGCAGAGGTTTGGTCATTATAGAACTTCAGGCTGTAAAAATTGCAATAATCGCTAACACTGTAATAACTGTTGGTCAGTGTTGGTAGAGTATTAGTGGTTGGTAGAGTATCGATAGTTGGTGGGTAAGCTAGAAGATTGTAAGCCAATAAGGATAATGAGGTAGAATTGTTACGAGTAACGCTGTCCCAATTAAGCCCATTCTTAATAATTGGAAATATGTTGTTACTGATAGATTCATTGTCTTGTGTCACTACTCCATGTGAAGCGACAGCAATAATTTCCTGCATCAGGTAAATACGTGTAACACAATAGCAAGTAACAGCATTCTTAAACCGTGTCTGTTTTGAAGAATCGAGGGGGCGGTTAAAGCTCAATCCATAAGCACTAAGAAAAGACCCCATTATATACTTACCCTTTGTGCTGTAGGAATCTCTGCTTCTTAGTACTTTAGAAACCTTGATGACGAGAGTATCATAGTTTTCACTTTCAAGATACGGATAATAAAGCTTTCCTTGTAATATAAATTCATAAATATATTCAGTTAATTTTTTAATCGCTTCAGTAATTTTTTTCGAGTAAATAGCCTCATTATTTAATGCTTTGGTAGTTGCAATAAGTCTCTCTTCCACACGTTCAAGGATTGCATCTTTAGATGCCAAAAGTGCAGCATGAGAGTTGCTCTTAAATAATTGCTCTGTTTCCTGTGCATTGGCGCATAAGTAAAGTCCGTAGGCTTGATTATGAAGTCTTAAATTATAACGTGGGGCATGGTAAGCAATACAGCTAAACTTTTGACCGTCTATTTCAAAACCCATGTAACATGCACGGCGAGCATAAGTTGAATAATCGGGTATTTGGGCATTCTCAACGGTCGCATCGGTCATATCATTGACCCAGCGAGTCTCTTTGTCGGGATATTCAACCAGATAACCCTTGCTAGATATAACATTAGGTCCATAAATATTGTAGCCATTTATATCGCTTGAGGGAGTAACTTTATCGGTATTGTAAAGGAAGATAATTGCCTCATCACCTTTCGTGTCGCAAGGAATATCCTGTAAATCCCATGTCCCATCAATACTGCGACAAACTGTTATCAAATAGTTTTTGATAGTTTGCAAGTGACTAACAGGAACCTCAATAATCGAGAGAATATCAATTTCATACTGTAATATAACTTGGGCAATAAAATTGAAGAATGGAGTGCTCAGGTCTTTATTCTGAAAAGAATATATATATTCTTCACTTCCATCTTTTTTCAGTAACTTAATTTCTTTGCATTCTATAGCAGTCTTTATGCATTTCTTTTCAATATTCCAGGTGGCGTATCTAATAGACATAGTTCTTCAAATTTGTAAAGGACGTTAAGGGAGTTATCACACTGGTGTAACGAGTTATATGCAGAAACACCAGTGTGTAACAATTTTATTCGGACGATTCTTGGCTCAATCAATGAGCACTTTATTTCAACTTGTCGGTATTGACTTAAGGCGGAACCCCCTGATTGGGCAGCAATCCAGAATCTAGGAGTCAGAATTCACTAAAGACACCTCCAATCGCTGCATAACCTGCTGTAAATTGCCGGTCATTTTTTCTATCGTTTCCTGTTGTGATTGGATTATTTGATGTTGTTTATCTAAGCCCTGTGTCAATTCTTGAATTTGCAGATCTTTCTTCTGGTTCTCTTCCGTTAACCCTTCAATTCTCTTATAGAGTTCTTGAGTGGCACTGACATTCAGCATAGAGATCGCTTCATAGTCTACTGTATGGAAGTCATCGACTTCTCGTCCATAGATAAACACCTCCTCTACAGTAGTAATATCCACACGAAAACTGTTTTCTTTAACTTCCAGTATTGGAAAAAATTCTGCTTTATCTTTACCATACTCTTGATAAAGAATTTGGACTTTATCACCTACTTCTAGACCGTGGTTTTCCAATATAATTTCTCCACGATCATCGGAAGTAGCATGTCGCATTATATCCGGAACGACTTCTGCTTTTTTGATGTTAACTGCTTGCGGATAAACTTCTGCAATTTGCTGTCCTAATACCTTTTTTTGAGGCTTAATTCCATGAACAACAGGGTCAATATAGGAATAATCCGTAATTTTAATCTTAAGGAGTTTTTCCAAATCTTCCCCAGAATTACTCTGCACCTTATCTTTTTTGATCCTTTCGTCGGAATACACATTTAGTTCGCTACAGGCGATTCGTTCAGATGCATAAATGGAATAACCCACGTGACCGGTACCATTGTAATTACCCGTCCTTGGAACCGTAATCTTGTCCTGTCCAATGGTTTTGACGAAATGCCCCCCTTGTGTATTAGGAGGATCAAAAGAGCTACTTACATATACATTAGTTACTACTTCTGTTGTGTTTTTATTTAGCCAATTATATTCGCCAAGGGATTTGTTCCCTTGTCCATTTACTTCCAGTTTTGCCTGAGGATTAGTGGTGCCGATGCCAACGTTACCACCAGCCTGTATAAACAGCCTTCCATCAGCTACATTTGTTTCTACAAAGTTTAGTCCTGGATTTTCTCCTCTTATATTTTGGTTGATGTGCCACTTTGTTGTTCCTTCTGGATCTTCAAAGCTAATTAATTCTTCCCAGGTTCCTTGCCCCCGAATTGCCAGAGGATTTCTCGGTGTTGTCGTTCCGATACCAACGTTGGCAACAGTGAGATCTCCAGTAATCTGACTGTCCCCATCGACATACAACTTAGTAGAAGCCGTTAAGCTACTGTCGTAGGTACCACCAATTTGGGTAGCACTTCCAAAATAGTTGCTCCGCGATGAACCACTGAACCAAGCTGCATTCCATCCACTACCCGTCCAGCCATCGTGTTCAACAAACAAACGTACTGCTTGGCCTGAACTTCTGACCTGAAATATTGGTTCTTGGGACTGCGGATTACTAGCGACGCGGTAGCATAAACCAGTATTTGTCGCTGTCCCTTCAGTGGTATTGTTTCCAGAGCGATAATCTATCGAACTCGCTGCTTCAGTATACAGCTCCCTTTCACCAGATAGGATACTGTTGGTGGAAATACTGCCTGCAGAAAGACTGCCCCCGGTCGAAATACTACCTGCAGAAAGACTACCATCGGTCGAAATACTACCTGCAGAAAGACTACCATCGGTGGAAATACTGCCTGCAGAAAAAGAACCGGCTACTTCTAATTTTGCACTGGGTTGTGCAACCCCAATACCAACATTTTCATCGTAGAAAACTAACGGCTGTTTTTGAATGACCGCCACCAACTTACCATCCCAATAACCCGGAATATTTTGATAGTTGATGTATACATGGGTAGGCCCTGTGGGGTGACTGGTAACAATATTGCCAATGTCAATTTCCAATTTATCACCAACAGCTAATACCTGATCAGAACTGGGACGCAAAATCCATTCCGGCACCTCACCATCGACAACTTCTACGGTCCAATTGTCTGGTGGTGTAATCTCAATGGCTCCAACCAGGCTTGAAGACCCTAAAGCCCAGACATTTTCCGCACTATTATTTTCAGTATCCGTGTCGAAATTAATAATAATTTTCGATGTATCAGCATCATCGTCCTTAAGTAAAAAGTTGACATCGTTTCCCTGGGTGCTGCTGGTATTGGTATTTGTGTTAGTAAGGCGTAATACCAGCTGTGGCACCGTCGCATCTGCTGGTTCTGACCCATCATTCAACACTGTATTTGGTCCAACAAACCCAACATGTAACGGAATATCGTCCTCTCCCCGATGGTTAATAACGCTCAGATGATTCACCCGGTTGAGCTGAAGAACCGTATCTGGATCGGTAGAATAGGTAATATTATCAGTGACCAGCTCCACTTGGGTACCGCGTGCCCCCTGACTGCCGCTTGCTCCAACATTTTTCAACTCAATACTGAGGGTTTCTCCTGGAGCCAGGGTGGAGGTGGACTCATTAGTACTGAGCAGATAGACCACATCTCTTTGATTTTCATCACTCTCAAGGAGCAACTGCCAGTTGGCCCCACTGGTTTGAGATAGAGCAATGGAACTGTCTCCACTCAGACTTTCTTCTGCTAATGTTTGGGGACGAAACTTGAGGGCAAAGTGATAGTTGCTGCTGCTGACAGAATCACTGCCTTGCCAGGTTATTGTTTCAGTAGCATGGTTGTAAATCTCTAGGATAAAAACTTGATCAGCGGGCTCATCTTCTATATAAAGCGTATTTGCCTCATCCTTATCAAACAGACTAAAATCGATGGGATAAGTACTGTTAAACGTATAACTAGGATTGTCCTGGTACATATCACGTTTAATATCAGCGACACTCAGCACACCGTAATAAATCCGTAACATGGCCATTTTGCCATCGAAAAATGTGGGTCCCGTAGTCCACTGCCCAACCCGTAGCGCACTGGTACCTGTAAACTCATCTTTGTCTGTACCCTGGGCTATCATCGCCCCATTGAGATATATTGTCTGGGTTTTCGCCTCGGCATCGTAAACCCAGGCCAGGTGATACCAGGTTCCTGGAATCAGGGTTGTATCACTGGCGGTGGTTTCGATACCCGTAAACCCCATATGCGGACTACCGTTGCGAATGGTTAATTGCAACACATTACCACTGGTCGAATCCAAGCTGCCAAGAACAGTCAGGTCACCCGAACTCGTGATATCGCTAATGCTATCGGCAATGTAGACCCAGGCTTCAACGCTAAAACTGTTACTGGTTAAATTTAGCGTTGAAGCATCCGGTAGGCTAATAAAGTCGTCAGTACCATCAAAACTGGCTACAGTAAAAAATTGCGAATCGTCTACTAGGGTGGGGGCTGTGTCGCTGTCAGTGGTTACGCTGTAGTCATTACCGGAAGAATCGATCAACTGACCGTTCTCATCTTGATAATCCAGGTTTAGTTTGACAATTAATTCACTCATGGGAAATACCTACTAAATGTTGAATAATGGATGGACTGTGTTATAGCGCTACGCCCAAGGCAATAGGCAAGAGGCAAGAGGCAAGAGGCAAAGGTGCGCTTTCCAATGGGCGAGTAAATCGCCCTTGGGTCGCACCTAAAAGTTGACTACAACAGCTTTTGAGCTTGTATCAATGTCAAACACGAAGAATGCGTAGTGCTATATGTAGAGCAGTTCAATAAATCTGTTGGACTACTAACTGTTGCTGAGTTTTAGCCAGCCTTCACGAATGATGGCATTCGCCTTGAAATTTGCCTGGGTTTGTACAGGATTAATATGACCCTGTTCCAAAATTGCTTTAATGGCATCGATGTCTTTTAATAAATCACTGCTTAAAGTGTCACTGGTGCGCTGATCCTGTGGAACCACAGCAGCCGTATCGGCACGAATTTCACGAATCCATCCGTAATCCTTGAGGGCTTGCCAAATATCGGCTCCATTGGAAAACGCATCGGTAAAGCTGGCCTTGGCCACCAAGCCATCGGTTTTAATCTCTTTCCAAAGAAAGTTAGATTTTTCTAACCAAGACCACTGATAGCCAGGCTCATTGGCCAGGGGCAGTTCCAGAGCTTTGGCTGGACTCAAGAGAGGGGCTGTCAAAAAGCTGACTTCAATAGTTTTGAGAGCAGGGGTGTATTGGTCTGGTGGAATATCGATCACGTTGCGCGGCACAATAGCCGTGGTGACATGCACTTTAGCCTTAGGATCCATCAACAGAGTGACGGATTGGGTATTGTCGTTGAGGGACAATGTCAGGTTAAGGGGATCATCGTCATAGTATTTAATGGCTTCAGTGGTTTTGTTAGAAAGTGTGCCGCTGGCCAGGGTGGTGTAAAAACTATCCCCTAGCTCCGCCCCATCAGTTTCGAGCCAATAGCCCAAAACACCATCCCCTAGCTGTTCTCGTTCACCAATGCGAACAGGAATTATGACATCGTCCCAGTTATTATTGTCACGAGTTTGGTTGTCTGCACTCGTTGGACGATTGGATAATGGGTTCGGCAGGACTTTACGGAAACTGTGCCAGCTTTGATCTATGGAGGGATCACCCTGGGTTTCCAGGCTAACCACAGCCCGGACTACGGCAATGGGTTTACCCATCAGCAGCGCCAGGTCCTGGTGTTGACCATAGTTTTCTGGATCAATGGTTTCTATAGAAGCATTGATGGCACTGATAAAATCCTTGGTAAAGTCTGTTTTTTCACTCTGGGTTGTACTATCATCTGTGGAAACAATGCACAACTTAGTGAGTACCTGCTGCAGATAGCTGTTTTCGATGTCCTCAATCCTGACGACAACATCGTTACCCGGTGCAGACTGCCAGATGGCGCTGCTGCTGATCTCACCCAATACATAGCCGTTGTGGTCATACACCATGATGCTGTCATCAATATGGTTTGGCAACAGCCAACCGCAGATGGGACTGGTGGCAGGGTGGGTGTTCATTTCAACTTCCCCATTGCTAGCGGACAGCCAGCTAACATTGAGGCGGGTGGGTTGGACAAATCGAGTGGGTAAATACATGCGATCGCGTCCATCCACAGCCACAAACTGCCCTGTTGGCGTCAGCTTTTCTGGGGTTAAAAACTCTTCTACATTGATATCCGACTTAACCTGCCCAAAGGAATCAATCACCCGTAATTCCAATAAACTCATACTGCCACAGCGAATGGGTGAAAAATTAGAGAGGGCTACAGGTGCAATTCTCGACTCTTGGCCAACGTAATTCTTAACCTGTTCGCTAAAGCTTTGATAGTCAGAGAACCCTAACGGATCGGCAATGGGTAACTGCATGACCTGTTTGTGTTGCAGCAATGCTGCATTAAACCCACCTAAGGATTGGGAAATAAAATTGTCATCAACTAAATGCTCATAGGCTAGCAAGGCAATGTATTTGGGATCGTTCTGGCGGTAGCTTTGGGAATCTTTTATGATTACAGTTTTTGTGCCGTCGAACACGGGGCGAGACTCATACCAGTCCCTAAATTCTTCAATATTCGTGCTGAACTCATCAATGATCTTCTTCTGATCAGGCCACTGATCGGTAGTCTGATCAGGCCACTGATCAGACCACCAGGCTTTAAATTGTTCATCATAGAGTGTCTTCTGTTCATCACTGATATCAGTAGTGACTTGATAACAGTCACTAGGCTGTAACCCATTGAGCAGGGACTTGATTTCGTCTTTGAGCTTAATTTGTGCATAGGGGGTCAAAATGCTGCGACCAGAATAGATTGCCCTAACCGGAGGCACCAATGTAGTTGCACTGGTGACGGGGGTAAAATCCACCTCGCTTTCATCCAAACTAAAGTTGTCTGTGATGTAGTTGGGATCAAACGAGTGCTGGTCTGGATCCCGCAGATTGTTACCCTCGCTTACAGGGAAAAACTCAGCCTTCCACTCCATCATGATCGGATGCCAGGGTTGGGTTGCCCACTCACTAAACCCAATCTTTTCCTCACCGTTTTGTGGCCCCAACAATTCCACAGCGTTTTCCCGTAGCTGATCAAGCTTATTGAGTGGTTCTTCGAGTATTGTGCTTTCGCACTCAAGTAAATCATCGTCGTTTAAGCGACCATCAAATCCATACCGCTCGCTAGCTTCTATGGCCCCGCCCTGGAGCAGCACAACCGGTTCCTTCGGACTGTAATAGGGTTCTGTGGGGCGCTGTTGCAAAACATAGGTGTGCAGCCCCAGCATATTCATATCCGTCAAGACTTCATCCCTGGTCAGGGTATCGGAAAATAGACGGAAACCCGCCAGTTTACCACTGAGAAAGCTGGAACTGTCATCTGCGGCCATCAATACCATGTCTGCCACCGAAAAACTCTTGCTGGCCTGCAGGTGCAAATGAACCCATTGGTCTTTGGGAATCATGTGCCAGCTCTTGGCCACATAGGGGTCGAGCAACTCACCATTCACATAGATGGAAGACCAAAATGCGCCCACATAGGTGGAAGCAATGACCGCGTCTGATTCTGCGGGAATGTATAGCAGACAGGCTGCACTATCTGATTGCACACTGTCGATATACACCCACAGGGACAGGGCCTGAGCAGTGGTGGTGGTGTCGGAGGCAAATGCTGTTAGGTAGGCGCTGCTATTATCGCTGCTGTTGTTAAATGCCAGACAGTGATCACTAAACGGAGTATTCTCCACCCACACACTGTTGGTCAGGGACAGGTTCTCATTCACAGTATTGTCAGAGGAGTCAAACAGCTGCGACAATACAGTGCTATCGATAGTGCCCTGATTAAATACTTCCAACGCTGCTGCCAGGACAGTGTAGGCAGAGTCGTCATCTCCCGTTAATTGGCCATAAAGTTGAGACAATTCCTCTAGATCGCTGTCTAGATTCGTTATTCCTTGAGCTTGCAGGTAAAATCGAAGACTATCGACCTCTGGGTAGTTACTTAGACTATCTTCAGGGGGATAGGCCGCCTGCATATATTTATACCAGTCGGAAAAGAGTTGCTGGCGTGCCTGGGTAATCTCATTGCTTTTCTGGTCATAGGCCGATTGCAATTGATTCAGATTACTTAAGAGAGTAGCCAAATCAGTGGGTAAGGTGACTTCAGGCTGACTTTGCTGGGTAGCTGAGGCACTGGTAGTGGTGCTGGTACTGCTGTCTTTGGTGGTGATTGCCCATTCGCTTCCCCCTTGCAGTGTAGAAAATCCATTGCGGTGGAATGCCTCGCGAAATTTAGGACCAATATCGACAGACTTATTGGCAATTTTCTTTAGTAACTGAATGGCTTCTAACTGTTCTTCGACTGTATTTTTGTCATAGCTTTCACCGTTGGTGGCCCCCTCCTCAACAATACGATTGGCTAAATAAGTCGATAATGCCTCTAAGCCAGTATTGGCAAGACTGACACTGACATCACCGTTTTTTGTGGTGTTGTCGATCTCCTCTGCCGGATTGAATTCAATTTTGCCATAGCAAAAGAGCACTGCGGAAAGCGTATTGAGACTGTCGATATCTATTTGCCATTGCTCAGCATCGGTTTGCCATTGGAACTCATCTTCGATCGCTTGCTGAATTGCTTGCTGAATCGCTTGCTGAATGTCATCTGTACTCCAATTTTCAGCGTTACCCGTATCTAAAGTGCTCTGTAATTCGGCTTGTAAATCGGCATCAGCCATCAGTTGGTACAGGGGATCGCTGCTTGAGTCAGTGTACCAGCCCAACACATCGTAGACGGCACCAGCAATATCTTCGGCACTGCTGAAGTTGCTGTCATAGGCACCAAATACTGAGTGACAATTCGGATAAAACGCGGCAAATGTCGGCTCACCATAGCCAACTGCAGTCAGCGATGATAAGCGCTCAGCACTAGCATCTTCTTGCCAACTGCTAAAAGGCAATTGCCTGCCTAGATAACGAAACGGCTGCACAGCAGAGGTCTGTTGTGAAATGTCGATGGGATAGGTAACCGCACCGTAAACATTATCTTCCCCTTCGGGGTGTAAATAATCGCTTTCTATAATCCACTGTTTGGTCTGTCCGTTGAGGGTGCGAGTGACCAGCCAACGGTTAGGAACTGCAACCTGTTTTATGGTGTCCGTATCTGGATTATGCACACCTTTGGTTAACCCATCTGGTAGAGCCCAATGCAGGTGGACGCCTTTCTTTAAGGTGAGGTTTTGATTCTCAAACTCTTTACTGAGAATCGATTCACTAAGATTTGCTGTATCAGGGTTGACATCCTTAGTACCATCAAAAAAAGGTAATTTACTAAAATCACTTGTTGCTTCGACAACCTGCTTATTGGTGCTGAGGAGCAAAGCATCCAGGTGAAGGGGAACGATTAGTATATTAGTCATGACTCACTTTTAGAACTGATTTGTAAATAAAACCTTAAGAAGCTAATCGGCGAGTCATTAAACCAATGAGCGAGCCATTTGTCATCGCTTCGCGCTTTGGTCGTATACAACTCATAATCCTTATCTAAGCTAAAGGCTACTCAGACCTTCATTGAGCCTTTAGATTCTGTTCTTGATGCAGTCGCTCATGGGGGGAACCCCCGCGTGAAGGCGCTGCATCGCTTTAAAAAGCTCTTAAAGATAGGGGAGTAGTCCTGCTCCCGTAATGACAGATGGGGGCCCAAACGCCCACGATACTATTAGCGAAATAATTACAATTCTTGATGCAGTCGCTCATGGGGGGAACCACGGCAGTTGCTCATGGTTAGAAGTTACCGTAAGACAGTTGAGCCTTGTCTTGATGCAGTCGCTCATGGGGGAGACCCCCAAGACCGCGCTGCATCGCTAATCAATAAGTTTTACCCCTTTTTTGCATAGCCTACCAACCATAAAGGCTCAACGTAATCAGAGATCGGAAGAGCGGCGGGTAGGGG
>NZ_JAAHHS010000185.1 GCF_010692395.1 Moorena sp. SIO3H5
CATTTGTCGAAATGCACCGTGAAACCCAGCGGCAGGGGATCATCTGCTTGTGCGGTTCGCTCGCTTCCGATGTCGAGACGCTTGGCGATACGCTGCGGGGTTTGGTCGAACAGTACCTCAGCACGAGTGAGCGCTGGGTGAAGCAGCAGATTGACCGCAGGATTCAAGGCTTTGTTGAAGCTCTCAAACAGCAACACATTGCTGTCAGTGTACGCCATTCCCGTGGTCTTGACAAAGACGCCGCTTGTGGACAACTTAGAGCATCTAGAAGTAGTTAGAAGTAATGTTTTAAGGTCATGTTTTAAGGTCATGTTTTAAAGGTTGGTTAGATAGGATGGAGGCGAACAAAATATAAGCGATGCAGCGCGGTCTTGGGGGTTTCCCCCATGAGCGACTGCATCAAGAAGGGAAGTTTTACTAACCCTTCTGTTAAAAACCTACCCTTATGAGTTCACCCCCTCACCCCCTTATTGGTTATGCACTAGGAGCATAGATGCCAGGGGCATAAGCCTCAACCACCCTGCCAGTACGAGAGCAGTTAATCATTAAATAATCACAGACGGGGCATTGAGTCTGGGTTAGGTGAGTGTTTTGACAATGAATCCTTTGAGCGCTACTGCCACAATTAGGACAGTAAACTTTCTGTATTATCTGCATGTTAAACCTTGTTTAATTTAGTCAGTTATTAAAAAGCGATGCAGCGCGGTCTTGGGAAGGCAGCGCGGTCTTGGGGGTTTCCCCCATGAGCGACTGCATCAAGACAAGGCTCCACTGTCTTACGGTAAATTCAAACCACTCGCTATTGCATCAAGAAATGACTGCCTCTAAAAAGCACCGACCCTGGTTCAACCATCTACTAGTAATGCTTTGCAAAATTCAAACCCCGGTGCCCTTGACCTAGGGGAATTAAATTTGCCACGGGTCGCACCACAAGTTGATGGATGATGTAAGCTTTTCATTGGTTTTTAATGGTAGCTTTACTTTATTTGTGCCGTCTTGTACTAGTTAGATATGACCCTCAACTGATTCATCTGGAGGCAGTAATCGTTAATGTTTACTTAACTATTGTATTTAAGTATTATTTTTTTTGTAATTTATTTAACAATACTTAGCAATATGGTTTGCATTTGTTAATCTTTTTAAGAGATTGGCACTCCAAGACTAAGTAATTTTTATTAAAAATAAGCTTATTTCCTATTGATCCCTAATTGATCCCTAAGGATTTTATGTTATTTTTTATACAAAAAAATGATAATATTTACCGTAGAATAAACTAGTTTTATCACAAAAGATGTGAGATATGATACCTTACTTGCTTGAATACTTATCCTCTCGAAAATCGGGTAATTGGATCGGGTAATTGGTCATTGATAGTTGACGATTCTTGAGCCATCTGTTAATTGAGTTAAGCAATCCGTTGCCCCATCTTCAGTTATGTGTAGCGAGCATAACTGAAATTGGGATAAATCAGCGGAATTACTGAAGCAATAGTATAGGGATTAGGCAAGGCAAGCGCATCTAATTTTGTATATCACAACACAGATTAATTTACAAAGATATGTGTAAGTAAAGCATAATTGCACTTAACCCATTGAATTTAGAGCAATCTTTCAGGGGTAGTAATCGTCAAAAATCGAATCGAGCTGCTATGGATAATCACTATATGCGCTCCGATGATTGCTGCTTGTTTATATCCTCAGAATGATGTGTCAAAACCTTTATATCAATAGGATTTGAGATGTGCTTACCCTGAGTATTAATAGCAAAGACAGTATCTTATCAATTCAACTTAAAATTAGCAACTAATAATGAAAAAACATTATATTTTTTTTACCAGACATACTGTACCTCAACCCAATGCGGCCTACTTAGTTCATGATGTCAATTCCGCCAATGCTGCTGCTAACCTTGGTTATTCTACTGTTTTAGTCTATCTTCACCCGCCAGAGAAATCCCTGAATCCCTTAGACTGGGTTTATCCCTTTCGGCTCCAACATCCACCGGAAAACCTGACCAAGTTTTACAGTATTCAAGATCAGCTCAAGGTGGCTCCCCTAGCTATGCCTTGGCCCATTGGTCAAATCCAAGGCAAACTGACTAGCCCCAGCACAATCGTTTGTCGTTACTATTTTCCAATTCATATTTTTCCCCATACTCAAATCTTACACACATTGGATTGGAATTTAGTGAAAACAGCCATCAAGCATGGTGTACCAGTCATTTATGAGCGGGAACATTATGAAAAAAGTGACTATGATCAATCGATTGTCCAAAACCCACTTTTTCAAGTCGCAGTCACCGTGGCTGATAATATTCGGGACGATATGATTCGTAGGGGTATGCCCCCAGAAAAAATTATCAAACTCCATAGTGGCTTCAATCAGTCTTTTTTAGTAAGACAACCAGAACAAGCCTCTGAATGGCGCAAAAAACTTTTGCTGGATAACCGCCAAAAGTTAGTGGTCTATTCAGGAGGACTCTATCGCTTCAAAGGGGTCAACTTATTAGTTGATGTTGCTAAAGAATTACCACAGATTCAATTTGTATTTGCTGGTGGCAATGAATCTCAAGTAGAGTCTTATCAACAGCTAGCTAGGGAAAAACAAGCTGACAATGTTACCTTTTTAGGTTATCTTACCCACCAGCAGCTTACCAGCTTACTTCAAGCCGCTGATGTGTTGGCTCATCCTCACTGTTCTGGTGAGGCGGCTAGCTTTACCTCTCCTCTGAAGCTCTTTGAGTATATGGCTTCAGGAACTCCGATTGTGGCAACAGAAATTCCTCCGTTGATGGAATTTAAATCATCGAGTGCTATTGCTGGCTGGTGTGAACCGGATAACCCAGCTCAATTCACTCGTTGCCTCCAACAGGTATTAGAAACCTATCCCAGAAACGTAAATGGTTATGCCGCTCAAATTAAGTGGGGGCGTCAGTTTTGTTGGGAAAATAGAATTGTCAAAATTATGAGCAATGTATCAGAATCTCTACATCCTATATTATGTGATTAATAGGGTTATATTTAAGAGATTATAACATTAAAAGTTCAGACCATATCTCCTGATAAAATCATGTATAATATAAAGACTTTATTAAACATATTTCACTTTATCAAGTATCAGTTAACTAGATAGACTAATGACAATACCCAATTTTTTAATTATAGGTGCAGCTAAGGCTGGAACTACCTCAATTTATCGATATCTAAAGCAGCATCCGCAAATCTACATGAGTCCTGCCAAGGAACCTAGGTTTTTTGCTTTTGAAGGGGAAACTTTAGATTTCGGTGGTTTGGGAGATGAAAAAGAAGCTGATTTCATTGTCACTGATATTGACGCCTATCGTAAACTTTTTAAAAAGGTAACTAATCAAGTAGCTATTGGTGAAGCATCTACAAGTTATCTCTACATTGCGAAATCTGTTGAACGCATAAAGTACTACATTCCTAAGGCGAAACTGATCGCCATTCTTCGAGATCCAGCAGAAAGAGCCTATTCCAACTATTTACATTTACTCAAGCAAGAGCGCGAGCCACTAACGGATTTTGCTGAGGCTCTTGCCCAAGAAGAGAAGCGCATTCAAAATAACTGGTGGTCTTTCTGGCACTATAAACACCAGGGACTTTACTATGTCCAAATGAAGCGTTATTATGAGGCGTTTGAAAAAAGCCAAATTAAGGTTTATCTATACGAAGATTTGAATAATAATCCTATAGGTATGCTAAAAGATATGTTTGATTTTTTGCAGATAGACGATACCTTTACCCCAGATATATCTGAAAAAGTTAGGCAAGCTCCTCGCCTTCCCAAAAACAAAGCCTTGGAATCATTTTTGGACCAACCGCACCCAGTTAAATCCATTCTCAGTCCATTGCTTCCTACTAGCCTAAGGGATAAACTAGTTAATAAGATTAGATATTTAAATCGTGGGAAACCTAAGTTATCACCAGCAGTGCGGAAGCAATTGATTGAATTCTATCGTGAGGATATCCTTCAGCTTCAAGATTTGATTGGTCGGGATCTTTCCCAATGGCTAAAGTGTTGAAACTTAAGTTAACAAGTAAGTTGACAATTATAAGTTGACAATTATAAGTTGACAATTAAGTTAAGTAAGTTAAGCTGTAAGCAGTTAGCAGTCAGCAGTCAGCAGTCAGCTTACTTTATTAAAAGCACCGATTCGCTACGCCCATAGGCTGAATGCTGATAGCTGTTGGCGTAGCACCTCAAGTAGCGCATAGGCTTACGTTTAGCTTAAACTAAGCTGATCAAATTATTATCAACTTCAACTTGATGAGTTAGGGAATTAAGCTATGTCCAAAACTATGGACAAAAAAGTTATCGGTATGATAAGTAGCTATCAGGCACTGAAACCCAGTCCTGTTGATTGGCTATGGAAGCAAACCCCTCGTCCTTTGGGGGTTTGGAAAAATATTCAAATGATAGCTACTGCACCTCAACCGGATTTTTTACTGCTATACAACTTTAACGAATTTTCTGATAAAAAACCACCATTACCCAAATTTGGCAATTTTTTTGGGCTAGCTCACAAGCCCCCTGAGCCTAAGGTCACAGATCTCAAGACTCTCTTGCGGGGAGTGCCAAAAGAACGGATTATTTCTTTGGTGCGGGAACCTCCCTTTCCAGAACGGGAAGAGTTCCGAATTAATGAATATAAACAAGCTCAGGAATACTGTGGCTATGTATGTGGTCCTGATGATTTTGCGCCAATTCCTGACTATATGCCTGCTATTTCATACCACAACAATTCGTTTCGTGAATTGAATGAAATGGGAGCGCCTGAAAAAGCTCGTTCCTGTTGTTGGATTACCTCCGGTATTGCTCGTACGGCTAATCATCGTCAGCGTTTGGCATTTTTGAAGATGTTGAGGGACAGTGATCTAGAATTTGACGTGTATGGACGGGATTTGCCAGACTGGGTAAACGGATATGGAAAAGTAGGGAATAAGTGGAATGCCATGGCTCCTTATTACTACAACCTAGCGATTGAAAACTATGCTGGTAATGATTGGTATGTGAGTGAAAAGTTGTGGGATGCTTTATTAGCCTGGTGTTTACCCATCTACTATGGTGGTTCTGCTGCTGATAAATTATTGCCTCCAGGAAGCTTTTTGAGACTGCCAAGTGAGGATGAAAAGGGTTTAGCTTACATTGAGGAAGTGACCGCTACACCGGATGCATGGCATGAGGCTCTAGATGCGATCGCAGAAGCACGTCAAATCATTTTACATGAGTTGAATTTACTCAACTTCTTGTCTAAGGTAGTGGAAAAACTGGGGTAAGTCTAGATGAGCACAGGAATTTATACATTAGCTAATGATGTGGTTTACAACCAACTGGTAGCACTGCTCAATAGCATAGAAGTTAACGCTGGGAAAGACACTCCAGTTTGTGTAATTGCTTACAATGATCAGTTAGACAAAGTCCGTCAAGACATTGCCACCCGAGATAATGTAACCTTGCTGGATAATCCAGAACTATTTGCCCGTTGGGAAGAGTTTTCCTACCGTGTCTGGGAAACTCACCCTGATGCCTTACAAGAATGGCAGGAAAAAGGCATGAAAACGAAATTCTATCGGGTTGGTGAAAATCATCGTTACTGTGCCTTTGATCCAGAGAGTCCATTTGAAAAATTTATCTATCTCGATGCTGACACTGTGCTGATGAATTCCTTAGATTTCGTCTTTAAGCAGTTAGATCAGAGTGATTTTGTGGTTTATGACTTTCAGTATAAAGACCCAGCACATATTTTTAACGTAGCCTCACCAAAGTTACTGGAAGTATTCGATGAATCCCAGATTAATTCAGAAATTTTCTGTTCCGGATTTTATGGGGCTAAGCGGGGATTATTTCCTGAAGAGCAGCGAGAATGGTTAGTTTCTCAGTTAGCTAATGGGGAAGCAGAGGTTCTGTATAAGCGAGCGCCTAACCAATCTGTACTCAACTACATGAGGATGAGGTCTGGGTTATCGATCCATAATTTTGCTGTGAGTTTGCCTAAAGATAAAAGAACAGGCAATTCCGTAACATCTTCTCACTTTGACGTTCAGGATAATCTACTTTATGATCATGGGAATCGGCTGACTTATCTTCATTACATTGGAATCAAATCAAAAATTTTCAATCAACTGTGTGCTGGGGAGAATATCGACTTTCCCTACCGGGATATTTTCTTACATTACCGATATTATCATCAACCCGAAAAACGTCCTCAGTTTACCACTAAAGCTAAACCTTATAACCAGCCTCCTAGTTTAACCACTAAAGTATTCAAGAAGTTAGGATTGAGTCGTTGAGGCAGATTTTATGAATCGTGGAATTTACATCACTGCTAATGACCGGGTGATTGAGCAGTCTATTGCGTTACTAAATAGTATCCGCTCTTATGATAGCGATACCCCAATTGTTTTGATTCCCTATGATGACAATTATCAAAAGGTGGCTCAGATTCTCCAAGAGTCCTATGGGGTAGAGATTTATCCAGATTTGGCGTTTATCGAACGCTTGTCTACTAAGCTACACGAAATTTTCGGGGAGGGATTTTTTGCTAGACCGAATCAGTTCCGCAAACAGGCTTGCTGGTTTGGAACTTTTGATGAATTTATTTATATCGATACCGATATCGTTGTTTTTGAGAAGATAGCAGATACTCTTGACTACTTAGCTGACTATGATTTTATTTGCTGTGATTACCAGCATGTCGGGGGAATCACCAATGTTTTCACCCCTAAAGTTATTGAAGATAAGATTTTTAGTGAAGCGGAACTGAAGGATATCTTTAATGGGGGGTTTTGGGGAGCCAAGAAAAATAAGATTAGTGAAGAAACTTTATATGAAACCTTTGCTGAGTGTGCGGCTCATCCCGAGTATTTTGACTTTTCACAGAAAACCTCCGATCAGCCGATTATCAACTATATGATATTGAAGCAGATGCACCACCGATTTAATATTGTGCGTAGACCAGGGGGAGCTCCAGGAAATTGGGCAGGTAGTAAACAATTTCAAACCCAAGGAGTACGACTTATTGATCCAAATTTGAATCAACCCCTACAATATCTACACTGGGCTGGTATTCGTATTCAGCCTGGTTGTCCTTATTGGGATATCTGGAAACATTACCGCTATTTGAATGAACCTATGCCAGAGGATGAGTCTTTGCAGCCTAAAACTCAGAAGAGCTTATGGGAACAAATTACCAACAAATTACACAAATCACTGAAAAAGTAAAGCGGATTTAGCCCTAAAAAGGTTACAAAAAGGGTTAATGAAGTAGTCTCAGATGTCAGTTTGATGGTAAGTGACTCACAACTTCTTCTGTAAAGTCCGATGCCGGAGGAGCAGAAGAAGTTGAGTCGGTGCTGATTAAACCGAAATCTGACGATAAATAAAGTACTAAGGTGAAGGTGATAGCTAAGATAAGTTTTTCCAACATTTTACACTCCTCTAGTCGCAACGTCATCTAGTAGTAGTAACGTTATTAAGTAGTTACCCCTATCTTCAGTATCCTGAATTTTTCTTGGATCGTGGGTGATCCTACGGTAATAGGGGTTGTGACAATTGTCATAACATTAGGTGACGTAAATCATCGACAAAAAGTTTCTTTTGTGCCAATAAAAATAGGTAGAGAGTTGGTTCACTCACAGATGGAGTGATGGGGTGATAGGGGGATGGGTGATGGGGTGAAGTTAATTCAAGTACGGGGAAGGATGTGGGAGATCTAATGATTTTGCTGCCAGTATAGTTGTGCCGAAATACTTTGTCCTAGTCATACTTTCTCAAGTTTGTGAGAAATCTCAGGATTGCTATAGTTAAGTTTTTGAGCCTCTAGCGGCAGCACTGACCCAATCGACTAAAAAGGTCAAAATCACGAAACAAAACAGCGTTACCATTACACTGCTATAGTCAAAGCTACTCAATTGTTCGGTCAGCAACAGACCTAACCCTCCAGCTCCTACTAATCCGACCATGACAGTCTCCCGGATGCAGACTTCCCAGCGATAGAGGATATAAGCTAGGAAACGGGGCAAGTTAATCGGCAATATTCCATAGAGAAACAGTAGCGTTCCTGGAGTTCCCTGGGCTTTCAAGGCTTCTAAAGGAGGCTTTTCCAGGTTTTCATTGGTTTCTGTCATTAATCTGCCTAGAATACCGAGGTTGTTTAATCCCAGTGCGATCGCACCAGGTAAAATTCCAGGAAACAGGACAAACAGCGCTACTATTGCCCAAATCGGTGGGGGAATGGCTCGGCAAAAGAGTAGGACTATCCGAGTTAGCACCAGTATTGTCCAACCTTGTATCGACGCAATAGTTAATGCCTTGGGATTGGGATTGAGCAATCCTCCAGGAAGGAGAAAATTATGGGCTGCTGGAAAAGACAGCACCATGCCAGCAATCCCAGCACCAGCAATCCCTAGTATCGACATGGCAAGGGTTTCGATGGAGAGAGTAAATAACTGTTGGAATTGCACTCCATTAATTTCTGGTGAAAATGCCCTTTGGACAATATCCCCCAAAAGTTCTTGAGTACGGGGAGACCAAACCTTGCTGAGTCCGGGACTGACATACCAAAAGCTCAAAACGCAAAGGCAGACTAAAATCAAAAGCAGGCTTAGATTAATCCGACGGCGCAATATAGCACTACTGATATCGACTGCACCGTTTAATAAGACCAGAACATAGAAAAATGTCCACAGTTGCTCGTAACGCAGGGATTGTAAACTCAGAAACATCTGATAACCTAATCCTCCAGCACCAATAATCCCCAGTACTGTTGCTGAGCGAATGGCACAGTCAAAGCGATAGACAGTGTAGGAAAGAAGATTTAAAAAGGCTTGGGGAATCAGACTGTACAGAAGTGCAGTTAAGGGGGATACGCCACTATTGAGCAAGGCCATTAACGGTTCCCGTGGCGTTTCATCCAGAATTTCTGAAAAGACCTTGGCAACGATGGCACCATAGGGAATAGCGATCGCAATTATGGCCACTAGGGGATCTAACCCCCAGATATTGACGAAAAATATCCCCCATATCATCTCATGAATGGCTCTAGGAAAGGCCAGCAGTCCCCGGATGCCTAGCCAAATACTGTGGGACAAGGGCCAGTGAGGAAAGACGGTCAACCACCACACTTGTGAGGTTAAAATTCCTCCTACCATCCCCAGCAAAATACTCAGAAAGGTTCCGCAAGCGGCATAGGCGAGGGTGGTAAGAGTGGCATTGAGGGTCAGCTGCAAAAACTCAGGACTAATCTCTGGGTGCCAACTAGCTCGCAAAAATCGCCATAGTAAGGGAAATCCACCGGGATTGAATAGGTCTTGTTGAAATATTCCAGCTTCGTAGGCGGAAAGAGCAATAGCAACAAAAAACAACAGTCCCCACAGTCCACGTCGATCCAGTAAGGGCGGACGAGATAACTGCTTGACCATTAACAGTAATGTCAATTTTGTTACCCCTACTCCCTACTTCCTATTGCCATTAACCGAGGAAGAAAGTCTCTCACCCCATCGAGAACTACTATATTTTTCGATATGCTTAATTAAGCTTGGTGAAACAGTTGACTCGGGCGTCTCTGTTCTATATAAAGCTTCTATCATTTTCGGCGACAAGTCGGCTGTTGGAATATCAAATACAATCTTTCCTTGTCGTAATCCTACTAAGCGATCGCAATAATTGCGGGCAAATTCCAGGGCGTGCAGGCTAATGATTAATGTCTTCGAGCCTATGTCACTTATATCCCTGAGCAAATCCATCATTTCCCGACTCAATTGAGGGTCTAAATTAGAAATGGGTTCATCAGCCAGAATCACCTCAGGATTTTGCACTAGCACTCTGGCTAAAGCTACCCGTTGTTGCTGTCCACCAGATAGTTTATCAGTTGGTGCATACAGCTTTTCTGGAATTCCGACTTGAGTTAAAGCCTTTGCAGCTGTTTCCACTTCTAAAGGAAACACTAAAGAAACAGCTGCTTTCACAAATGACCAGCGCCCTAAATGGCCAGCATTGACATTATGAATCACCCTGAGATTATTGACGAGATTAAACTGTTGGTAAACTGTACCAATTCGTCGCTGTACCTGACGCAACCGATGGGGAGATAGCTTAGAAAGATTGCGCCCTAAACACCAGACTTCCCCTTGAGTGGGGAGTAATGTGCCATTGAGCAGGCGAATCAAGGTGCTTTTTCCAGCACCGCTTGACCCAACTAAGCCCACTCTTTCACCTGGATAAATCTTGAGGTTAACATTAGCCAGTGCCCGAAACTGACCAAATTTCTGGGATACCTGTTTGAGTTCAAAGATTGGTAAGCTGTTGTGCATTTCAACTGTATATTAGTGAAATCAAATAAAAAGATATATCCCACTATCATTTTGCCTTTTGCCAATAGCCATGCATGGCTTTTGCATAGCTAAAACGTATTTAAAATACCTTTTAGCTTAAACCTAGGTGATTGCTCATTTGATTTTACCAATTTTTTTACCAACTGCCTCAATCTGAGCATAATTGCTATTTTCTGTAGGAATAAACTTAGCTGCCCCAAACAAGTCGAGAATCTCTTTTTGTTCTGGAACATTAGGGTCTAGTTTTAACAAGGCTGCTTGGACTCGCTGGACAAAATCATCGCTATAGCGCTCTTTTACCTTAGGATTAATGACCCAGTGGTAGTCATAATAGGAAGGAGTTTGCCAAATTACCTCAACCTTCTCTAAATCCACTTCCCCTGAATTAACCCGACTCTTCCAGACCTGTTCGTTTAACGCTCCAGCTTTATAACTACCAGCTTCTACTAACTGAATCGTTTTGTCGTGGGAACCAGAAAACCCAATTTTGCCCTTAAAGTCCTCCAGTTGCACCCCAGCTTGCTCTAGAAAATACTGAGGCATCAAGCGTCCAGAGGTTGAAGACTCACTACCAAAGGTAAAGGTGTTTCCTTTTAAAGCTTTCAGACCACTGATATCCTGAATCGGCTTAATCTGGCTGTTTTTATTAGCGATAAAAACAGTGTGGAATTCTGCATCAATGTCTCGCTGAGCGATCGCTTCTGCCCCATCTACCTGCAACCGCGCCTGAACCCCTGTAAGTCCGCCAAACCAGACGAGATCTAAGTCCCCGACTCGAAACGCTGTCACCGCAGCCGCATAGTCAGTTACGGGCTTGTAGTCTACTGGTACACCAAGCTCTGCTTCTAGGTAATCAGTCAGCTTGCCGTAGAGTCGCTGCAACTTTTCTGGATCTTGATCGGGAATCGCTCCTGTAGTGAAGGATTGTACCTGCGCCCCATTCCTAGAGGAGGTCGTAGAATTCGGTTGAGACGAACAGGCGCTAAAAGGCAGCAATACTATAAATAGTAGTCCTAGTAAACGTTTTTGCATAGGTATGTTTGGGTGATTATCAAATCATGATCCTGACAATCATACACTATCTAGCAATTTTTAATTGGGTGAGGTAATTTCGTTCTAGGGAGTAGGGAATAGGGAATAGGGAGTAGGGAGTAGGGAGTAGGGGGGAAATCTGTGTAAATCATAGCTATTTAAAACGCTATATATAGCCTTAATTTAATCGAAAAAAACTATATAATTACAAAAATAAATTGATAATAATGCTATACTTGAAAAGCACTTATTTGTAAGCATTGATTATCATTAAAATGTCTAAAAAAATAAAGTATAAAACTAAATATTTTCAAATACATGTCCAAAAAAAGTAGTATGATTAAACTCAAAAATTCATCAAATTTTAAAAAAGGTTTATTCACTAGCTTATGCAGCCATATTCCCATCCCATTACCAAAGATTTAGTGTTAGTTGGTGGCGGTCACAGCCATGCGATCGCGCTGAAAATGTTTGGCATGAAACCTATTCCAGGGGTCCGTCTCACCCTCATTACTGATACCTCCCATACTCCCTATTCAGGGATGCTTCCCGGTTATGTGGCAGGTTTTTACAGTTACGATCAAGCTCACATTGATTTGCGCCGTCTGGCTGGGTTTGCCAAGGCACAGTTATATATAGATAGGGTAATCGGTCTGGACTTACATGATAATAAAGTTATCTGTAGCGACCATCCTCCGGTTGCCTTTGATTACTTGTCGATCGATATTGGCAGTACGCCAGGGACAATGTCAACGCCGGGAGCGCACAAGTATGCGATCGCTGCTAAACCCGTCCCTAAGTTTTTGGCAGCTTGGGAGAGAATCGTGGCAGGAGTAACACAGAACCCAAAGCAACCTCTGAGCCTTGGTATCGTTGGTGGTGGGGCAGGGGGAGTAGAGTTGGCACTGAATGTCCAAGGCAAATTACATAAACTATTGCATCAACGATTGACTAATGATTCCCAGCGCAGTAATAATTTACAAATTCACCTGTTCCATCGAGGCACTAAACTGTTACCCCATCACAATTATTGGGTCAGCAACCACTTAAAAAAAATTTTATTACAGCGGGGAATTCAGCTTCATTTACTTGAACGTGTCAGCAAAATATCTCCCCATTTCGAACAGAATAAACTGAATCAATCGATAGCAAACAATAATAGTGACAGTGCTCATTTAGACCCCCAATTACTACCCGAATTACTAAATGTTATCTGTGACTCTGGATTAAAGGTAGAATGCCATCATGTCTTTTGGGTCACTCAAGCTTCGGCTCCGAGTTGGATTAAAGCCTCAGGATTAACCACAGATGAGCGGGGGTTTCTTCTCGTTGCTGATACCCTGCAATCAATTTCCCACCCCCATATCTTTGCAGCCGGTGATATTGCTACTATGCAAAATTACCAACGTCCCAAAGCCGGGGTATTTGCCGTTCGTCAGGGCAAACCGTTATTTGAAAACCTGCAACGAATTTTATTAGGAAAAAAACTTATTCCCTACATTCCCCAGAAGCGCTATCTAAGTTTAATTGGCACAGGGGACAAAAGTGCGATCGCATCTTGGTCATTGTTTGGTTGGCACTCTCGATGGATGTGGCAGAGGAAAGATCACATCGACCGGAAATTCATGAGTAAGTTTGAAGACTTACCACCAATGATAGAAGCCAAAACTCTCCCAATTCCTTCTCAACAATCCCCAACACACTCGACAATGCCCTGTGCTGGCTGTGGTTCAAAAGTCAGTAGTACCACCTTAGAAAGGGTAATCAAACGGCTCTCCATCCTGGAAAGACCGGATATTGTGATGGGACTGAGTGACCCTGATGACGCCGCTATCTTGCAAGTTCCAGAAGGTCAATTGATGGTACAGACTATCGATTATTTTCGTAGCTTGATTGATGACCCCTATATCTTCGGTCAAATTGCCACCAATCATTGTTTGAGTGACATTTTTGCCATGGGGGCAACCCCACAAAGTGCCTTAGCCGTCGTCACGATTCCCTACGGAACAGAAGATAAGGTCGAGGAAACCCTTTATCAAGTGATGTCTGGAGCCAATAAAATCCTCCAAGAATCTCAGACTTCCTTAATTGGTGGCCATACTACCGAAGGGGCAGAATTAGCCTTTGGCCTATCCTGCAACGGTCTCGCTCATCCTGAACAACTGCTGCGCAAAAACGGTATGAAACCCGGTCAAGTGCTGATTCTTACTAAAGCGATTGGGACGGGAACTCTTTTTGCTGCTAATATGCGCTACCAAGCCAAAGGTCGCTGGATTGAGCAGGCCGTGGAATCCATGTTACTATCTAATCAAACCAGCGCCCAAGTCTTTCGTGAATGTGGCGCAACAGCTTGTACTGATATTACCGGATTTGGACTGTTAGGGCATCTTCTGGAAATGGTTAACGCCTCAAACGTAAGCGTGGAATTAGAGTTAGCAGCGATTCCGATATTACCAGGAGCAATAGAAACTGTGCAAGCAGGAATCACTAGTTCTATTCACCCTAAAAATTTACGATCGTCTCTCTACATCAACAATCCATTAGACGTTAGTCATTTACCTAACTACCAGTTGTTATTTGACCCTCAAACCTCTGGTGGACTCCTAGCAGCTATTCCAACGGAAAAAGCTGATGAATGTATTAAGAAATTGAAAGCTTGCGGTCATCAACAAAGCAGCTTAATTGGTCGGGTCATCCCAGCTCCAGAAGCTATGTCTAAAGCGATTACTATTATATAGGAGTTATCAATTGGGTGAGGTACTTTCGTTCTTCGTTAATGAGAGTAGGTAGTAGGCAGTAGGGATGGAGCGCAGTCTTAAAGGCTAACACATGGGTTGTAGTGATCTGCCTAGGTATTATTGCTAGTTAATAGCAGTTAGTCAGAATAGCTTCAAATTTTTTTCGAGCTATTGAATATTTATATGGTATTATAAATAGCTGTA
>NZ_JAAHHS010000186.1 GCF_010692395.1 Moorena sp. SIO3H5
TCGGGGAATCCTCCACTCCACCGTAATACCCCATGTGGTCACCAAAGGGACCATCTGGCAACATTTCCCCTGGAGTAATCGTGCCTTCCAGGACAAACTCCGAATCCGCTGGTACTTCTAAATCTAAGGTTTTACATTTAGCTAGGTTAACCCCAGATCCACCATAGAGTCCAGCAAAGAGCCATTCCGACAGGTCAACCGGTATGGGAGTAGCAGCGGCCAGAATAATCAGGGGGTCAACACCGAGTGCGATCGCTATTTCTAATTTCTTTCCTCTCTCCACCGCCTTGCGCAAATGTCGTGCTCCACCCCTGACCGAGAGCCAATGCACCGTCATCGTAGTCTTAGACTGCAGTTGTAGCCGATAAACCCCCACATTAGGAATACCAGTCTCACAATCCTTGGTAATCACCAATCCTAAGGTAATAATCTTGCCAGCATCACCGGGATAAGGGCGAATCAGGGGTAATGTATTCAAATCCAAATCATTTTCCTGGACCACCACCTGGTGACAAGGAGGGAAAAAGTCTCGCCCTGGTTTAGCTTTCACCACATCAAACAAAATTTTGCCAAAATCCACCGCCTGGGAAATCTTCTTAGGTGGCTTTGGTTGTTGCAGCATCCCCAGCTTCTTGCCCAGAGTTTCCAAATCTTCCGGGGTTGAGCGGTTCATCGCCCAGCAAACCCGTTCTTCTGTTCCCATTAAATTAATCGCAACCGGAAAGGATGACCCTTTTACATTCTCAAACAGCAAGCCAGGTCCACCCGCTTGTAGCATCCGGTTTGATATCTCAGCAATTTCCAAATCTGGGTCAACTAAAGCCTTAATCCGCCGCAATTGTCCCTTCTGTTCTAGCTCTTGGATAAATCCCCTTAGGTCTCTGGCCATGATTACAATTTGTTAAGCTGAGTCACTCTTACTATACCAGTTCTGAATTAGCGGAGGGACTTTCCTGTTGGGTTAAGGGGAATCGGGAATCGGGAATCGGGAATCGGGAATCGGGAATCGGGAGTAGGGGAAAAATTATGTATACCTCATTACGCTGGAAAGCGCTATAATAACAAATTTAACCCAGTCAAAAAACTGAGTGATCGGAAAATATTTCCGTAATCAAGGATTCTGACTCTGGCTTCTGGCTGGAAGCTCCTTCAATCTACCAACACCTGAGTTCTATGGAACTCAAGCTTTTCCACTACCCACTGCTGATCCTTCAGATATAGTGGGTTCATATAGTGTTTGTATTTGAGATGTAAACCTAGGAGGTCTTTTTTTATTGTCAAATCAAACTCCGGATCTCTTTCCCCTCTTGCCTTTTGCCTTTTGCCTTTTGCCTTTTGACTTGTATTCTGCCCAACATTACTTACCAAATCTACCAGAAACCATTCGTGAATGACTCTGCCGCGATCAACGAAATTAGCCTTTACCTCTACCAAGCCATCCTTGAGGTTCAGCAGCAGCAGTCCGAATTACTCAAGGAAAAATACCGAAAAATATCTTGGGATAAGCCCCGTCATCAATCTGCTTTCCTGACCAAGTTCAAATCAGAACTCAGCCAAGAGCAAACTTGGCCCCGACGAATTCTCAAAGTCAGGAAATTACTGCAAGTTCTGTTTATTCCTAGTTATTTCAAATCTCCCAGGTTTAGGGAACTGACCCAAAAACTTCGTCACTCTATCCGACCCAAGCCAGCCAATAATTCCCATAACTTAGCTGTCTCTACTGGTGTCTCTACTAATAATAAAACCCCAACATCAGTTTCCCCTTCGCCAAAGCTAGGCACAGGAATTGCCATCTTACTGCTAGATGCCGAAAATTTACGGCTCAATACTGAAACCGAAAAGTTCCTAGCTCAATTTTGTTCCTACCCGATCCAAATCAAAATTGCTGTTGCCAATTGGCGCGCTATGGGTAAGTATGACACTGAACTGCATACTCGTGGCTATGAGCTAATTCACGTCCCACCAGGAAAGGACAGCGCTGATTTTAAGATGGCTACCGTTGGCGCTTCTATCTTTGTCCATTATCCAACTGCCAAGGAAGTCTTAGTCTGTTCCTCTGATGGGGTCATGACTCATCTTTGCACCACCCTACAAACCCATGGACTAACAGTCTATTTGGTGCGTAAGCAAAACGATAAGATCATTCTTTTAAATAACAAGACTCGTGAAACTCAAGCCCATTCTCTGGTTTCTGTACCAGAAATTCCCACCCTCGAAGAATTTATTAATCAGCTCAAAGACATCCTCAAAGCTGAACAAAAACGCACTTCCAATGCTTGGGTAAACCTGCCTAGACTATCATATCTATTTGAATCAAAGTATCAGCTTACCCTCAATCAAGTTGTGTCCCTGCGCTTGCCTGGAAAACTAACAACCGATATTTTTAGTGATTATCCCAAGGAATTTGTGACTCATCACATACCGGGGACCTCAAATTTTTATATAACTCTATTTGAAAAGCCAATTTCTTTTATTAAAAAGACCTCTTCTTTGAAGACTATTCAGTTAAAGCCTACTGTTAAGCCTGTATCTAAAATTGAATCTAAATCAGATTTAGAAGAGATACTAGTTAAACTCCTCAAGGATTTGAAGACAAACTATAAAGATCCTTATGTTCCCATCGCTCATATAGCTACTGAATTTAAAAAACAATACTCTCAACCCATTACTCAGTTGATGAGAGACTTAAATTTAAAGGGTACATTTCCCAAATTTTTGCAATCCTTGGGAGCGTTTAAACTGAAGAAAGTTGGTAAGGCTTATCAAGTTGCTTTACGGTTAGACGGGTTGAATGCAGTCGTGATTGAACAGTAAAAAACCCAGAGGAGTCGGGAGTCGGGAATCGGGAATCGGGAATCGGGAATCGGGAATCGGTCAAAAATCCGGCATTGCTGAATCTTCGGATCAATATGAATGAGTGGGGTGGGCATCCTGCCTGCCTGGGAATATTGATAACGGGCAAGATGCCCGTTCCACAGCAAGATGCCCGTTCCACAGCAAGATGCCCGTTCCACAGCAAGATGCCCGTTCCACGGCAAGATGCCCGTTCCACAGCAAGATGCCCCGTTTCCCCGATTCGTGACTGGATAAGGTGCAACAGACAGAGAATTCTCACCATCTCCCCATCTCCCCATTTCCCCATCTCCCCATCTCCCCATTTCCCGACCCAAATCTCAAAAACCTACCCCTGTCAGGAGTAATGGGTAAGTCCTGAGACATTGGCAATGTTACAAATTCGTAACTTTAGTGATAAATACTCACGGGATGAGATAATAATGTAAATAAATATTACATTTTGTTAGATAATGATTAGAGTATTTACAGACTTTGACGGTCCGATCATGAATGTCTCGGATCGTTACTATCGGGTTTACCAGTTTTGTCTCAAAGAAATCCAACGCCCTAACCAGCCCATCCTGCCCATGTCCAAGGCGGAGTTTTGGCAGTGCAAGAGGGGGCGTGTTCCGGAGATAATTATTGGTATTCGTTCAGGTCTCGATCCCAGCCAAGCTGAAGCATTTGCTCAGCTGCGCCGTCAAACTGTACACACTCTGCCCTACTTGGTTCATGATCAACCGGTTCCCGGAGCTATAGATGCCCTGGAAAAATTACAAGAAGCAGGTGTAGATTTAGCTGTCATGACCATGCGTCGGGTCCGAGAGCTTGATGAAGCCTTCAGTCGCTTAGACCTCAAGAAATTTTTTCCCCCTAACCGACGGTATTGCCTGAGTAACGACTATGTTAAGACCGGTGACACTAAGGATAAACCTTTGCTAATGGCAAAAGCCCTAAAAAAACTCCCAGCTGCGTCTGATGTCTGGATGATTGGCGATACAGAAGCGGATATAGTGGCTGCCAAAACCCACGGTATTAAAGCAATTGGAGTTTTATCTGGAATACGCGATCGCGCTCAGCTCAATCTCCACGAACCAGATTTTATCGTCAATAATCTCGCTGAAGCTGTAGATTTAGTTCTAGATACAGCAGTGCTACAAGCCGTATAATTTGCGATTTTAGCTAATCCTGCTCTTTGGGAGCCCTACGCCTGACCCTCGGTCAGGGTGGGATTAATTGAAGCGTGAAAGTTCAAGTCATTTTTTATGTCAAAAAAGCTATGGCTATCGTGGTGAGATTGTCTCAAAATTCAGGTAATTGTATCACTAACTAGTTGTCCAGACAAGGGAAATTGGGATCAGGTAACAGCAAGGGTTTGAGCAACTTTAATTTTCTTAACACAGTTAAAAAAAATGGCTCTCTAGCCTGTGGCTATGAAAATTTTTTATAAAATAATAATTTTTATAAAATAATCGCCCTAAAGTCTTGACTTGCAAGCTTTGTGGTTATATTAAAAAGCAGTTTTTATTAAAATTGCTTTTCATGACTATGATGCAGTCGCTCCCCATGAGCGACTGGCGTGGTTTCCACCGGGCAAACCCAGGCAAGGGTAGAGACGTTTAGGAGATATCACATCAAGGGGAAAAGCACCACTACGAGACAAGGAACGTGCTTTTGGAGGCACATCCTGATCCTCAATCCCACATCCCCATGTTCAACGTAAAAAGCAACTAATCAGCCACAGCAATACAAATGTCACCAATGTAGCCAGTTTTTCTAGTGTCAAGTCTAGGGTGGTGAATTGGGTTGCCAGAGAATTCCACAGCAAACTCCCCAATCCCACACCTAAAAACAGACCTGCCAGGGTTAGCAACACCGCACGACCAAATTGTTGTTCTTTCCGATTGAGAAAATAGATCGTGAATCCAAAGCCTATAGCCATCACCAACGGCAAAATGGACTCTGCCGATGAGGTGTAAAGCACAGTAGCACTGCTTAAGATTAAGAACACTGCACTCGGCCAGATCATGTCTTCTCTTGTCGGAGTATCCCACAACCGTTTAAGCCACTCAGGAGAGTTATTAACTGGTGTTTGGGGAAAACTCGGTGGAGCTTGAGAAGCCTTCTCTGGGAAACGAATGCGATCAGGAACTTTAATCTTTCCTTCCTGGCGCATCCTAAGTCGATCCATAATAATGGCATCGTAGGCCGCCTCTACGGTATCTAAAAGCTTTTGGTTACCACGATGCTTTTGCATCAGGCGACCTTTGGCATCCTGAATTTCATCAAAGGACGCTTCTTCCGTAACCCCAAGCTGATCATAGGGATTGTTATCACTCATTCAAGACCTCCGAGACATCCCTTGTTTTCACATCCCTTCTTTTCATTAGTATGACAGCAACTTTAAACTAGTTATGTATATGTTAAGGTTAGGCACGAGAAACTCTCAACCTTACTCTGGGTAACCACTGGTCACAGAGTAGTCTTGGTTGAGGGTGGTGCTAATGCCCCTGGGTGCTAGTGTAGCTTGATCTTTAAACAGCAGTGGCGCAGTGAAGTCAACACAATGCCGGTGCATCTCAGTTTTTTTGCCAAATCACCGGAGAATTCCTGAATAATGTTAGAAACGTTAGTAAATCCATATAGACCCATCAAGGCTATGGGTTTTTTGCTCTTTAGAAGAAGAAAAAAAGACTTTTTGCCGTGGTTCGGGAAGTCTTACTGTGGGGGAATTTTGAAAATAACTGATCTGCCTATGCGATTACCAACTATTGGCATTGCCTAATAATCTGAGGATAATTGTCTACAATGCCCAACAGCACCGTTGGTCTCAAAACACTCTGCGTCTTAAATTTGTGATCCCGTTTTCCGTGGAAAGTTATGACCGCCGCCAAGATTCTTGTCGTAGATGACGATCCGGCAATCCGAAATTTAATTCTACGCTTTTTAAGTCAAAAGAATTTTCAAATGCAGGCTGCTCAAGATGGCAAGACGGCTCTTGCCACATTTGAGCAATTTAATCCAGATTTAGTCATTTTGGATGTGAATTTGCCTGACGCCCTTGGCTACAACCTGTGTCAGCAAATGCAGAGCCGCACTGATGTCTTTGTCCTCTTGCTCACCAGTCGGTCGGATGCTGCTGACAAAAATCAAGGATTTCAACAAGGTGCTGATGACTACATCACCAAGCCCTTTGATTTACAAGAGCTGGAAAATCGAGTTAGAGCAATTTTGAAACGGAAGCGAGCTGTTACTGCTACTGAAGCAGAACGCCTCGTCTTCGAGCATTTAGTCATCGATCCAGGGCGCAGGGAGGTAACTATCAACGAAATACTTATCCCTCTAACTGCTCTGGAATTTGATCTACTCCATTTTCTGGCCTGTCATCCAGGTCGAGTATTGCGCCGTTCTGAGTTAATCCAGGAAGTCTGGGAGTACGATTATGTGGGAGATCAGCGCGTAGTTGATGTCCATATCGGTCAAATTCGCCGAAAAATTGAGGTGAATTCCAGTGACCCTTCCTTAATTCAGACAGTGCGAGGTGTTGGCTACAAGTTTGAGGCACCTTCTACTAAGAAGAATGAGAAAAATGGTAAATCTAGTAGCTAACTCATAGTTGACACTCCACGATTACTCAAAGCCCTTGCTCGTGGAGCGTCAATGGTTGCCAAAGCAATCGACTACTGAACTATTGGATTAGAGTTCAAGAGTAATCTAGTACAGCACGGCGGAAATAAAGATACGATTCAAAAATAGCAACACGCTTATGTAATAAGCATGCAAGAATTGTTATTACCATAATTTTTAATGCCCCGGAGCAGTACTAGTCATCATCCCTGCTTTGGTCTAGCCTCTTGCTGAAGTGGCTCAACCTCCCTGGGATTAGCTTTGTTGAGAGGACGTCGTAGCATGATTGTTTGATTCTGCTGTAGCAACTTCTGCTGTAGCAACTTCTGCTGTAGCAACTTCTGCTGTAGCAACTTCTTTGGGGGCAATTTTCTCAGATTCACTTGGGGTAGGGGTGTTCAGCCCTTGCTCTATCTGTTGTGCCTCTAGCTTAAACTGATTTTCAAACTCCTTGGAGGCATCTTGAAAGCCTCTAATGGCTTTACCCAGACTACGACCAATTTCTGGCAACTTCTTAGGGCCAAATACTAATAGGGCAATGACCATAATCAACGCCATTTCCGGTAAACCCATACCAAAAACGTTCATTATATAACCTCCTGGGATTTGTCAAGTGCTGGTTTGCTGTTAGCTGGTTTGCTGTTACTAGTTTGCTGTTATTAGTATTCCACATTTGACCCAAATTGACCGCTGTTTAGTTGAACGCTCGCCAGTTGAACGCTCGCCAGTTGGACCCTTGCCAGTTGGATCCTTGCCAGGGAGTCATCCCACTGACTTGAGAGCCTATCCATTGTTGTCAAGAGGATAAAAAAACCCGGACAAGCCGGGAGGGAGCTGAAATTTTAGTGATTAGCATTTGAGGCAGGGAGTAGACTACTGCCCTAGGCTTGTCCAATCAACATTGAAACCTTGAATGAGGATTGATTTGTTGTAAATCTGCAAAATAATCAGCAAAAAGACGAAAAATAGTCCCATAAAGACTCCCATTACAGGGGTAGTGCCCCAACCTGGGGCAACTTTGCCATATTCGGAGTTAAGGGGTTTGAGAATATCTCCTAGCCGAGTTCTTTGTGCCATGGGTAAATTGAGATTTATGTTAATTGAGATTTATGTTATTGACATCTCCCCCGTGGGAGGGATTGCTCGCACGGGGGACTCTACAAGGTGGCGAAGTTGCAGCTTGAAACCGTGCCACTTCGCTTCAAGTCAGATAGGATCTACTTAGAAATTTAAACAGAATCCTACCACCGGTGCGGGAGTGTCAAAGCTCCCCTACCTTCTTAAGATTAAAGACACGTAGGGTCAACACCCGTTCTCCATAGGAGACACGGGGCGCGTTGACTTAGCGTCTGAACCCCTCCTTAGAAATAAGAGGCGCTTCCCGACGAGCAGATGTTTGATATTAGCTTACACTAAGGACGCACTAAACCAAAGACATTTATACTCGACAAGTCGCTTGAATTCAATCAATCCAGACTCGGAAATTGTTTGAGAGAGTTTGCGGCAGTGGCACATCCAATAGATATGATTAACTGCCAGGACTATCAAAGCGTGGTTTTTGCCTAAGTACCTGGTGAGGTAAAGGTCGTGAAAATTTTCCGGATGTTGGGCTACATACCCAGTGATGACGCGCCAACTCACCTTTTCCCAAGAAAATTAACACACTCTTAACACAGTACCTGATATTTTTCAAGCCTGCCGTTCACAACAACTAATCTTTTTTAAGATTAGTTGTTTACAAACTTAGACAGTAGTTTTTGTCAACTACTGTCTAAGTTTGTATAGTAGTTAGAGTTTTGGAAGCGATGCAGCGCGGTCTTGGGAAGGCAGCGCGGTCTTGGGGGTTCCCCCGGAGACGAAACCTTAGACAGTTGAGCCTTTATGGTTGGTCGGCTATGCACAAAAGGGGTAAAACTTATTGATTAAGGCTCAACTGTCTTACGGTAACTTCAAACCATGAGCGACTGCCGTGGTTTCCCCCACTCGCGCTTTGCATCAAGACAAAATGTATCTTAACAGTATTAAAATTCTGTGGTATTCTTAAAAAAAATCAATAAACTTAAAATTTGTTAACACAACATCAAAAAAGGCTACAATTGACTGTAGATCTACTTCTGACAATAGATCCCGTTTAGCTTGCCTTTGACTTGATCGTCCAAGCACAGCTGGGGGTATCCCCTGCAATACTCTCGATCTAGAGATAACTAAATGTATAGGTTTGTCTAGATTTCAGAGAGTCAAAAAGAAAACAGACTCATATAGCGATGCAGTGCCCTCAGGGGGAGGCAGCGCGGTTATGGCGGTTTACCCCATGAGCGACTGTCGCTCCACGGCGCTTTCAGCGATGCAGGTGACCCACGCAGATCCATGCGCCAGGAGCAACTGCAGTGGTTTAACCCAAAAGCGACTGCATCAACACACACACTTATATTTGATTTGAGCCATGGAACCCGCAATAGTCCTTAGCATTGTTATTCTTGTTTTTGTGATCGGTATTACTGGTATATCGATTTATACCGCTTTCGGACCCCCTTCAGCGGAATTAGTCGATCAGTTTGAAGAACATGAAGACTAATATCATCGTGTTCCATTCCAACGGGGATAGTTACCAAAAAAATTGGGTAACTATCCCCGTTCTTCTAGGACGGACTCAGACTCTAGAAAATTGGTAGCCAGAACAAAGTGTCCAGCCCTTCTATGAGCTAGGGCTGGACACTTCTTGATTCAAGGCAGCTTAACCTTGAATCAAGAAGAGGTTGCCATCAGGAACTTGATCTTTTCATGGTTGTCCAGGCTGATTGTAGTAAGGGCGTGGCACAAATTCTATCAAGCGTGAGGCGATGATAGCGCCATTGTTTGTTCCAATCTTCTGCTGCTGCCATGGCATCAGGAGCACAGGCTTGCGTTTCGCTGTTCTAAGTGCTTGAGCTGATGCATGAGCTTTCTTATCATGCTGTTGAATTTTTTGTTCGAGGTGCAACAGGTCAGTTTCTTTTAAAGATGCTATTGGTTTCATAGTTCAAAAATACCATAGCTCTCCCCTCCAACCTGCGGAATGTAGGAACTATAAGTTAACCGCTACCCTTAGGCAACAGACAAAGCAGTCTCTTAAGCATTGAAGGTAGATTAAAACTTGATCGTTAAACTGTTGTCGTGTTCATTGAGTTCGGAGCCTTGAGGAGCCGGAATTTGCACGGTAAATGTAGTCCATCTCTGAGAGCTTTCTACCTGAATGATGCCATCGAGCTGTTTGACTAGCTCCTTGACCAAAGCTAGACCTAATCCTGTACCACCTCGCTTCCAAGGATCAGCATTAGGAATGCGATAGAACTTATCGAAGATGTGGGGTAATTCTGTATCAGCAATTTCAGCTTGATTGCTGATTTTAAATATTACATTGGGTACGGAATCTGATGCGATCAGATCCGGATTGTTTTGGTAAAAAAACTCAAGAATAATCTGCCTGTTGGCTGGAGTATATTTACAAGCATTGTTGAACAGTTCTGTTACAATTCGCCCGAAGCTGGTCTTGTCAATCAAAACCGATGGCAAATTATCTGACAAAGTCAACTTGAGAATTTGCTGTTGTGCCTGGATACGGGAGCAAAAGGAATCAATGATTCGGTGTAACCAGATTTTCAAGTCTACTAATGTTCGCGAAACCTGATAAGAGGCGGTTTCTAAACGCTGCAAGTCAAGTAAATCGTTGATTAGTTCAATTTCTCTGTAACACTCAGATTCTAAAATCTCTGTATAGCGCTCTCGTCGTTGACTCTCCGGAGCAATTTTGAGCATCTGTATTGCCATTTTCATATTGGATAGAGGTGTGCGCAGTTCATGAGAAACGGTACTTAAGAAATCATCTTTGAGGATGTTTAGTCTCTGTAGTTCCTGGATTCTCTCTCGTAGTTGTTGGGTACGCTCGAGTACTTGCCGTTCTAAGTCGGTGTTAAGGTTAGCCAGCCGCTGATAAAGCTGACCTTGCTGAATTGCGATCGCAAGTTGCTCAGCCATCGACTGCACCAAAGTCACTGCGCCATCAGACCATTGGTAATCACGATCAATCTTGATCAGGCACAATTTTCCCCAGAGGCGGTTTTGAAACCTTAGTGGTACAAGTAACCCATGGCAATTATCCTGAAGGTTTAAGTTGCAGCTATTGTTAGTACGCACCACTTCGAGATTTTTGATCTTGCGACTAATCTGATTTTCTACATCCGGAGTTTCAGCTCCCATTGGGCTTCTCAAGTTAGGGTGTTCAGTACATTGAGATACGGTTAACCAAACCTGCTGCTGTGGCAGATATTCTTGAATTTCTACTAGGTCAACCTCCAACAGCTGACTAATTCCTTGAGTGGCTGTGGTAAAAATCTGCTCTAAATCAAGAGAGCTACGAATCTTTTGAGTAAACTGATTGAGCGTTGCTTCCCGTTGAGCTTTGAGTTGGTTTTCCTGATAAATTTGAGCCTGCTGAATCGCAATTCCTACATGGTCTGCTACTGATTTCCACAAATTTCTTTCCCAAAACTGCCACTGTCGTGGTCTACTACACTGATGGGCAACCAGTAGTCCCCACAGAGGTGAGTCTAATGGTTGGTTTTGGTCTAGTTGAGGGTGACAGATGATCGGAACTACCAAGTTAGCAACGACTTGAAACTGAGCTAGGCAATTAACTTCATAGGAGGACAAGCCCCCAGAATCAGAATAGATATCTTCAATCGCTTGGATCGGACCATACCGGTACTGATTAGCATGGGTTTCCCAGAACTGAGGATTATACATTTCCCTACCTGTAATCGGCTGCCAGGGTGATTCTACAGACTCTACTGTGAATCTACCTCTCCAATCCGACTCGAAGCGATAAACCGCTACCCGATCTGCTTGTAACAATCGACGAACTTCATTAACTGTGGTATTTAGAATTGTCTCCACATCTAAAGATTTACGAATGCGGGCTGCAAAGTTTTCCCGAAGGGAATCACCCATTGCCTCCCTCAGCTGATCTTGAGCCACCTGGTTAGACAGTGCGATCGCGTAGCGTGACCTACGGTCAATCTGTGCCTGTTTTCCCTTTTTAGAATCAACGACAGTTGCTACAAAACCAATCTGTTTCCCTACCTGATCTTGTAGGACACTAATGGTAAAATCGCTAGCCAATCGGCTACCGTCTTGGCGTTGAATAAGCAACTCACCCTGCCAAACCTCTAACTGGGACAATTGAGCAAAAATTTCTTTGATGGGAGCATGACTTCTAGGGGGAAACATGATCTCGGATAGCTGCAACCCAATAACATCTTGGGCTTGCCATTGATATAGCTTGCAGGCATAACTATTCCAATGGATAATTTTTCCGTCCATATCTATGGCAATAATCCCACTAGGTAAGTTATCTAATAAACAAGCCTGAAAGTGAATTTGCTCTTGTGCCTTTTGGTATTTGGTTTCCTGAGCTAATAAAATTTCTTGAAGCTGCTCAAAGGCTGCTTCATCGACGGTAAGCTCACGTAGAATCTGGAACTGCTCTAATCTCATCATTGATGTCTCAAAATCGAAGGATCAGCTCTCAATTCAACAGTTACCATCAGTAACTGTGGCAGAAGTGACTTGGGTTGTTGTATTTATCACATCAGCCTCTTTTCTATTCTTACCTGTACTCAGATGCCAAAAGTTGAATTGATTTGCCATAGCTAGTTGACTAAAAAACTTCCATAGATACAGCCATAGCATTCCCAAAACTATGACTCAGAGCGACAATTGTGTATAAAGATTGATCTAGCAAGCAGGTCAGAGGGATTTAAGCAGTTAGCATAAGCGCTACGCGCACCCGTGCGCGTTCAGCATATGCGCGTAGCGCTTATGCTGATAGCTAAATGCTTACAGCGATGCAGCGCGGTCTTGGGAAGGCAGCGCGGTCTTGGGGAGGCAGCGCGGTCTTGGGGGTTTCCCCCATGAGCGACTGCCGTGGTCTCCCCCATGAGCGACTGCCGTGGTTCCCCCCACTCGCTATTGCATCAAGACAGAGCGATTACTTGACCAGACAGTTGGGTAGATTCTCAACGGATCACAACCGATGCTAATACTCCTCTGAGGTTAATTGTCAACCAAACCCCAATAAACTATGATTCCCCCTAATTTAGAACAACTTTCTGCTCAGCTGGAAAGTCCTAACATGCGCGATCGCTTGATGGCTCTGGCATCACTACGGGCTGTTCAAGCCAGTGATGCCGTGCCCCTAATTAAAAAGGTACTTGATGATCCCAATTTACCAGTTCGCTCTATGGCTATATTCGCCCTGGGAGTGAAGCCTACGGAAGAATGCTACCCAATTTTGGTCAAATTCATGGCAACTGACCCAGATTACGGAATTCGTGCTGCTGCTGCTGGGGCTTTGGGATATCTAGGTGACCCCAAAGCCTTTGAACCTCTAGTTAGGGCGTTCTACGAAGATACTGAATGGTTGGTACGTTTTAGTGCTGCTGTGTCCCTAGGTAATCTCCAAGATCCCCGTGCTCGTGATGTGCTGACCAAGGCGTTAGATAGTCAGGAAGTACTAGTCCAACAAGCTGCTATTGCTGCTTTAGGGGAAATTAAAGCTACAGAAGCTATAGACGATATTCTACGCTTTGCCCAGTCAGAGGATTGGATAGTGCGTCAACGTTTAGCAGAAGCCCTCGGTCAACTTGGTCAGGACAAAAGTATCTCGGCATTAAACTATTTGGCAAAAGACAGCCATCCTCAAGTATCTGAGGCCGCTCAAAGGGCTCTATTGGGTTTGTCTGAAGCCTCAAGCTAGCTTAGCATCCTGGTAATTAGGCTAACCATAGCACGATAGAATCAAGAATGAACCACTTGATTGAAATTACCAACATCACTGATCTACCACAAATTTCTAAAATCTTAGCCAATGGATATTAAAGAGTTTTTTGAGCAGAGTGCTGGCAGATGGTTTTCTCAACGTACTAGTAATCATATTACTTCTCAACCCATTAAAAATGGTAAGTCCAACATCACTATGGAAATGCTATCTGGTGATGCCCCAGAGGTCATCAAACTCTGTGACAAATACCAAATAGAGCCTGGTATAGCTATATTTGGTGTAAAAGTGATTTGGGACGGTACAGTAGTAGGAGAGCAGAAAAAACAAACTGGTTCCACTGTTGTTGTACCTGTTCCCAACCCAGAAAATCCCAACATTGGCAAGCTATTGCGAACTAATGGTGATGTTGAAGAAACTTCCTCAAAATGTCGTTACAGTATCGGCCAGGATGATGTTTTAACAATGATTACAGAGGGGAAAACTCTATATGCTGAAGAACGTTTTTGGTTTGCTAGCCCTAACTTTCGCTTACGCACTAACGTTCTCCAGCAGGGGGGGCAATTAACCATGGCTTCTCTGGCCACAGAAATTCGTCTTGGTGTTAAGTGATTGGTAAGGGGTCAGTCAGTTATCAGCTATCAGCTATCAGCTATCAGCTATCAGCTATCAGCTATCAGCTATCAGCTATCAGCTATCAGCTAATGCGCTACGCGCACGCGTGCGCGTTCAGCTTTTGAATAAGCGATGCAGCGCGGTCTTGGGGAGCCAGTGCCGCCAAAGGGGGTTCCCCCCATGAGCAACTGGCGTGGTTTCCCCCACTCGCGCTTTGCATCAAGACAACAGGTAAGCATTGGTTTAATCTATGTTACGTCAGCTGACCACTGACCACTGACGGCTGACGGCTGAACGCGCACGCGTGATCTAAAAGCTCACGGCTGACGGCTGAATGCTTATAGTCTCAATTATTAGTATTTATGTTATTTACTACAAAAGGCTTATCGATAGGTTTTGGTTCTTTACTGTAAGCACTTTCCAGGACTTTGT
>NZ_JAAHHS010000187.1 GCF_010692395.1 Moorena sp. SIO3H5
TTGGGAGAATTTTGCCAAAGTAATGGAACCAAAGGTAGGAGGAACTTGGCATTTACATCAATTTACCCAAGAGCTACCGTTAGATTTCTTTGTCTGCTTCTCTTCAATAGCTTCCTTAATCGGTTCACCAGGTCAAGGAAATTATGCTGCTGCCAATGCCTTTATGGATGCTTTGGCTAACTATCGTCGAAGTAGAGGATTGTCTGGATTAACTATTAACTGGGGTCCTTGGGCGTCTGGAGGAATGGCGAATAATTTAGCGGCTCAGCATCAAAATCGCATCCATACCAGTGGAGTTAATGATATTGCCCCCGAACAAGGAATGTCTGCCTTGGAGCAACTGTTAGCCAATCAAACTCTAACTGGACAAATTGGTGTAATATCTGTAGAGTGGTCATTATTGGCACAACAGTGGAGTAATCTAAATAAAAGTTCATTACTACAGGAACTATTACACCAAGATGAATTACAGCAACAAGATATTCTGAAGCAGAAGCTAGAACGAGAAATTTTAGATCAATTAGATAAGGCATCAGCAGGCGAACGTAAGGAAATTCTAAAGGAACACATTCGAGGGCAAGTAGCCAAGGTATTAGGCTTAAGTTCATCTCAATTACCAGAAATCAATTTGGGCTTTATGGAAATGGGGATGGACTCTTTGACAACAGTGGAATTAAAGAATCGATTACAAGCTCAACTAGGGATTACCTTACCTGGGACAGTAGCTATGGAATATCCCACAATTGACAAACTATCTCGGTATATATTTGAAGAAGTCATGGGATGGAAATCAGTAGCAGATTCCGAGAGGAATTTACCTGAACGAAAAGAGGTAGATGTAGATGAGCAGATTTTGCAAGTTATCGAAGATATCTCAGAAGAGGAATTTGAAGCACTAGCAGCTCAACAATTAGAAAAAATTAATAGTATGCTTTGATAAACTGCTGAAATAAGGACAGTTGAATTAATCAAAAAGTCAAATAATAAGTCAAGGATAAAAATTCATGGAACCGACTACCAACAAAGAGCAACTATCATTATCCAAACAGATGTTTCTGGCGCTAAAGCAAGCAGAAGCTAAGTTGGAGATGATGGAACTTGCCAAAAGTGAACCTATTGCCATTATTGGTATTGGTTGTCGATTCCCAGGAAATGCCAACACTCCAGAAAGCTTCTGGGAACTGTTAGCTAATGGTGAAGATGGAGTTAGAGAAATTCCACCTGAACGCTGGAATCCAGATTATTTTTACCATCCTGACCCTGATACTCCAGGGAAAATGTATATCCGTCATGCTTCCTTAGTGGATCAGGTAGATCAGTTTGAGCCTGAGTTTTTTGGCATCTCTCCGAGAGAAGCCCATAGCCTTGACCCACAACAACGTTTTCTTTTAGAAGTAACTTGGGAAGCTTTAGAAAGAGCGGGAATTAACCCCCAACAATTAGAAAATACCCACACAGGAGTGTTTCTAGGTATTGGTCAAAACGATTATGCTGATTTGGGCTTTAACCAACTGGAAAATATCAGCCCTTACGATGCTACAGGCAATGGCTTTTGTTTTGCCGCAGGTAGGCTATCTTACTTCTTGGGATTGCAAGGTCCATCTTTAGCAATAGATACAGCTTGTTCAGCATCTCTGGTAGCTATACATGAGGCTTGCCATAGTCTACGTCGGGGTGAGTCTAATCTGGCTTTAGCAGGAGGGGTACAACTGATGCTCTCTCCTCACGTTACCACCGCACTATCAAAATTGAAGGCTCTATCACCGGATGGCAGGTGTAAGACTTTTGATGCTGCTGCTGATGGTTATGGCAGGGGAGAGGGATGTGGCATGGTAGTACTTAAGCGCCTGTCTGATGCTCTTAAAGATGGTGACCAAATCTGGGCAGTGATTCGTGGTTCAGCGGTTAATCATGATGGACCTAGTAGTGGACTGACAGTACCTAATAAACTAGCCCAAGAACAGCTTATTCAACAAGCTCTCAAAGCAGCCAAAATAGAACCATCTCAGGTAGGTTATGTGGAAGCTCATGGTACAGGAACTTCCTTAGGGGATCCGATGGAAGTTAGAGCCTTAGGCACGGTGTTTGAGGAGGGACATAACCAAGAACATCCTTTGAGGATTGGTTCAGTTAAAACCAATATCGGTCACCTAGAAGCCGCAGCGGGAATTGCTGGTTTGATTAAAGTGGTTCTACAACTGCAACATCAAAAAATCGCACCATCACTGAATTTTAATCATCCCAACCCCTATATTGATTGGGGGAATATACCACTAGAAGTTCCCACTCAACTGACACCTTGGTCTTCACCCGGTGGCAAACGGGTGGGAGGAGTGAGTTCTTTTGCTATTAGTGGCACCAATGCTCATATAGTGCTCGAAGAAGCTCCTTCTCCAAAAAGTAAGAGTGAATGCGCTCATAAGCGTCCCCTACATCTGCTAACTTTATCAGCTAAGACTGCAAAAGCTCTCGAAGATTTAGTAACTCTTTATTCTAACTATCTCGAAACTAATCAAGGACTAGCCAGCGCAGATGTCTGTTACACAGCCAACACAGGAAGAGCTCATTTCAAACATCGATTAGCGGTTATTGCTGCTGACCGCAAAGAACTAGTAGAAAAACTACATTACCAGGAAACTGGGGAGCAAGTAGTTGGACTATTTTCTGGACATGCTAGCAAAAATCCACCGAAAATAGTTTTCTTGTTCACTGGTCAAGGTTCCCAGTATGTGAATATGGGAAGGCAACTCTACGAAACTCAGCCGACTTTCCGTAAAGCTTTGGAAGAATGTGACCAAATTTTAGAGTCCTATCTGGAATATCGACTCTTAGAAGTTCTCTATCCTCAAAATGCACCATCATCAAGCTCCTCTCTACTAGACCAAACAGCTTATACCCAACCCGCCTTATTTGCTATAGAGTATGCCTTGGCTAAGTTATGGGAATCTTGGGGAATTAAACCCAATGCGGTAATGGGTCACAGTGTGGGAGAATATGTAGCAGCAACAATAGCAGGAATTTTTAGTTTAGAAGATGGTCTAAAACTCATTGCAGCTAGGGGAAGGTTAATGCAACAGTTACCCTCTGATGGTGAGATGGTTTCAGTCATAGCTAAGGAGTCAAAAGTTCGTGAATTGATTACCCCCTACACAGACAAGGTCGCAATAGCTGCAATTAATGGACCAGAAAGTGTGGTTATTTCTGGTGAAACAGAAGCTATTGCAGCTATTGTCAATCAATTAGAGTCAGAGGGAGTCAAAACTAAAAGACTACAAGTATCCCATGCTTTTCATTCACCATTAATGGAACCGGTGTTGGCAGAGTTTGAAGCTATAGCTAATCAAGTTACCTACCATCAACCAAAAATACCACTAATTTCTAATGTTACAGGCACAAAAGTAGACAATAGTATTACCACAGCCAACTATTGGGTCAATCATATACGCCAGCCCGTAAAGTTTGCTGCTAGTATGGAAACCCTGCACCAACAAGGTTTAGAAATATTCCTAGAAATAGGAGCCAAACCAATATTATTAGGCATGGGACATCAATGTCTGCCAGAAGGGGTAGGTGTCTGGTTGCCTTCTTTGCGTCCTGCGGTAGATGAATGGCAACAGATACTCTCGACTTTAGGACAGTTGTATGTACATGGAGTTCAAGTCAATTGGTCAGAATTTGACAGAGATTATAACCACCAGAAAATTGTTTTACCAACTTATCCCTTCCAACGTAAAAGGTATTGGGTAGAAACGGCTAATGATTGGGATGGAAAAGCAATCTATGCAACTAAACTCCACCCTCTGATTAATCACAAGTTTCAATCTCCCTTATCCAAAGAAATCTTTTTTGAGTCTCATTTTAGCACTGAAAATCTGCCATTTTTAGCTGACCACATTGTGTATGAACAAGTGGTAGTTCCTGGTGCCGGTCATATCTCCCTCTTGTTAGCAGCGGCATCTTTAACCTTTGCCGCAACCGAATGTCAAATCGAGGATATTCTGTTTCCTCAAGCACTGGCAATTCCGGAACAAGGGGTGCGAACAGTTCAGGTAGTTTTGACACCGCAAAATAACTCTTTTTCATTTCAAGTGATTAGCTTTGACGACTCTTTAGAATCACAGATTAATCAAGTTTCAAACAATGGGAGTCACATCAGTGACTGGGCAGTTCATGCCACAGGGAAATTGTCTGTTGCTAATGCTGAGCAATCACTAATACCTCTAGAAGAAATTCAAGCCAGATGTAGCAAAAAAATAGATAGTGCAGAAATTTACCAGCATCTCTGGGATAGACAGATTCACTTAGGACAGAGTTTCCGTTGGATAGAGCAAGTATGGTTGGGAGAGGGAGAAGTTCTTTGTCAAATGAAAGTCCCAAAAACTATTCTGAATGCAACAAAGTATCAACTACATCCGACTCTAGTTGACTCGTGCTTTCAATCAATAATCGCACTTGTTTTAGATCAATCTGGCAATAAAAATGAAACATTTGTTCCATTCAGTATAGATAAATTTACTTTCTATAATAGTTCTGATAATGAGCTGCTTTGGTGTTATACCTGTGGCTCGAAAGATAAACAATCAGGAGAAAAATTCAAAGCCGATATACAATTGTTTGACCAACATGGGCAGCTAGTTGCTCAGGTTATTGGTTTTGAAGGTAGGAAAGCTAATTCAGATACCTTGCTGATGACTCTGGAAGCAGATTTGAGTCATTGGTTTTATAAAATAAACTGGCAATCCCAACCCCTACTCTTAAGTTCCCAATCTAATGAAAAGCAAACAAGTAATTGGCTAGTATTTGCACTGACGAATGAATTGACAGAGCTTATTGGAGAGGAGTTGCAACAGAGGGGACACAACTGTATTTGGGTATCTCCAGGTTCAGATTATCAAGAAATAGATGCTCAACATTATCAAATCAATCCCACTGTTACTGAACAATTCCAACAACTACTGCAAGACAATGCTGACATCAAAGGTATTGTGCATTTATGGGGTATCAATGAAACCAGTGATCCTGTAGTTATCAAAGATATAGAAACAGCCCAAGAATTAGGTTCTGGTACGGTACTACATTTAGTGCAAGCCTTAATTAAAACTGGACTAATTCATGTAATGCCAATGTGGTTAGTTACTCAAGGAACTCAGAGTGTATTAGATGAATCAGAAGTGAGCCAACCCCACCACGGCTCTCTGTGGGGACTAGGACGAGTTATTCGTCTGGAACATCCAGAATTAAACTGTTGCAGGGTTGATTTAGATTCCAAATCTCCTCTTGCTGAGACTATTCCCAAGTTGGTAGACGAACTGTTGTCTAATAATTATGAAGACCAGATTGCAATTCGTCAGGGAATTCGTTATGTCGCCCGATTAGTACGACAACAACAGCACAAATTAAGCTCACAAAAACTGTCAATTCAATCAGAAGCTTGTTATCTAATTACTGGTGGTTTAGGTGCATTAGGGTTACAGGTAGCTCAATGGTTAGTTGCTCAAGGTGCTCAACATCTAGTCTTAATTGGACGTAGTGCCCCCTCCGAAACCGCCAGGGAAATCATTGAGAACTTAGAAGCACTTGATAGTCAAGTATGTGTTTGGTCAGGAGATATATCAGAGCAAAGAGATGCCGTGAGGATTATCAACCAAATTCAAGACTCATTGCCACCACTCAAAGGAGTAATTCATGCAGCCGGGGTATTAGATGATAGCTTACTGCAAAATCTAAGTTGGCAGCAGTTTACGAAAGTTATGGCACCAAAAGTAGCAGGAACTTGGCATTTGCATCAACTCACTAAAGATTTACCTTTAGATTTCTTTGTCTGTTTCTCATCTATGGCTTCGATGTTGGGTTCACCAGGTCAAGGAAACTATGCTGCTGCTAATGCTTTTATGGACGCGATCGCTAATTATCGTCGTGGTATGGGACTACCAGGATTGAGCATTAATTGGGGACCATGGGCATCAGCAGGCATGGCAGCTAAGTTAGGGGATGAGCACTTAGATCGCTTGCATAACTCAGGGTTAAAATCCATTAGCCTTAATGAAGGAATGCAAGCCTTGGAAAAGTTGTTACAACTCGAAGTTCCTCAAGTTGGCGTGATGCCAATTAATTGGTCACAGTGGTTCGAGGTACAGGCAGGAACAACAATGCCAATGCTTAAGGATTTGGCTCCTTCTCAGTCAAAATCATCCCAGGAAGGATGGTTTATTAAACACTTAGAAGCTGTCTCCCCTGAACAACGTCGCCAGCTACTGACTAAGGAAGTTCGTTCGCAGGTTGCTCAAATACTTGGGATTGCAGATCCAGAGCAAATAGATTCTCAGGTTGGATTGTTTGATATAGGAATAGATTCATTAATGCTGACAGAACTCAGGAATCGCTTGCAATCAAGTTTGGGGTGTCGCTTGTCAGCAACCACTTTGTTCAATTACAACACTATTGATGATTTAGTGGATTACCTAGCTCAAGACGTCTTACAACTAGATAATGTTGGCATTGACATTCAGGACAATAGTCCTGTCGAGACTCCAATTGAGATGAGATCTGATCTTGATAACATGGATCAAGATCAGGTCGAGACCTCTATTTCTCAGGAACTGGAAGAGTTAGAAGTTTTATTAAGAAAAGGCTAAGGTAAGTAAAATGACTTCTCAATCATCTGAACAGCTTTCATCTTCTAAGCGTTTGCTTCTTGCTTTGCGGGATGCTAAAACTAAACTGCAAGCTATCGAGCAAGCCAATACAGAACCCATTGCTATTATTGGCTTAGGGTGTCGCTTTCCCAAATCACCGAATACTGAAGTCTTTTGGCAGTTACTGGAACAAGGGATGGATGCAGTCACTGAGGTGCCGAAAGAACGTTGGGATATTGAGCAGTATTACGATCCAAATCCTGATGCCACAGGCAAAATGTATACCCGCTTTGCCAATTTCATCACGGATGTAGATAAGTTCGATCCTGAGTTTTTCAAAATTTCTCCTCGCGAAGCCAAGAAGCTGGATCCTCAGCACCGATTACTTTTGGAGGTTTGTTGGGAGAGCCTCGAATACGCAGGTTTGTCTCCCCTTGCTCTCAGAGGTAGTCAAACAGGAGTCTTCGTCGGCATGATGAACCATGACTACGGGCAGTTGGCAACAAATCCTGCGGATTGGCACACTGCCTCCGGCAATGGCTCTTTTCTTGGAGCTGGAAGGATTGCTTATACCCTGGGACTGCAAGGACCAACTTTAAGTGTGGAAACAGCTTGTTCTTCTTCCCTCGTAGCCTGCCATCTGGCTTGCCAGAGTCTACGCAACCAGGAGTGCAACATTGCTTTAGTGGGTGGGGTAAATCTTATGCTCACTCCCGATGGGAGTGTAATACAGTCTCGCTCTAAGATGAATTCACCAGATGGCCGTTGTAAAACATTTGATGAGAGTGCTGATGGCTATGGACGAGGAGAGGGATGTGGAGTAGTTGTTCTCAAACGATTGTCAGAAGCACAAGCTGACGGAGACCAAATTCTAGCTCTTATACGAGGTTCTGCAGTCAATCATGATGGTCCGAGTAGTGGGTTGACAGTGCCCAATGGCTTAGCTCAGGAAGCCTTGATACAACAAGCTCTAACTAATAGTAAGGTTGAGGCTTCTCAGGTAGACTACATAGAATGTCATGGAACTGGGACCCCTCTTGGGGATCCGATTGAAGTGGAAGCTTTGGTCAATGTATATGGTAAGAATCGTCCTCAGGATCTACCCATCATTATTAGTTCTGTCAAAACGAATATTGGTCACTTAGAGGGAGCAGCAGGAATTGCTGGATTAATCAAGACTATTCTGTGTTTACAGAATGAAAAGATTCCTCCTCATCTTCATCTAAAACAGCCTAATCAACGAATTCCTTGGGAAGAGATACCCGTAGTAGTGCCGACAGAAGCAAGATCTTGGTTGCGGGGGGATAAAACTAGAATCGCGGGAGTTAGCTCCTTTGGTCTGAGTGGAACTAATGCTCATGTGATTGTAGAGGAGGCACCAAAAGAAGGCAACAGGCAAATCTCCTCTTTGTCCCTCCAAGGGGGAAAGGCAACCGGCAACGGAAAAGATGTACCAATACGTCCTATTCATCTATTAACTCTTTCAGCTAAAACTCAAACAGCTCTTGATGAGTTGGTCAGTAGTTATGAAAATTATCTCAAAACCCATCCAGAATTAATAATAGCTGATATTTGCTATACAGCGAATACAGGGCGTACCCACTTCAACCACAGACTAGCAGTTGTTGCCTCTAACCAACAAGAATTAGTGGAAAAACTTCGACAACAGCAACGGGGAGAAGAGGTAGCTGGGATCTACTCAGAAGAACTGCTCAACAATAGTACAGTTCCTGAAATCGCCTTTTTATTCACAGGACAAGGTTCCCAATACGTCAACATGGGAAGGCTGTTGTATCAACAAGCACCAGCCTTCCGGGAAGCGATTAATCAATGTGAGGAAATTCTCAGTAGCTTAGAAACCTTCCAAAACAGGTCATTACGAGAAATTCTCTATCCAGCAGACGACTTATCAGATTCATCCCTATTAGACCAAACAGCTTATACCCAACCAGCTCTATTTGCCATAGAATATGCTCTCTTCAAACTCTGGCAATCCTGGGGCATCAAACCAGATGTGGTGATGGGTCATAGCGTCGGAGAATATGTAGCTGCAACCGTAGCAGGAGTATTCAGCTTAGAAGATGGCCTGAAACTAATTGCTGCTAGGGGCTCTTTGATGCAGAAATTACCTGCGGGCGGAGCAATGGTTTCAGTGATGGCATCAAAGTCGAAAGTACTAGAGACTTTGAAGGCAATGTCCCGGTCAGAAAAAGTAGCCATCGCAGCCATTAATGGACCAGAAAGCACAGTCATTTCTGGGGAAGCAGAAGCAGTAGGAGCGATCGCCACTCACCTCGAATCCGTTGGCATCAAAACTAAACAACTACAGGTATCCCATGCCTTCCATTCACCATTGATGGAACCTATGTTGGCAGAGTTTGAAGATATAGCCAATCAACTCACCTACAATCAACCAAGGATACCACTAATATCGAATGTCACAGGCACAAAAGCGGACAATAGCATAGCGACAGGCAAATATTGGGTAAATCATGTGCGCCAACCAGTGCAATTTGTCCAGAGCATGAAAACTCTGCACCAGGAAGGATCTGAATTATTCCTGGAAATCGGACCTAAACCAATTTTGTTAGGTATGGGGCGTCAATGTCTACCGGAAGAGATCGGTGTGTGGTTGCCCTCATTACGTCCGGGAGTGGATGAATGGCAGCAGATGCTCTCGAGTTTAGGACAGTTGTATGTGCAGGGAGCTAAAGTAGATTGGTTTAAATTTGACCAAAACTATAACCGGGAGAAAGTAATATTGCCCACTTATCCCTTCCAAAGAGAAAGGTATTGGGTAGAAACTCAAAATGGCTACCAACCAAAACCCTATGGGTCAACCGCCAAAAACCTGCATCCGTTACTAGGAGAAAAACTCAACCTAGCAGGAATAGAAAATCAACATCGTTTTCAATCATACCTAACAGCAGAATCTCCAGCCTACCTGAGTCACCACCAAGTATTTAACAAGGTGCTCTTTCCAGCCACAGGCTATTTAGAAATAGCCGCTGCAGTTGGGAAAAATTTGTTAACGACTGGAGAGCAAGTCGTAGTTTCTGATGTAACCATAGTGCGAGGGTTAGTTATACCAGAAACAGACATAAAGACAGTACAAACAGTAATCAGCACCTTAGAAAACAATAGCTATAAGCTTGAGATATTTAGTACATCAGAAGGTGACAATCAACAGGCAAACCAGTGGACATTGCATGCCGAAGGTAAAATATTTTTAGACTCAACTACCAACGCCAAAGCCAAAATTGACCTAGAGCAATACCAGAGAGAATGTAGTCAAGTAATAGACATCCAACAACATTATCAACAATTTAAGTCAAGAGGGATAGACTACGGCAACAGCTTCCAAGGAATCAAACAATTGTGGAAAGGTCAAGGGAAAGCCCTAGGGAAAATAGCCTTACCAGAGGAAATAGCAGGACAGGCAACAGACTATCAGTTACATCCAGCCCTATTAGATGCTGCTCTACAAATCCTAGGTCATGCTATAGGCAACACAGAAACAAATGAGCAAACCTATCTGCCAGTAGGAATAGACAAATTAAAACAGTATCGTCAGACAATAACTCAAGTATGGGCGATAGTAGAAATACCAGAAAAGACTTTAAAAGGAAGTATTAAATTAGTAGATAATCAGGGAAGTCTCCTGGCAGAAATTGAGGGATTAAGAGTAACGGCAACTACAGCCGATGCCCTATTGAAAAGCCTGCAACCAGATATTAGCCATTGGTTTTATCAGATCAACTGGCAAACCCAACCCCTACCATCAACTACCCCATCATCAGCAACTGACAAATGGTTAGTTTTCGCACAGGATACTCAACTGGTAGAAGCACTACAACGCAAAAGTCACGAGTCTATCAGAGTCTCACCAGGAGATACCTATAAGAAACTAACTCAGCAACACTATCAAATCAATCCCACCAGTATAGAACAATTTCAACAGCTGCTAGCAGAAAATTCAGGGATTACTCGGATTGTGTATCTGTGGGGAGTGCAGGAGAGCGAAAGCAAAGACAATCTAGAAATACAAACAGTTCAAGAACAAAGTTGTGCCACAGTGCTGCATTTAGTGCAAGCAATTATCAACAGCAAACCTGAAACCATCCCAAAACTGTGGTTAGTCACCCGAGGAACTCAAAGGGTAATCTCAGACTCAGAAGTAATCAACCCTGAGTATGGAAGCTTATGGGGACTAGGACGAGTCATTGCCCAAGAACACCCAGAATTAGGATGTAAACGCCTAGATTGTGACCCAAACTTAGAGCAGACTCAAATATTAGACTCCCTAGTAGCTGAACTCTTATCAGAAGATGTAGAAGACCAAATAGCGATACGTCAAGGAAGTCGCTATGTAGCCAGACTAGTACAAAAACCACAGCAAAACCAAATCACCTCAGCAGACCAACCGGTGCAATTAAAACTGTCAGAATACGGAGTCATAGACAACCTCAACTGGCAGCCAATGCAGCGGAAAACGCCCTTGGCAAATGAAGTAGAAATTGAGGTAGCAGCGGTGGGGCTAAACTTCCGAGACGTGCTCAATGCCCTCGGATTACTCAAAGACTACTATGCCGAACACTTTAACATTACTAGCGCAGAGCAACTAACATTCGGCTTTGAATGTGCTGGGAAAATCTCCGCAGTAGGAGAACAAGTTTCACAGTGGCAAGTAGGAGACGAAGTAATAGGATTACTCTTGCACGATGGCTTGAGCAGTTTCATTACCACCTCAGTAGAGTATGTAGTAGCCAAGCCCAAACAAATGAGTTTCAGCGAAGCGGCGACTCTACCCTTGACATTCCTAACTGCCCAATACGGGTTGCAGCACTTAGCCAAAATTCAACCAGGAGAGCGAGTATTAATTCATGCAGCAGCTGGTGGAGTAGGGCAAGCGGCAGTCCAAATAGCCCAAGTTGCAGGAGCAGAAATCTTTGCCACAGCTAGTCCAAGCAAATGGGAATTTCTCCAATCTTTGGGCATTAAACACATTATGAACTCCCGCACCCTAGATTTTGCCGAGGAAATCATGAAACGCACGGCAGGAGAAGGGGTAGATGTCGTGCTCAATAGCCTCAACGGAGAGTATATTCCCCAGAGCTTGGCAGTATTAACCCCAAAAGGCAGATTTGTGGAAATCGGCAAAATCGGAATTTGGGAAAAAGAGCAAGTCAAGGAAAAACGACCAGATGTGAGTTATTTCCCCTTTGATTTACAAGAAGCAGTCCAACAGCAACCGGGTTTAATTGGGCAACTATCAGAAGAATTAACCCAGCAGTGGAACCAAGGAAAACTCAAAGCCTTACCTCATAAAGTATTTCCTAGTACAGAAATTACAGCAGCCTTCCGGTACATGCAGCAAGCTAAACATGTAGGCAAGGTAGTGGTTTCCATGCCAGAAGCCCAAAGTGAGCCCAAATCTATCACAGCAGACGCAAGTTATTTGATCACTGGAGGATTAGGAGCCTTAGGATTGGAAGTAGCCCAATGGATGGTAACTCAAGGAGCAAGAAATATCGTTTTAACTGGACGTCGTGCTCCGAAGGAAACCGCACAAAAAATTATTGAGGAGTTGGAAACAGCTGGAGCCTCTGTGAGTGTATTACTGGGGGATGTTTCTCAACGAGAAGATCTGGCGAAAATTTTCCAGCAAATTCAGGCATCATTACCCCCCCTCAAAGGAGTAATTCATTCTGCCGGGGTGTTAGATGACGCATTAGTACAAAATATGAGTTGGTCACAGTTTACCAAGGTAATGGCACCAAAGGTCCAAGGAACTTGGTATTTGCATCAACTAACCAAAGATTTCCCCTTAGACTTCTTTGTATGTTTTTCGTCTATAGCTTCTATGTTGGGTTCACCAGGTCAAAGCAATTATGCTGCAGGGAATGGGTTTATGGATGCCCTAGCTCACTATCGTCGCAGTATGGGACTGCCAGGATTGAGTATCAACTGGGGAGCTTGGGCATCAGCAGGCATGGCCGCTAGTTTAGCAGTTCAAAATCAGCAACGGATGGAGAGCATGGGCTTAAGTGCCATAGAGCCAGAAAGGGGCATGCAGGCATTGGGGTCATTATTATCAGAATCTCAAAGCCAAGTGGGGGTATTCCCGGTTAATTGGTCACAATTTATCAGGCAGTTTCCTGGTGGACAAAAGATACCATTTTTGTCGGATTTCATTTCCCAAACACCATCATTAACTCAAAAGTCGGCATTTAGAGAAGAGCTAGAAGCAGCACTGGTTTCAGACCGTCACGAGCTATTAACAACTCACCTTCGCTTAGCGATCGCTAAAACATTAGGCTGGAAAGATACACAAAAGATCGGCATGCGTCAACCTTTATTTGACTTAGGATTAGATTCTTTGACAGCAGTAGAATTAAAAAATCGATTGGAGTCAAGCTTAGGAACAAGTTTAAGTTCAACACTGTTATTTGATTATCCTACAGTAGAAGCATTGGTAGAGTATTTAGCCAATGATGTCATGCCGATAGATTTCTCTTCTCATCTAGACCAAACAGAAAAAGCACTAGATGAAGAAGATGTTGTGGCGGACGGCTCATCCCAATTATCAGATATCACTGAACTTTCAGAAATTGAACTAGAAGCATCAGTTTTGCAAGAAATTGAAGCATTAGAAAAGTTAATCTGAACCGATGTGGCTATTGGTGTTTAAGTAAAGAAGCTAAACATCATACCTATAAAATTTAATACAACCTTATCCTTTGAAAACACCATGAACCTAAAACAAGAACAAGAAAAGGAACAATCACTCTCAGCCTTACAAAGAGCGCTTATAGCCCTTAAAGATGCACGCTCCAAACTAGAAAAATACGAAACTCAAAGCAAGGAACCCATAGCGATAATTGGCATGAGTTGTCGTTTTCCTGGTGGAGTAGACTCCCCAGAATCCTTCTGGCAACTACTCAATGATGGGGTTGATGCTATCTCTGAAGTTCCCTCAAACCGATGGAACATTAATAACTACTACGACCCAGACCCGGATGCTACGGGCAAAATTTCTACTCGTGACGGTGGTTTTCTCTCACAAATAGATGGTTTCGATGCTCCATTTTTCTGCATTTCACCCCGGGAAGTTCAAAGTCTAGACCCCCAACAACGCTTATTGCTGGAAGTAAGTTGGGAAGCAATAGAAAGAGCGAACATAGTCCCTGACCAATTGTTTAATAGTCTCACAGGAGTATTTATTGGCATTGGTAGTAGTGATTATTTAAATCAGCTGGCAACCAGTGAAGTACCACAGGCTTATTGGGGTACAGGTAATGCGCCAAGCGCTGCTACAGGTCGTTTATCATACATATTGGGACTGACAGGACCTAATCTGGCAGTAGAAACGGCTTGCTCTTCGTCTTTGGTATCCTTACATCTAGCTTGTCAGAGCCTGCGACAACAAGAATGCAATTTGGCTTTAGCTGGAGGTGTCAATCTACTTCTATCTCCTGAGACTAGTATTATTTTCTCTCAGGCTAAAATGTTATCTCCCGATGGTCGATGCAAGACCTTTGATGCCTCGGCAAATGGCTATGTACGTGGAGAGGGATGCGGAGTA
>NZ_JAAHHS010000188.1 GCF_010692395.1 Moorena sp. SIO3H5
CGGTTAGTCGGTTGGTAAGCATAAGCGCTACGCGCACGCGTGCGCGTTCAGCGGTCAGCGCTCAGCCGTCAGCCAAAGGCCAAAGGCTCAGGCTACTTGAGGTGCTTTGTGGCACAGGCTTTGGCCTTGGCCTTTAGGCCACGCTACGCGAATGGCCACGCTGTGCGAACGACCCTGGGAAATAACTCAGATTAAACAAATGGTTAGCTGTTTTATTCAAAAACTGTTCGCGTAGCTTGCGCCTAGGGCATTAGCTGTTCGCGTAGCTTGCGCGTAGCGCATTAGCTGATAGCTGAACGCGCACGCGTGCGCGTAGCGCATATGCTTACCCAATATCTCAGCTTATTCGGAGTCCTTGTGGCTCCGATTGATTATTTGCAAAAATCCCTAACCATAAGACTTTAATCAAGACCTTATGTCCAAAAAGTAAAGGTAATTCTATTGACTTTTTGGTCTGAATAAATAAAGATAAATAATTAATGAGGGGTAAGATAATGCGCTAGGCGCACGCTACGCGAACAGCAATTATTTTTTTTGTTAATTTTTTAGTTTAAAAAAACTATGGCATTTTTATTAAGTTCTAAAAATGTTTTCGAGTACCTGATTGAGCAGGGAATTTGTAATCAACAGGAAAAAGATCTGGGTAAAATTGAACCCAAGTCTGCCAAGAACTTTAATTTGCTCCTGACCTTACCAGAAGGTCGTAAGCTCCTAGTTAAACAAGAGCCTTACTACCAAGACGGTGAAACCGTAGGTGAGTTTGTGAAGGAATGGCGCTCTCAAGAGTTTTTACGACAATTCCCAGAGGTGAGTCACCTTGGGTCTTGGCTACCTGAAGTCCTCCATTTCGATCCAGATAATTCCATTATTGTTTTTAACTATCTGAGTGACTATCAAGACCTAACCGAGTTCTACGCTAAGGAGAATGTTTTTCCGAAAGCGATCGCTAGCTCAATTGGAGCGATGCTAGCTAGTATTCATCGTGCTACCTTAGGTAGTCAGGACTATCAGGACTTTTTTTCGGAAAAATCAGCAGCTCCATCCCCGGCTCAGGCTCAGAATATGACCAATAATTTGGAACGAATTGGTCCGGAAATATTTAGTCAAGTACCCGCAGATGGTCTGAAATTCTTTGCTCTTTATCAGCGCTACGATAGCCTCGGAAAAGCGATCGCTAAACTGAGTAATAGTTTTGATGCTTGTTGTCTGGTTCACAATGACCTGAAGTTGAACAATATCCTGTTACCCAACGATTGGGAGCAAGCAACGTCAGCCCCAGAGTCAGATGGCATCGTTGGACTTAGACTAATTGACTGGGAGCGCTCTAGTTGGGGAGACCCAGCTTTTGATTTAGGTTCAATTATCACCAGTTACCTGACCATCTGGCTAAGTAGTCTAGCGGTTAGTAAATCGATTGATATCGAAGAAGCATTGAATCTAGCGATGACTCCCCTGGAACAGATCCAACCTTCCATAGCTGCCCTGATTCGGACTTATTGCGATCGCTTTCCTGAAATTTTAGAGCGCTACCCTAATTTTTTGCAGCGAGTGATGCAATTTTCTGGTCTAGCCTTGATTCAAACCATCCAGTCAATAATTGAGTACCAGAAATCCTTTGGGAATACAGGAATCTGCATGCTTCAAGTAGCCAAGAGTTTATTATGCCGTCCAGAAGCATCCATCCGAACAGTTTTTGGTATCGAGGAATCAGAACTGATTGGTCTTAATCAGATCTTGCACCACGTTTAAAGTCAAGGTAGGCAATAGGCAATAGGCAATAGAGAGGCGTTGCTGATTCTGGGTATGGTTTCGCCCCCCTAGCCCCCCAATTTTGGGGGGAACAAAACTCTTAAAGTCCCCCAGAATTGGGGGATTTAGGGGGCTTTAATAAAACCAGATGATCGCGCATTCATTCCTTAATTCAGCAACGCTCCTAAATGAATTGTGATCATTTTTCTTCCCTGCTCCCTACTCCCTACTCCCTATTCCCTACTCCCTACTCCCTGTTCCCTGTTCCCTGTTCCCTGTTCCCTTTCCTATAACAAATAACAATTTTAAAACCACAACACTATGCAATTACTTGAATCACTACCAAATCAACTGCCAGATGCTGTACCTGAGCAGCTGCGAACTGCCCTAGAAGATATGGTAAAGCAGCTTGAGATTCAGGAGTCCAACTTCTCTATTCGCCATCGAGATTACAAACCCTTGGAACTTCCAGCGGAGGCAGTAGAACGTTTTGGGGAATTGTCCTTAGACTTGCAAAAAAAGTATCTGAGTTTGCAACTGCGGAGTTTTCTCTACGGGCTTTACTACAACGGTTCCCTAAAAGATGCTCTAGCCCTCAATGGCGATTCAGATGACCTGACACTGCACCAAAATTTAGAAAACAATACTTACCTGGGGATAGATTTAAAATTCTACCAAAGATTGGATGAAAGCAATACTGGTCAGGGCTATTTTGACCCGGATTGGCTAGTGCTAAGGCAAGAAAGTGATGGCACTCTGGCAGTAAATAAGGGGGGGTTAACTCTACATATCGATCCGGAGGAGCATTTACAACCAGAAGCACAATCTCCCGCTGTTGGGGACGACGTTGCGGTCTTGCTACCTCCGAATCTGGTACAAAACGGATTCTATATGGCAGTCGGGAATCTGGGTACCTATGACCATGGGCATCAAGATAGTAAAGGGGAAATTGTCCGCATCTACTTCAACTTAACTGCTGAAGGTGCAGTGGCGGTAATGGGTAGCCTGACGCAACAGTTAAATCAAATCTCGGTGCCATTCTCTTTTAAGGTTCTCTATAATCCTGAGGATTACAACCGCTACGACTCAGGAGTACTCTACTTTGACAACAACGACTATGAAGCAGTGCGGTTAGTGCTTCGGAAGGTTTATAAACAACACCAATCCCATTTTAAGCCAGAAGTACCCCTGTTCACCAAATTCCTAGCGCCAGGATTGGGGTTAGCGGAAGAACCAGACCAGAAATTTGCTGACCAAGAAAGTTTTGGCATGAACCGCTGTCAAATTGTTGCTAATGGCTTATTGGAAGCTCACCACAAAGGTGACGATTCTCCAGAAGCTCGCATGGCAGCAATTCTTCAACAGTTCTCTTTGTTGGAGATTGAATTGCAGCAGTGCTACCTAAATGCCAAATCTGAAGACATCTATACTCCCTTAGAGTTATGAAGCTAACTGATCTGACCAGCACCCTCACCCCATCCCCTGTTAAAGAAACGGTTTCTGATAGAGTTAAATTCCCAAAGTCAGATTTACCTTTTTACCGCAAACTGGGACGCACTGACTTAACCGTGAGCTGTCTGGGATTGGGTGGTGGGGGACACATTTCTAGTGAAGATACTCTCTACGCCTTTGACCAAGGAATCAACTACTTCTTCTACTCCAGCGATCTACATCACTATCTCTACAGTTCTATGGCTGGGGCGCTGCGCCAGCTTTGTGGACGGGGTTCCTCAGTTCGAGAGCAGGTAGTTCTGGCAACGGTAACTTATATGACCAGAAATCCTGATACCATATTGACTTATCTATACGATCAGTTTGTAGACTTGGGAATTGACTACATTGATATATTTTTTTGGGGTTGGATTGATGCTGAAAATGGGGATAATTTTGAGAAATGCTTGAATATTTCTAACGATCTGCGCGGTCCCAATACAGTTTATCAGCGCACCATAGAACGAGTATTTGAAACCTCAGAACGTCTCAAAAAAATGGGTGCTGTGCGCTATATTGGTGCGTCATTCCACGACCACGATCTTGCCCGAAAGTGGCTAAATAGCCCTTTATTAGATGTGGCCATGGTTCGCCATAACGTTGCTCACCGCACTGCTCAGCAAAAGGTGTTTGCGGATCTAGCTCCCGAAGACCCCCAGCGACCGGGTATTGTTACCTTTAAGTCAGCTGGAATGCAGACTCTTCTTTGGACTCCCCCAGAGGATATACCAGAAGACTGCTGGACACCTTCAGTACCAGATTTATATCGCTATTCTTTAAGTCAGAACTGTGTAGATGTCGCCTTGGCAGGTTGGAGCTCTCGTGAAGAAGTTGATGCAGCAATCAAAGGCATTCAGAAAGGCAAACTAACCCAAGCTGAACTAGATTATCTCAATCTCTATGGCGATTTACATCGTAACCGCATCAATATTGAAGAAATCCCAGCTGAACGCTTGATTTACCAACGTGATCCTGTTGTTAGTGGATCAAACAGATAGTTAGCCGTTATGTCACAGGCTAGAAGCCTGTGCCACAAAGCTAATCAGCCTATTAAATTTTCCCTTTTGAGGTTTATTTTAAGCTGACGGCTGACAGCTGACGGCTGATAGCTATCAGAATTTATACTGTTACACTACACCATTGATTAATCACAAAAAACCATGACACAAACGACAGAAACCTTAGAAAAACCGGTAGTAGTAGAAACATCTCCAGTAACGGATGCAGATATTATTACTTACCTGCGCCGTTCCAGGAAATTTGCTGAAATTGCTAGCTTAGCTGAACAAGATGCTTTGATTTTAGATCTGTGTGAGGAATTTAGTATTACCGTTTCCGATCAGGAATGGCAAGCGGCTGGAGATGCTTTTCGTGTAGAGCACAAGTTGCTAGGGGTTACTGAAACAAATAGTTGGTTTTCTCAGCAGAGGATTACTGTAGAAGAGTGGTCTGAAGGAATTAAAGTCCAGCTGTTGACGAAGAAATTAAAAGAGCATCTGTTTGGAGGAGCTGTGGATGGCAATTATCTTAGCAATCGCGAAAACTATAGACGAGTCGCCCTCTCTCAAATTCTTGTGGTTGACCTAGCCCAGGCTTTGAAAATAGTTAAAGCACTCCGCTATGACAACGCTTCTTTCTGTGCTTTAGCACTGGAACACTCGAAGGGCAAACAGTCTCAAGAAAATGGCGGTTTTGTGGGGATTCGCTTTCTAGTAGAACTTTCCCAAGACATTGCTAAAGGGATTTATGACGCTAAAGAAGGGGAAGTGATCGGACCGATTCAAACTAAACTTGGCTATCACATTCTCAGAGTTGAGAAGTGGTTTCCAACGGAACTAAGTGAATCAGTTAGAGAGGCAATTTTAGAATCCCTATTTCAGAATTGGTTACAGGAGCAAAGCCAGACTAATCCTGTAGAAAATTCGTAAGCAGTCAGCCGTCAGTTATCAGCAGTCAGGAGTCAGCTTAAGCTGTTGGCCTAGCCTGCGCGTAGCGCATTAGTTTACTCAGGGAGTATAGCATTTTTTAGCCTAATGAGGTATACATAATTTTTGCCATGTTACCTCTTCTCTTTTCCCTGTTCCCTGTTCCCTGTTCCCTGTTCCCTTATACCACTGATATAAACTATAAAATAAAAAACCCCCTAAACTTGCTTTTAGTTTAGGGGGTTTATCAATAAACTAACAGGTAATACCCTATGGTATTGTCGGTTAATTAGGTCGGATTAATGGAAAAATTTGGTACAATCACCCATTAAGGTAACTCTAATTTACCAACACCATGTTAGTGAACTTTTCTTGGTATTCTGGTACGAATTATTGGGAAGGTTTTGATTGGGAAGGTTTTGATTGGGAAGGTTTTGATTGGGAAAGTTTTGATTGGGAAGGTTTTAGAGAAAGGAATTGTGCGTTTGCTGAATGGTATATGAAATCCCCCCAATACAGAATCTATTTCCTGTTCATCAGTTAGCTCATTGAGAAAGCTTTCAGAATCATGAAACAGTTCAGAGCCAGCAGCATGTAATTCAGATATTTTGATCTTACTCATTTGATTTACTCCTTGACTACATTTATTTGAAGTCAACTGCGATTAGATTAGATACAGGATTAGACTTTGGGGAGCATGTCAATTTTGTTAATCCCTGGTTCAGATCCCCCTAAATCCCCCTTAGTAAGGGGGACTTTTGAATCTAATTACCCCTTTGTTAAGGGACTTTTGAATCTAGTTCCCCCTTTGTTAAGGGACTTTTGAATCTAATTCCCCCCTTTGTTAAGGGACTTTTGAATCTAATTCCCCTTTGTTAAGGGACTTTTGAATCTAATTCCCCCTTTGTTAAGGGACTTTTGAATCTAAATCCCCCTTTGTTAAGGGACTTTTGAATCTAATTACCCCTTTGTTAAGGGACTTTTGAATCTAATTCCCCCCTTTGTTAAGGGACTTTTGAATCTAATTCCCCTTTGTTAAGGGACTTTTGAATCTAATTCCCCCTTTGTTAAGGGACTTTTGAATCTAAATCCCCCTTTGTTAAGGGACTTTTGAATCTAATTCCCCCTTTGTTAAGGGACTTTTGAATCTAATTCCCCTTTGTTAAGGGACTTTTGAATCTAATTCCCCCTTTGTTAAGGGACTTTTGAATCTAATCCCCCCCTTTGTTAAGGGGGGTTAGGGGGGATCTATATACCTAATTACAAAGGTGACATTCTCCCTAGACTTTTAATTGTCTAGTCCTGTAATTTTCATTTTTAAATATTGGAATATAAAATTCAATAGTAATTAGGGATTGATTAGACCTAAATCAGAAGCTTGTGTCTAGGTTTTTTTGAAGTTATACCAGGCTAATAATAAGAGTTAAGGATATTTTTTTTAAGTTAATACATAGATATAAATAGTTTACTTGCGTCCAAAAATGATTGATTTTATATCAGCATATGACAACAGAGTTAACAGAATTTATGTCCAGGTAATTGTTGAAGACTTAAGGTCTTTAGTTGGGTCTAAACAATCTCCTTGATCAGCTTGACTTTCTTGGTTAAATTCAAAAAAATGATAGATAAGTAGTCAGCAGTCAGTAGTCAGCAGTCAGTAGTCAGCAGTCAACTAATAGGTGATATAGCAATTTTATATGCCATGAGGTACAAATGGATCCCCCTAAATCCCCCTTATCAAGGGGGACTTTGAGCTTGAAAAGCGTACCTCATAAATCCTATAAACGCTATAGCTGACTACTGACTGCTGAAGACTTACAAAGAAAGCACATGAATCCTGGCAATTAAGGAGTAGCTAAGGAGTAGCTGAACTTAAGCAAAAGGAGGTTGGTAAAAAAACAATGTTATCTAAGATACCTGTTTTACTAGCATTAGCTGTTAGTGGGTTAGATATTATTTGGATTGATCCAGTTAAAGCACCAGTTGTTAGTCAGCTTAATACCATGAGTGTTCAAGGTAGTAGTGTTTTAAAAACGGAAAGCAGAAAAGTTAGCCCTTTTACTGCGATTGACGTTAGTGGTAGTTATGAGATTGAACTAGTTAGTCAGCAAACTACCAATCTTGAAATTAGCGGTGATGATAATATCTTGCCCTTAATTATTACAGAAGTAAGGGATAATACCCTATTCATTTATCCTGAAAAAAGTATTTCTCCTAAAACCGTCTTAAAAATTAAAGCATCTAGCCAAAGCATCGAGCAACTATCTACCCATGGCGCTAATTATGTGAAAGTTTACAATGTCAATAATCAGCGGTTAAATATTAAGGGAAATGGTAGCGGTAAGACTGAACTATATGGCAAGACCAAAGAGCTCTATCTCAAGGTATATGGAGCGGTTGATGTCAATGGTAAAAATCTTTCCTCTATAAAAGCTAAGGTTGACCTATTTGGTGCTTCTCAAGTCGATGTTTATGCCACTGAAGAGCTTAGTGCTAGTGTATTTGGCTTAGGAAATATCAATTATTACGGCAATCCCAAAACCGTAATTAGAAACATATTAGGATTAGGCTCGATTACTAAATTTTAGCAAGGCAAAAGGCAAAAGGGGACTGGGTTCTATCTTTTTAATGTGATTTCACTAATATACAGTTTAAATGCACAACAGCTTAAGGAGTAAAAACAATGTTTTTATCTAGAATTAGTTTATTTGATGGAAGTGACGATAGATTTTTTTCTGGATCTGAGTTTGGCATTAAGCTAGAGGAATTCAATCCTCTTGCCTTTCTTGATGCAGTCGCTCATGGGGAGGGGCTGTGTGCGGAACCTGCGTCCGCACCTTGTAAGCCCCGTGGAAACCCCCAAGACCGCGCTGCATCGCTTTTGAAATCTAGAGTCGGCATTTCTTCGTTGAATAGCAGCTTTAGTCGAAATCAGATTTCTGGAGGGAGAAGCAATGACATTCTGGTAAGTAGAGCAATCAGTGCGACTTTCAACGGTGGTAAGGGTAGTGACATTCTGACTAGCATTAGTGGTGGTAATAATGTCTTTTCTGGAGGAGAAGATAATGACATTCTTTTAGGTGGAATAGGAAATGATACTCTTGATGGTGGGGAAGGTAATGACATTATTGCTGGCCTTAGTGGAGATGACTCGATTTCTGGCGGATTAGGGGATGACACTCTCACAGGTGGAGGTATTTTCTTGTCTAAAGACGGTAACTCTACTACTATCAAAGTCAGTGATACTAGTGGCATTGATACTCTTAGTGGTGGGGAGGGAGCCGATAGATTAGTGCTAGGGGGAAAGTCTCAATTTTTCCCTGAAACTACTGTGATTCAATATGATGAAGCAGGGAATGATGACTATGCTCTGATTACGGATTTTGATACTACCGAGGATGTTATTCAACTTGGTGGTTCTAAAAGTGATTATCGCTTGGGTTCAGCGCCGATTGGTTTACCGTCAGGTACAGGAATATTCCTAGGAAATGAGCTAACTGCTATTGTCCAAGGGAGTTCAGAGCTTGATCTTAGTGCTAGCTATTTTGAAGGTTCAGAAGGGTAGGTTGAAGGTATAAAGTTGTTTGGTTGAAGGTTCTTTGGTTGAAGGTTGTTTAGTTGAAGGTTGTTTAGTTGAAGGTTGAAGGTTGTTTAGTTGAAGGTTGAAGGTTGTTTAGTTGAAGGTTGAAGGTTGTTTAGTTGAAGGTTGAAGGTTGTTTAGTTGAAGGTTGTTTAGTTGAAGGTTGAAGGTTGAATTCTTAATTCACCATTCTTCATTCCCTTGACAACTAAAATTATAATCATTATAATAATCATTGTAAGCGTAATTAAGTTTTTTACTCATGTCTACAGACTTTATTCCGAATCACGACAATAATCCTAAGAAACAACGTATTAAGTGCATTAAGGGCTCTCCTGAAGCAGTAATGAATACTATTTACGGCCTTTCTGCACTGGGGTATGGGTCGGTTTCCGACTGGAGCCCTTTGCAGGCAACGGGGATTCCTGGGCAAGTAATTACTTTTGCAACCAAGTATCAAACTTGGCGTTAATAGGTTAAATTTATGGGGGGGTTTCCCCCCCGGTCTGGTCCGGTAGGATCACATCGGGATTGATTCGGAAACTGATAGACATGACATAGCGTTTACAGTATTGATATAGCCGTGGATAGTATTTCTACGGCTATTTTTTTTTGTAAGCATTTAGCTTTTGATTGGGGCTACACCTATGGTGGGCAGTGCCTAGCAACGGGCTTTGTCAGCTGATCTGATCTGTATCAAGCACTGCCCACTCTACATCAACTAAAATTAATTTGCGGTTACACCTATGGTGGGCAGTGGCTACCAAGGGGCTTTGTCAGCTGATCTGTATTAAGCACTGCCCACCCTACATCAACTTGCTTTGAAGCCTAAACAATTGCCCCCCCTGCGCTGTGAGCTTGAATGGGCGAAGCGCCAAAAATACTTTGACTTTCTAGCAAATATACTACATACTAGTAGGTATGCTATTAAAGTGCAATGATTATTTTCTGGCAAAGGATTTAAAATGAGTTCTGCAAAAGAGGCCATACTAAGCGCAACAGAGACTTTGCTTTGGGATAAAGGGTATTCTGCCACAAGCCCGAAGATGATCATGCGTGAAAGCGGTGTTGGCCAAGGTAGCCTATACCATCATTTTGAAGGTAAGCCCGACTTAGCGGCTCAAACCCTCGCGATAGTTCTGGAAAGAAAATTACATAGATTAAGAGATAGTATTTTTGCAACGGATACAGAGCCGCAAGATCAAATTCATACATACCTCAATCGCCCTCAAAAAAAGATCAATGGCTGTCAAATGGGTCGCATGGCTTATGATGCAGAGGCCATGCAGATTGATGAATTAAGAGGATCATTGATCGAATACTTTGATACGCTTCATGAACTTTTATTTTCATGCTTAAAGTCACTTGAACATTTTAAGTCCAAATCTGATGAAGAAAATCACAACACAGCATGGGCAATTATAGCCAATGTTCAAGGCGCGTTTTTACTTGCACGCGCGTATCAGAAACCAGAATTCTACCATAATGCAATAACCGGCCTTTGGGATTTACTCTTTGGCAGAAAGGAGGCATGACATGCATATACGTAGCCTAGACCATCTTGTTTTAACGGTTAAATCTCTGGATTTAACTCTCGCTTTTTATAAAGCTTTAGGCATGGAAGAAGTGACCTTCGGCAATAACCGAAAAGCTCTGATATTTGGTTCTCAAAAAATTAATCTTCATGAAGCTGGCCAAGAATTTGAGCCAAAGGCACAAACGCCAACGCCAGGCTCAGCCGATTTATGTTTCATTGTTGATACACCGCTTGATGAGGTTATCAAAGAGCTTGAGCAAAGCGGCATCGAAATTATAGAGGGTTCTGTCTATAGAACTGGAGCCGTATCAGCTTTGAGATCAGTGTACGTGCGTGATCCTGATCAAAATCTAATCGAACTCTCAAACCCATCTCCATAAAAAAGAAAGGTATAATCATGACAAACAAAATTAAGATATTTTTAGTAGCAGTTCTGTTATCCATATCAGCACTCTCTTATCCCGTGCTGGCTAAAAGCGTAGAACTAACGGTGACTTCGGACAGCTTTAAAGAAGGCGATATATTATCCCTCGATCATGTCTATAAGGGTTTTGGCTGTGAGGGCGGCAATCTATCACCACAACTTTCTTGGAGCGGTGCGCCAGAGGGCACAAAGAGCTATATAGTAACAGCCTATGATCCAGATGCACCAACAGGCTCAGGATGGTGGCATTGGACAGTCTTTAATATTCCCGCTTCTGTAACAAGCCTTGCTGAAGGTATTGGACAAAAGGCTGACTTACCAGAAGGCGCAGTGGAAGGAAAAACAGACTTTGCTTCTAACGGTTTTGGCGGTGCATGCCCACCAGAAGGTGATGAAGCCCATCGTTATATTTTCACAGTTTATGCCATGCCAGATCAAACTTTGCCTCTAGATGTAAATGCGCCAGGAGCGATGGTCGGATTTTTTGCTAACGGCCAAGCTTTGGCAAAAGGGCAGATAACAGCTAAGTATTCAAGATAGAGAAAAAATTAAAAAGAATAAGGTTTCAAGGGAATGGTGCGATGGGCTACGCGCAGCCAAAGGCGATTGGCCGTAGCCCATCGCCTTTGCGAACGGAGTATTGCAACGGTAGAATTCGGTTTCAGCTATAACAACGTATTTGTGGGTTTCTGTCCGAAACAGTCTGTAGATTAATCAACACAATAAGGCAAGGTTTATTAAGAAGTATTTACCATTTATTGACAATAACTGCTTCTTAGACTAAACTTATCTAACTAAAGTTCCCTATTCCTTCTTACCTGTTCCCTTTACTACATATATGACTATGGCTGATGAAAGCTAATAAAGTTCTGGAAAAGTATGCAGCAGGAGAAAGGGATTTCCGCAGGGAAAATCTTAGAGGTCAATCGTTTCAGGGGCAAGACCTTTCAGGGGCGGATTTTAGTGAAGCTGATATTAGAGGCACAAATTTTGAGAATGCTATCTTAAGGGATACTAGGTTTTGTAGGGCTAAGGCGGGATTACAAAAACGGTGGGTAATTGTTCTTCTGTTGCTTTCATGGATAACGTCAGGAGTATCAGGATTTACCAGCTTCTCTGGTAGGTTTTTAGTAGCGCTTATATTTACCTCTCAAAGCGTGGTAGAGCAAGTCTTCGCCTGGATAGCTTTGGTTGTAATAATTTTCTTATTTATTGTTACCCTTCGTCAAAGTATGGAAAAAGCTGGAACTTTGGCCATAGGCATTGCCGGAACCGGAGCTTTGATTCTAGCCGTTGCTGGAACCGTGTCTGGAGCCGGAACCGGTGCCCGTACAGGAGCTTTAGTCGGCGTTGCCGGGTTTGTAGGCGCAGTCGGAGCCGGAGCCGGAGCTGGTGCTGCTGCCGTAGTCGTGGGATTTACCCAAGCTCTAGGGGTAGCTGGTGCCGGTGCCGTAGGCGGAGTTTTTGCCTTTGCCGTTGCCGGAGCTGTAGCCTTTGCCGTTGCCGGAGCTGTAGCCTTTACCTTTTCCGGAGCTTTTGCTGGAGAGTTAGCCGGAGTTATAACTATAGTTCTAGCCTTACTTGGGACTTACCTGGGCTGGCGTGCTCTAAAGGGGGACCTCAAAGATGCCTGGATTCGTACTATTGCTATTGCTTTTGCCGCCACAGGAGGTACTAGTTTTTACAAAGCCGATTTAACTAATGTTGATTTTACTGGAGCTACCCTCAAAAGTACAGATTTAAGAGAAGCTAATCTTACTTATACTTGTTGGCACAATACTATTAAGCTTGACCAAGCAAGACTAGGTAATACTATCTTAGCTGATACAGCTGTCAGAGATTTATTGGTTAGTGGTAACGGTTACAATAATTCTTATGTTAAGGGTAATCTTAGGGGGGCAAATTTAAAAGGAGCTAATCTAAATAAAGCTAATCTAAAACTGGCTGATATTAGTGATGCAATTTTAGAGGATGCTAATTTAGAATGGGCTAATTTAACGGAAGCTCAAGCAGTTGGTACTGATTTTACCCATGCTTATTTTACGGGGGCTTGTTTAGAAGCGTGGAATATTGATTCAACAACTAGCTTTACTGATGTTGATTGTCAGTATGTGTTTTTACTAGAGAATCCCAATGCGATGGGAAGTCGAGAGCGCCGCCCCCATGACCCTAATCGGGTTTTTCAACCAGGGGATTTTGAGAAGCTTTATCAGCAGGTTATGAATACGGTGCAGATTCTTCTGCGTAATGGGGTTAATCCAGAAGCATTTCGTCAATCCTTTCAAGAATTAATAGCGGAAAATCCTGAAATTACTGGTGATTCGATTCAAGGAATTGAGAGGAAGGGCAATGATATTTTACTGACGTTGGAAGTTCCAGAATCAACAGATAAGGGTAAAGTTGAAAGAGAATTTTTGGCAGTTTATGAAGCTAGGCTGGAAGCAGCGAAACAAACGGCTCTGCTAGAAGCAGAAAGAAGTCATCTCAAGGATGTTAAGGAAATTGTTAGAGCTGCTTTCACTAGTAATCAGTTATCGAATCCTACAATAAATCTTACAAATACAGTTCAAGCGGATAATGATATGTCAGATAATTCACAGAGTTTTGATATAGATAAAATTAAAGCTAATAATCCTAAGGTTAATACTATGTCTAACATTCAAGGTAATCAATACAATAAATCTAATCTTGTCAATAATTCTAATCTTGGTGGTATTGCTGGGAGAGATTATAATGGGAATGTTATACATAACCCTGCTTCTGGCAACAATCTAGCCGAAGCAGCAGCTGAAATTCAGCAATTACTCAAACAACTAGAGCAAACCAACCCTACTGCTACAGAGGAACAGCAAGAAGCTTTTGTCAGTGCAGCCATTACACCAACCAAGAAGGAAAGGCTAATTCATGCTCTCAAGGAAGGTGGTCAAGCAGCAATTGAAGAATTCCTTGATAACTCATATTTGAATGTAGCAATTAGAATTATTGAAGGGTGGAGAAACCCTTAATTTTAGGCACTTCTGAATCTTTGAATGAATATTAGTGGAGTGGGCATCCTGCCTGCCAGAAAAGATCAGGAACAGGCAAGATGCCTGTTCCACAAAACTCTTAAAATCATTCTATTATTAAGTAACGCTATCCATATTCCTTATTTAAGAATTAAATGTATGACAAACACTAATTACAATGAATAATGATATTAATAACTCTAATCTTGGTGGTATTGCTGGCAGAGATTATACAGGGGATGTCATACACATACACAATTACTTCTACTATAGAGAAGCTATAAGGGGTAAACCTGTCGAGTCTGACAAAACACCTGTTCAAAAAATTATTTGTCCTTATCGAGGTTTGTTTCATTTTGGTCCCAATGATGCTAAGGTTTTCTTTGGGCGTGATGTGTTTGTAGAAAAACTTGTTGAAGCAAGTCAAACCCGTAATTTTATTCCGGTGCTGGGTGCGTCGGGAAGTGGTAAGTCTTCAGTGGTTTTGGCAGGGTTAGTCCC
>NZ_JAAHHS010000189.1 GCF_010692395.1 Moorena sp. SIO3H5
TTGATGGTCAAGACATCACCAGTCTTTCCCTGCGCTCATTGCGGGAGCAAATTGGTGTAGTTAACCAAGATACATTTCTGTTTGGCAAAACCATTCGGGAAAACATTGCCATGGGTTATCCCTCAGCAACCCTAGCCGAAATTATGGAAGCAGCGCAACAGGCTGGTGCAGATGAGTTTATTAAACAGCTACCCATGGGTTATGAGACTCAGATTGGCGAGGGGGGTGGTATGTTATCTGGTGGTCAACGTCAGCGCCTAGCGATCGCCCGTGCTTTGCTAGGAAATCCCCGCTTGTTGATTTTAGATGAAGCCACCAGCAACCTAGATGCTGAATCCGAGCGCATCATTCAAACTAACTTCAACTCAATTTTAAAAAATCGAACCACCTTAGTTATTGCTCATCGCCTCTCTACCGTGCGCCAAGCTGATGTGATTCTAGTACTTGATCGAGGAATCTTGGTCGAAAGTGGTAACCACGAGACATTGATGGCTAAGCGTGGTCACTACTTCTATCTCAATCAGCAACAACTGACCGTTACTCTTGCTGATTGAAATCATAATTAAAGGGAATAGGGAACAGGGAATCAGGGAATCGGGAATCGGGAATCGGGAATCGGGAATCGGGAATCGGGAATCGGTAACAGGGAAAAAATGCTGTGTACTTCATAGTTATGAAAAACGCTTTATCATTCTTGATTGATAGTCAAACTAAACTCGAAAAAATAAATCAAAATTTACATAAATATCAGCAAATTGCAATAATATAAAACGTTTTTAATAGTAATAATTTACACATATTTTTTTTTCCTACTCCCTACTCCCTACTCCCTACTCCCTACTCCTGATTCCCTACTCCCTACTCCCTACTCCCTACTCCCTACTCCCTACTCCCTACTCCCTACTCCCTATTCCCTGTTCCCTTTTTTAAAAATGCTATAGCAATTACCAATTGTGGATTATGCCATACGACCCTAACTCAGGCTTTCCTAACTCAGGCTTTCCTAAAAAGCCAAACGATGACTATATAAATAGCAATAGTTTAGTCACCAAGTCACCGGAGTCCCTAAACAATAATCAGACACCACCACTAACCCAATCAATCTCATCACAATCAGCCTCATCACAATCAGCCTCATCACAATCTCTCGGTGATGACTGGTCTGAAGTCACCCATGACTTGCTCAATACCTTGCCACGACCGTGGACTCGGGGATTGCTCTATCTATTAGTGATTTGTGCCGGTACCCTCTTACCTTGGTCAATGCTCTCCAAGGTAGATGAGACCGGGAGTGCCAGAGGGCGGATTGAGCCTAAGGGGAAAACCATTAGGTTAGATGCACCAGTTTCTGGAACGGTAGCTGCCCTGAAAGTGAAAGAGGGGGAGATCGTAAAGGCAGGACAGATTTTACTGGAGTTAGAATCAGATTTAGTTCGTGCTGAGCTAGAGCAGTTGCTTCAAAGACAGACAGGTCAACAGAATCGGTTGGCGCAGTTGGACATACTCAAGAATCAATTGATGCTGGGGCTGCATACCCAACAGCAACAGAACCAAGCTCAAGAATTGGAAAAACAGGTTCAAGTGGAGCAGGCAAAGTATAATCTTGATTCTCTCAAGAATATCCATAATTTACAAAAAGAGGAAAAATTCGCGCAAATCAATCAAGTTAAGCAATCCATTGAGTCGAGTCAAGCAAGTTATAAATTAGCATTAATTCGGTTATCAGCTGCCCAGGAAAGACTCCCACGCTACAAACAAGCCTTTGAGCAAGGTGTCATTTCACAAGACCGCTTCATTGAAGCGGAACAGCTGGTAAAAGAAAACTACCAAAGCGTTATGCAAGCCCAGTCCGATATTTTGCAAGCCAAGTCTCGCCTCAAAGAGCAGCAAGGCGGCTACGAGCGGATTATTCATGAAGCTAAAGCTGATATTCAGCAAGCTGAACTTCGCCTCAAAGAACAGAAACGTAGCTATCAGAGTCTAGTGCAAGGCAGTAAACTGGCGATGCTAAAAATTGAGGAACAGCTGAAGAACCTGGAAACAGAAGTTACTACCCTGGAAGCAGAAATTGCCCAGGCTAAAACCCAGATTAAATCCTTAGAATTTCAGTTAGAGCAACGAGTACTCAAGGCTCCTGCTACTGGCACAGTTTTTCATTTGCCCATCCAAGGGGCTGGGGATGTTGTCCAACCGGGAGAGGTAATTGTAGAGATTGCACCAGAGAATTCATCCCTAGTACTGCGAGCGCAAATAGCCACTACAGAGAGTGGGTCTTTACAGGTAGGAATGCCAGTAAAGATGAAGTTTGATGCCTATCCCTTCCAAAACTATGGAGTCTTGAAAGGTAACTTGAATTGGATTTCCCCAGACTCAAAGATGACAGAAACCAACCAAGGCAAGCTAGAAAGTTTTGAACTGGAAATAGAGTTAGAAAAGCCCTATATCGAAGCCCGAGACAAACAGATTACCTTAACTCCAGGTCAGACTGCAACAGCAGAGGTTATTGTCCGGCAACGTCGTGTTATTGATTTCGTTCTCGATCCATTTAAGAAGTTGCAAAAAAGTGGTTTAGAGCTTTGAAATCAATTTTTGTTAGTAATTAGCGATTAATCATTTATTAGCTGAATGCTTACGATTCAGATATCGATAGTTTTGTCAACTTTGTTCAGATATTACTTGACTCGCTCTAGCGTTTGTAGGACTCATGAGGTACACATTATTTTTTACCTCTTCCCTATTCCCTTTTCACTCTTACCTGCTCCCTGCTCCCTGCTCCCTAAAAACCAGAAATTTGTACCTCACAAGTTGTAGAATTGCTATAAGTACCACCTACTTATTAGACCCTAGCCGCGATGTCTTTGACTCAAGAATTAGAAACACCAACAGAAATTGCAATAACTGTACCGGAAGATGTTATATTACCCCCTAGGGATTTACTCAGTGACGAACCACCTTTGGAAACTGATCTACATCGACTACAAATGACCCTACTCATCCAATGCCTAGAGTGGTTGTGGGATGAGCGTGATGATTTCTATGTCTCGGGAAATCTGACTATTTATTACAGTCCTCGACAACGTAAGTCTGAAGAATTTCGTGGGCCTGACTTTTTTGTGGTGCTGGGAACTGAGCGCAAACCTCGGAACAGTTGGGTAGTGTGGCAAGAAGAGGGGAAGTATCCGAATGTGATTGTAGAAATTATTTCCCCTACCACGGCAGATACGGACCGAGGATTAAAGAAGCAAATCTACCAGGATACATTCCGTACTCCCGACTATTTCTGGTTTGACCCCAACACCCTGGAATTGAAGGGCTTCCACTTGGTAGATGGTTGTTATCTCGAACTTGAGCCTAATCAAGAAGGTTGGTTGTGGAGTCAACAGTTGGCACTATATTTGGGAATTTATGACTCAAAATTACGTTGGTTTACAGCAGTTGGACAACTAGTTCCTACCCCTACTGAAGCAGCCGAACAAGAATGTCAGCAAAAGGAACAAGCTCAGGAGCAATTATCTCAAATGGAGTCATTATTAGCTCGTTATCGAGAACAGTTCGGTGATTTGCCTGAGTAATATAACATTTCTCATAGCTATGAGATAAACAGGATTTTTTCCCTACTCCCTACTCCCTACTCCCTACTCCCTAAAACCCATAATTAAAGTACCTCACCCCATTGATAACTGCTATATCTGTAATGAATGTAACTGTGTATAGGTTCCATCTTTCGCCAGCAGTTGAGGGTGATTACCAACTTCTACAATATGCCCTCGTTCCATAACTACAATCCGGTCAGCTTTCCGAATCGTTGATAGGCGATGAGCTACCACAAATGTTGTGCGGTTTTCCATCAAGTGTTCCAAAGCTTCCTGAATCAAAGCTTCCGAAGCAGTATCTAGAGACGATGTTGCTTCATCGAGAACTAACACCCGTGGATTACGAATTAAAGCACGAGCAATCGCTAGTCGTTGCCGTTGACCACCAGAAAGTTTTGCCCCATTTTCCCCAATTAGAGTATCAAGTCCCGAGGGCAATTCCTGAATAAATTCTAAAGCATTGGCATCCTGAATCGCCTTGACTAACTGTTCTTCATCCAATTGTTGACTGCCGTAAATAATATTCTCTCGCACCGTACCTTCAAATAAGATAGTCTCCTGGGAAACCACTGACAGGAATTTCCGATAGGTCTGTAGGTCGAGGCTACTCATATCTGTACCATCTAATAAAACTCTTCCGGTTGTGGGAGCCATGAAACCAATAATCAGACTTAATAAGGTAGATTTTCCGGCTCCGGATGGTCCGACGATGGCAATGGTTTCCCCAGGATTGACCTGTAGACAAAAGTCTTGAATGGCAAACTGTTCCGTATCGGGATACTTATAACTAAGGGACTCAAAGGTGAATTCACCACGCACCTGTTGCAGAGCTATCTTACCAGGATTGCGCTCTAGGTCAGGACACTCCATAATTTCACCCACTGAGCGAATGGATTCAAAACCTTTGCCAATCTGTGGCAATACAGCTAAGATTTGCACTATCGAGTTAGTCAGGGAATCAAAATAACCAGTCAGTAACACCACATCCCCCACTGTGATTGCCCATTGCTTGGTATAGACTAACCAGGCTGAGGTGATCAAGCAAACTAGACTGAATAACCGTAGGGTTACCCAAGAAGAGGCATCGGTGATCGCGTTAATCGAGTCAAGTCGCACTGCTGCCTCTTTGACCGTCACTAACTTGCCATCAATCCTTTCCATCTCAGTCTGTTGAGCACCATGAGCTCGTGTGACTGGGATTAGCTGAATCATCTCGATTAAGCTAGCTGACATTTCTTCTAGTTGTTGTCGGAAAGCAGAATTGCGATCGCGAATTGGTCGTCTGAGTATCGAGATCAGAATCACAGCTGCTGGAACAGTTCCCAGGAAGAACAGCAGGAACCAAGGAGCACGAATAGCAGTAGCGACAATTGCTACTAAGATAGTTAGCACAGCAGAAGGGACAAACTGGAACAGGGTTGTTGCCAACCCTTGAATTTGTTCCACATCCCGCAAGAGTTTGGTTTGTAGTGCTCCCTTGCTGTTATTTTTGTAGAACCCAATCGAAAGTAGTTGCAGCTGCTGGGTGATTACTGAGCGCAGATTCGACTCCATGTTGCGAGTCGCCAGACTCATAAACCGGATGTGTAAGTAATGGGTGGGGATATTTTGCAGTATAGAAATCCCTAAGATAGCACCATTAATCCATAACTCCGACAGTGGGTGAGTGCTTGGGTTGGAAATAATATCAATTACATTAGCAATCACCAATGGTCTGATCCATTCCGGACTGTGTTTGATCACATACACCGCCATCGACAGTCCGATTTTACCTAGGTCTTGGCGGTACAGATAAAGTAGTGTCCGGAAGGGGTACTCACTCCGATACTCCTGAGGAGGTGACTCCTTCGGTAGATTAGATGCTGCCGTAACACTTTCCAGTGATAATGCTTTCATGTCCCCAGTCCCTATGTCTCCTCTAACTGGTACTGTCTTGACACATGGACTGTAAAGAAATAGACAAGGAATTGTCGATTCTTATAAAGAAACAAAAAATTTTTTTTTATCAAAACTATGTCTTTTGTAAAGTCTTTATCGTCGCCAAAACGGTAGTTATAAACATGTATTGATTGCCTAATAAAACCGTAATATTTTTATTTATAAAAAAATATTTTGTATGTTTTTTTAAATCTAAATTTTCCTATAGCAGTCGAAGCAATGCTTAGGATATATTTCTTTTACCTCCTCCCTACTCCCTACTCCATGCTCCCTGCTCCCTGCTCCCTGCTCCCTGCTCCCTGCTCCCTGCTCCCTGCTCCCTTTACACTAAAATAGTATGTCCTAAACTATACTTCCCTTGCTATAAAAAATTACTTATTTAAGACCCCAATAATTTGGGGTCACTACCTATTTATCACTACCATTTATTCAGCATCACTATCAACACCCGCACCCCCACCGCTAGTCTCAATTACGGGATAGTAGTTTTTAGGTTTATCACCCACGGTAAGCCCACCATGAAGCATGGCTTGCATTTCCGAACCAAAGAAACTATAGGGAAATTTTAATTCTGGAGTACTTACCTGATTAAGACGCATTAAATGCTCCTCGCTCAGGGTAAAATCTAATGCCTGTAGATTATCCTGAAGCTGATGGGGTTTAGTCGCACCAATAATCACCGAAGCAATACCAGGTCGGTTAGCCGCCCAATTTACTGCTACTTGAGCCATACTGCGTCCTACCTCTGTTGCCACAGCTTCTAACTCTGCCACAATTTTCCAATTGCGGACGCTAAACTTTTGAAAGGCTGGATTATTTGACTCTTTCATCGCTTGTAAGCGACCTTCACCCATTCCACCATCTTCACTAGGGCGATATTTCCCACTGAGTAAACCACTAGCAAGGGGACTCCACACCATAATTCCCATACCGTGTTCTGTACCAAAAGGGACAAACTCATGTTCAATATTCCGTTCTACCAGGGAATATTCTAATTGCAGCGTGGATAACGTTTCATACCCTCTCAACTCCGCAATAGTTTGCGCACGAGAAGCATACCAAGCAGGAACATCAGAAAGACCGATATAACGCACCTTACCAGAGCGAACTAGATCATCTAGGGTACGCATGACCTCTTCAGCCCTCGTAATTCTATCCCAGGTATGTAATATGTAGAGATCAATATAGTCAGTATTTAAACGCTTGAGGGACCCTTCCACTGCACGCATAATATTTTTACGCCCATTGCCCCCAGCATTAGGATTGCCAGGTTCTCCGTTGTAGGAAAATTTGGTAGCAATCACCATCAAGTCCCGCAAATTACGTTCAGCAATAAACTCTCCTAACCAAGTTTCACTCGTCCCATTGGTATAAAGGTCGGCGGTATCAATAAAGTTACCACCTGCTTCGACGTAATTATCAAATAGGGTTTTGGCGGTTGTACGGTCTGATCCCCAACCCCACTCAGTCCCAAAAGTCATTGTTCCAAGAGCTAGACGGCTGACGCGCAATCCAGAACGACCAAGGGTGTAATAGTTATTCACAGACATAATAAATATTTCCTTCTTCTGAATATTTCGGACTATTTTGCTAAGGGTTATTGCTCAAGGGGAGCAAGGCTGATGATTGAACCCAGAAAAAAAGGCTTTTTCTAGACTCGACCCATCCTTCCCCCTTGAGTATTCCAAGAGCTAGCGCTGTAAACTTCTGGGATCGAGAGCATCCCGCAACCCATCCCCAAGTAAATTAAATGCCAACACCGTCAGAATAATCAGCAGTGCTGGCGGCCAAATCAACCAAGGCTGTAGCACGATGATTGAGGCATTGGTTGCCAAAGACAACAAATTTCCCCAGGATGGGTCAGGTTGCTGAATTCCCAACCCAATTAAACTCAGTACCGACTCGGCCACAATGAAACCAGGAACTGCCAAGGTTGCTGAGATAATCACATAGGAAGCTGTCTGGGGCAGAACGTGGCGTACAATGATATAAAAGGGATTCGCCCCCATCGTTTTGGCAGCTTGGACAAATTCCCGCTCCTTAATCGATAACACCTGTCCTCGGATCACTCGTGCTAAGCCAGACCAGCTAATAAACGACGTAATCAGAACAATTAACAAAAACCGTTGGGCACTAGTTAGACCAGGTGGTAGCACAGCAGCTAAGGCGACGAGTAGGTAAATACCAGGAATAGTCATCAAAACTTCTACCAGACGCATGATGATCCCATCGACCCAGCCACCGAAATAGCCGGAAATTCCCCCAATGATTAGACCAAGGGGAAAGGAGATCGCAATTCCGACTAGACCAATAAAAAGACTAATCCGACCCCCATACACCAAGCGACTAAACTGATCACGAGCTTGCTCATCGGTACCTAATAGATTAATCTTACCCTCACCCACCGTACCGAAAAGGTGACGGTTGAAGGGAATCACTCCAAACAACTTATACTCGGAACCTGGAACAAATAGACCCACTGGGGAAGGCTTTTGCCAGTCTACATTTAGTTTGCGATCGCCTGTCTCTAAATCCGTTGGTCCTTGGGTTGTGGGATAGACATGGGGACCAATAAACTTTTTGGTTTGCTGGTTACGCCAGTAGATCTTGGTAGGTGGTAGCAGGGAACCATCTGGCTGAGACACATAAGGATCATAGGGAGCAACAACATCTGCTGCAATGACAATTAGATAAAAGGTCAATAGTAGCAATGCCCCAAAACGGGCGAGAGGGTTCTTGGTAAGTTTTTGCCACCAGTTCATAGGATTCTGACTCCGAAAGGGCGAAAAGCACCTCGCGTTTACTTAGTATAGGTCTTAAAAGCATGGATATTAGTATGGGCGTCCGTGCATTAGCTATGTGCAAGCCCATACCCCATACTAATAAGATGGTATCGAAATCTGGTTCAAGCACCGTTGACCCAACACCCTTGACCCAACACCGTTCACCCTTAAGCTTTCAGCTTTAATACCTTCTGATTATATAGTGCTTTTCATATTAATGAGGTACATATATTTTTTTTATATTCCCTATGCCCTTTTCACTGTTACCTAAAACCCAAGACCCTAAGTACCTCACACCATTGGTAACTGCTATACATTAACTTTTTGTGTCATTTTCACCATTCCATTATGATTTTCTGAGTGTTCAACCACAAACACATTGGAGAAGAGATTAGCCGTAATTTGTTTACCTTCCTGAGTTAAGGATAGGTAACGCAAGGCATCCTGAATATAAGGATATACCCCATTCCAGTAAAACTTAGAGTAGCCTTCCCGGAGATCTCCAGGATTGCGGTACCCAATGGCTTTGTTAAATCCAGTTTCTTCAAACTCATAGAACAAAGCAGTAGTTTTTTTTAGATAGCGTGGGTCACTCAGTTGACCAATCAAGTCAGAAGCGCGAATCAATCCAGGATAGTTACCTGTATCTTGATGATCCCCTTGCTTCGGCACAGGGAAACGAGTCAGTTCAATGTTGTGCTTGATAAACTCGGCATCAATCAGGTTGTGACCACCAAAACGCTCATCAATAAATAATTTTGCCCGATCGACATGATAAGGAGTCAGAGCAGCATCGGTAGACCCTTGGGGTAAATGAACCATCTCCCCATTTTGACCAGTAGCGTAGAGTCGTTTATTTTCTTGGTCTTGGCGGCATACTCCTTTAACATAGCCAATATCATGACATGCCAAAGAAATGATAAAGTGTAACCATTTATCAGGACTTACACCACCTTCCCGAATATGTTTGCCTCGCAAAATTTCCTGTCCGACGAGGGTAACTAGGATGGAGTGTTCCACATCGTGATAGAGCGCATCACTGTTGGCAATATTTTCCATCGCCATGCTGCCAGCCCAAGCAATTATATCTTCGTTGTCAGGGTTGAGTCCGCCATAAGTTCGGCGGTAGCCTTCTCGGAGTCTTCTAACAAAGGCGTTAATTAGAATTTCAGTAGTGTTAAACATGATTTTTGATTGACTTAAATGCTAAGACTTAGTCCAGTATTCCCATAACACTGGCTTAGTTTTACTCGTTTGGTAGAATTCAATTTTTGGTAGTTTAACCTTTTGTATCGGTCGCTTAGGGTTAACGCCTCAGATCTAAACTCTCAGATCTAAACTGGGTAATCCTTGGGCGCTATATCAGCAGCAATGGGGAACGCTAATATTTGTCTTCAGCTTACCAAAAACCCAAGCTGAAAGCCCCGATCAGATCATGTCCAGGTAATTAACCTTAATAAAAATCTTCCCCATCTCCCTATCAATCTTTCTTATAATGAGTATTTTTGCGGACTTGATCTAGCAATTCTCAATCGGGTCAAGTCCCTGACTCAATTAAGAAGTGGTATAATACCAATACTAGTTAAATAATAGTTAAAGAAATAGTTAAGGGATTGCGGGTGTAATTCAGTGGTAGAATGTCAGCTTCCCAAGCTGAACGTCGTCGGTTCGAGTCCGATCATCCGCTTGTTGGATCCATGCTAACCAGCATTCCCTGGTGAATAAATCACACCAGGTGTGTGGTCAGGATTAATTTCAACCACCAAGTCTACTAGATTTGGGTTTCTAGTCAGGGGTGTAATGAATAATTCTGGATGGAGAGCTTTCCAAAAATAGTTTACAAAATCTCTAATTTGTGTATCTCCCATCCCTGACTTACCCTGAGCAATCATCTGTTTCTCTGCCTGTAGTCGCCATTGCTGACTGAGTCGGTAGTCAGTAGGGTAGAGTACCATCAATCGGTCTAATCGTTCCCAAAGGGGTACATAAAGTTTCAGTTGCTGATTCATATACCGAGCAAACTCTCGGTCTTCCAGGGTCTGAATCGGTTCTGGAACGGAGCCATCAAACACCTCTGGATCAATGGGTCGAACCCCAACAAACCACCCTTCAAACAACACAATATCAATACTTTCGACCACCTCTGGAGTGATTCGGTCTCCAGCCCCCCCAAAAGCTGACTTATCAAACCGAGGCACCAGGATTTGTGGGCTAGAGGAAGGGGATCGTAATTGGTCTAATAGCTGTAAACCCAGCTCAACATCATGAGTGCCAGGGGGGCCACGCCAGATCAGCCTGGGGTCTTGTTCTTGAAGCTGTTGTCGCTCCTTGTAGGTTTTGTAAAGGTCATCAATAGACAGGCTGAGAGTGCGGTCGCCTAATTTGTGGAGAATCACACTTAAGACTGCGGCTAGAGTAGTTTTCCCGGTGCCCTGCCCTCCTAATATGCCTTGAATCAAAGGACGTCCCAACTGTTTACGATAGGATACCAACTCCATGGCTAAAGGAAGCCAGAAGTTCCAGAGGCATAAGAGAGTCTTTTGCTGTGTTTCAGGAGTAGTTTCAAAATACGGTAGAGCGAGAATATCTGGGTAGACTATCTCAAACAAATGCGATCGCGCTTGGATTACCTGTTCACCATTATCCTCTGTGATGCCAAACGCCTTTGCCTTTAGGTGATCAGCGAGTTCAAAAGTCAACAGTTGCTGACATTCAAGGGGATTTGGTTTTTGTCCTGATACCCACTGCTCTAGAATTGGACCAACGCTCTTGGTGTCTCTTATCATTTATCCCTTGTCGGTCAGTAGTTGCACGGGACATTTCCCTTCTAAGGATTAAGCAGTGAGTGATAGTGATTACAAACTGATTACTAACTGATTAATAACTGATTACTATTTTAAGAGCCAAGCTTGAAGGCTTCTAAATACATACTGTATACCAGACCAGTTTTAAAAGAATTGACTAGATCTGCCAACCATGAAACCCGGTCAACGGTTTGATTTAATTGGCCTTTTGAAAATTTCACCCTATAAATCAACCGGTTAACTGCTTCTGTAAAAATAATCAACATCCCAGATAGTATCCATTCCTGGCCAGTTCCTGCTGTAGTACACAGGGCTTGTCCTACCAAGAAGCCAAACAGAAAGCTAATCAGGATCATGGACAGGCGTCGCCAGGGATTAGCAAACCATAGCCCCAGCCGCGTCCATAAAAAATCAACTAAATTATTAAGACGGGTATTCTGCATCTACTACACTCATTGAAACAAGAATAACACACGTGTAGACCATGCTATCCCTTTTGGACTCATGATAGCCTGCTAGACCTCAATCACCCCCTAGCCCATTGATGAAGTTTAAATTAACTAATAGGTTTAAAAATTGGTGGCAATCTTGGCAACAGCATCCCACCACCCTATGGACACTTTCTATTCTGTGGTTACTCCTGATCAGCTGGCTAGCTTTTTTGTGGAATTTGGGCAACATCGGTTTAGTAGATGAAACTGAACCCTTGTTTGCTGAGGCGGCTCGCCAGATGACGGTGACAGGTGACTGGATTACCCCTTATTTCAATGGTGAGACTCGCTTTGATAAACCACCCCTAATCTACTGGTTGATGGCAATTGGTTACCGGTTGATTGGGGTGAACGAATGGGCAGTAAGACTGCCGTCAGCCCTGAGTGCGATCGCATTAACTGGATTAGCCTTTTACACCCTACGATATTATGGTGTTTCCCGTCCTGGTGCCTTTACCCCTGATCTAGATTCTAGTCAGCACAGGGATAGCAAAATCAACCCTTCCTATCTCCAGCGCCAGTTGTGGCTCTGTGCCTGGATTGGTTCGACCCTGATGGCAGTTAATCTTCAAACCATTATCTGGGCAAGAACCGGTGTCTCAGATATGTTACTCAGCGCCTGTGTGGGTGGTGCATTACTATGCTTTTTTCTAGGGTATGCCCATGGAAACCAGAGGAGCACAGGAGCACAGGAGCTCGGAAGCAGGGAAAAAACTGTTCCTAAAAGCCCCTCACCCCCTCACAAATACCCTTGCCCTTGGTACCTAGCCTGTTATGTGCTAATTGCTCTAGCTATCCTTACCAAAGGACCAGTCGGTATCGTTCTACCCACACTAATTATTGGTGGTTTTCTGCTTTACCTGGGAAATGGCAGGGAAGTATTGCAGGAAATGTGCTTATTTAGAGGCATTTTGATTATTTTGGCTCTGACACTACCTTGGTATCTATTAGTAACCCTAGCCAATGGGCAAGCCTATATCGACTCGTTTTTTGGATATCACAATATTCAACGCTTTACTCGCACCGTTAACCGCCACGCTGGGCCTTGGTATTTTTATTTTCCAGTAGTACTGATAGCTTTTGCCCCTTGGTCGAGCTACTTGCCCTTTGCGATCGCACGACTAAAATTTTGGCGGCGGGTGCGGTGGCGTAACTCACCCCGTTCTACTCATTTGGGTTTATTTGCTTTGTTCTGGTTTGTAGGGATTTTCGGCTTTTTTACCATTGCTGCCACTAAACTACCCAGCTATGTCCTACCCCTAATTCCAGCTGCTGCCATTCTTTTGGCTTTATTGTGGAGTGACCAACTCACCCATACTAGTAACCTTTCCTGGTCTAGCCCTCTGCCCCTTTCCCCATCCATGCTACTCAGTAGCCTATTTAACCTCCTGTTGTTAATTGCCCTTGCCACTGCCATTTTCTTGGCTCCGGAATATATCGGTAGTGGACCAGCAGCACCCAACTTGCCGGAGCAGTTGCAAGAATCCGGCTTAATGGTGAGGGGAGGTATGATTTGGAGTTTAACTGCTATTGTAGCAGCACTATTGCTGTGGCGACGTTGGTTGTTTGGGGTATGGATAGTCAACCTAGTGGGATTTTTAGCCTTTCTTATTTTCGTGTTAACCCCGACTTTCTTGTTAGTGGATCAAGTGCGTCAATTACCCCTACGGCAATTATCTGCCATTGCTGTTCAAGAAAAGCAATCGTCAGAAGAATTGATTATGATTGGTTTCAAAAAACCCAGTGTGGTTTTTTACACCCAGCAACCCGTCACCTACATGAGCAAAGGCAAAAAAGCACGAAATTACATGAAAGAAATAGCAGTGACTCAGCCTTCACCTCCCTCAGTTTTGATGTTAGCTAGGAATAAAAGGCTAAAGAAAGCCAAGCTAAAACCTGAGCAATATACTACCTTAGCGAGTCTTGGCCCCTATAAACTCATTCGGGTTTCAAAACAAGTTTTTGTTGATAACTCTAAAATTAAAAATTAAAAATTTATTTGTCATACTTCACACTTTATACTTCATAATTCACAATTTTATTCAAATAACAAATTACTAATTATTAGCTGTTGACTAGTCAACCAAAATTGACATCATTATTTTACTTATCTTACTTCTGTTATAATAGTTGATTGAGTTTGGAGCCGTGCTTTTGAGCCAGATTGCTCGGTCGATAATCTTGCCGCTTCATCCAGCGTTCTATTACACTCTCGTGAAGGTCATCAAAGTTATCAGAAATCTCTCTTAGCTTGCGCCCTGTGAACTTGAATAGACCCAGATTATTGTTGAAATCAATTTCATAGTTAAGGTTGATACCAGTGGGAATTGCGCTTGGGTCAAACTCCAGACCAAGACCGATGTTGCCGATTGAGTCCATCATCCACTGCAGTGCGCAGTCGGACAAGCCGCTCTGTTCCTGGGAGCCACCACCGACGGAGCCGTGAACCCCTGGGAACCATACTTCACGAACAATCTGGGTTGGGGAAAGGTGGCTTTTGTCCATTGGAGTCACGTCAAACACTTTCCGCTGCTCATCAATGGATACAGCGTGCAACCCATGCTC
>NZ_JAAHHS010000019.1 GCF_010692395.1 Moorena sp. SIO3H5
ATAGGTATATTGGCTATAATCAGGTATCCACAATCGCACATCACCAATATAAATATCGTATGCTTGTCCTTTTAAAGCAAACTTCAAGTTAGCTGCAAAATTGAGAGCTATTTTATTATGATTTGTGGTTTGTAATAGCATAGTGCTTTTCTGTCATATTCGGTAATCGGGAATCGGAAATTTTAAACCTTCAACAAACTAACCTTAAACCTTCAACAAACTAACCTTAAACCTTCAACAAACTAACCTTAAACCTTCAACTAATCCCAACTACTGGTTATCCCTAGGATTCTTCATCTCTAGGAAGATCGCCTACATCAAAAACAATCACAAATTCAGCATCAGGCATTAATCGTTTCAGAGCCTTTAAATGCCCTTCCGCATCAGAACGATTGCGGAAGCGACCAACAACAACTCGCTGCATTTTTGGTAACAGGCGAACGATGGCCCAGGGGTGTAGGCGGTGATAGTAAGTCATAATTAGGGTATCTTCCTTTTATGGGGGGAACCTAGAGCCAGCCTAGGCTTGTAGACGTAAGTAGGCTGGCCCTTCCCGTGGACGTTTACCATCCACTTTTTTAGTGTATCACAAAAAATTTAATATTATAACATATTTTGAAAATTTTTGTAAATAATTCTTGAGGGAGCAGGGAGTAGGGTGTGGGGTGTGGGGTTTGGGGTGTGGGGTGTTTCGCGCTAATTTTTGCTTAATTGCAAAAGCGATGCAGTTTGGCCAATAATTATTAACTGGCTAACAAGCGATCGCGTTCGCGCAGCGTCGGCTTTGCCGAAAGCGTGACCTGCATGTCAATCGCATAAGCGCGGAAGCTGAGGCTTTGCCGAAAGCGTGACCTGCATGTCAATCGCATAAGCGCGGAAGCTGAGGCCTTTGGCCAAGGTCAATCGCTCACAGATACTCAACACGCCCAACCATTTCCTCTGGCGTATAAATCTCCTGAATCAAAATTAAGCCCTTGATCATCTCACCAATAGAACGAGTCCTCTGCTTACAATAAACAATACCAGGATGATCTGAGGTATCATTAGCAATGATCAGAAAGTCTTTGTCATGGGTAAAAATTACCCGATTTTGTTGACGAATAAAATTCAACTGTGATTGGTCAGAGGAGCTACGTAATCCTACTTCAACAGTTGTTGTGACATCAATACCACGACGCCGTAGTTGTAAAGCAATTTCAGGATCGACTTGCTCATCCAGGTGAAATCGAATTTTATCCTTCACCCCTGATCTCTCTCCATTTTTCCTGAAACTTTGAAGGAAGACTATTTCGCTTTATTTCTTCAACACGTCTATCGGTTTCAATGTTGTGACGGTCAATTTCTTCCCGATGCTCATAATAGTATGCCATTGCACCATGAACCTGCGCTAAGGATAGCTCATACTTCTGAGCAATTTCTGCTAAAGATTCTTTCATCTCCAAATACATCTCGGCAATGGCAGCAACAGGCATTCTTGTGCCAGCGATGCGGGGTTTACCACTACAATAGTCAGGATCTATGGCAATATACTCTTTACTTATTTGTTGGATAGACATTTATTGGACTTGGATTAAAAGGTAACCATACTAATTATAGTAGTTTTCAATTGGTTGAGGGACATTTTTTGAGGGATATTCGGATCAGGGAGTATGGAAAATAATGTGTACCTTATTAGATTAGATTTTTATGAAATTATTCAGTTTAAAAAAATGTTTATTGGCACAGGTTTTAAGTTAATTTAGTTAAATTAACTTGTATCTCCCTATCCCCCTATCTCCCTATCTCCCCACACCCCACACCCCACACCCCACACCCTACTCCCTACTCCCTACTCCCGATTCCTCCACATTTCCAAATAAGCCTTTTCCATTTCCCTAGTAAATTGCTTACCATTCCACAACGGAGCAGTTTGTCGAGATTGTCGCAGTTTCCAGGAAATCTGTTGTCTGAGAGCTGGGTCTTTGCCTAAACGAATCCCCCACTCGATATACTCATCATCTGTCCAGGCAATGCCTTCGGTGATTCCGGCATTCATCATCATGGTGTAACTGTTGCGACCAACAAACTGTTCTCCCACTCTGGTGACTAGGGGAATACCCATCCAGAGGGTTTCGAGGGTAGTGGTGGCTCCATTGTAGGGATAGGTATCCAGTACCACATCCGCAATGCCTAAGTTGGCACGATGAACCGCTTCCGTAGGTACTTCTGGTAGAAACCGGAGGCGATCGCACTCTACCCCTTCTTCTTCCGCAATTTGGTTAAAGAACCGTGTGATCGAGTCTTGGTCAGATTGGCCTTTAATCAAAAAGTAGCTATGGGGGACGGCTTTGATAATTTTCATTTGCAGCCTTGTGGTCTCGGGATTGCGCTTGTATCCTTTCTGACTACTAAGATAAATCGTGGCATCGTTGGGAATATCCAGGTGGTCCCGACGTAAGCTAGGTACACCCACTTCAAACCCATCCACCGCAATATAGGTTTGGGGTAAGCGCCAGATTTTCTCGGAATAGTAAGCTTGAGCGGAATCCGGTAATACGTAGGGGTCAGCAATCACGTAATCAATGGCAGGTAATCCTGAGGCATCCCACCCTAGCCACGTGACTTGTACTGGTGCCAGTTTCAGGGCCATCACTGCACAGGTGATATCCAGGGTGATGCTATCGAGGTCAATTAAAATATCCAGTTGATCCTGATAAATCTGTTCAGCCGCTTCTAGACAATGAATCCCTAATTTGTGAGGATGGTCTACTTGATTGACATACCATTCTTGGAGGTTATCCTTTACTAGCTTGTAGTTTACGAAATAGCCATAAAGTTGAAACCGCTCCCGGTCATGATGCTCAAACAGCCAACGAGCTAGCCACCCCACAGAATGCTGTCTTAAACAACCTGACAAGTATCCGACTTTTAAGGGTCTAGTAGTTTTTCCTCCCTCCTCAATTCCCCCATCCTTAATCCCCCCCTTAATAAGGGGGGTTAGGGGGGATCCATGCTCGACCGGTGCAAGCCCCCTAAATCCCCCAATTCTGGGGGACTTTAACTCAATTCCCCCATCCTCAATTCCCCCCTTAATAAGGGGGGTTAGGGGGGATCCATGTTCCCTGCTCCCTGCTCCCTGCTCCCTGTTCCCTGTTCCCTGTTCCCTGTTCCCGACTTCTGCAAGAAGTCTATACCACTCCGCTCTTTCCTCGGTATACCCCCGAATATTCCTCTGGAACAGCTCAGAGATTTGATTCAAAATTGGTCTGAAATGGCTGGGCTGGTCGTGAACATGAGCCAGAGGAAAGAATGGGGTAAGCAGACGCAGAGTCTCAACATCAGACAAGGTGACCGATTGTTCCTTAATTAGTGAAACCAGCAGTGATTCTAGGGTCTGACAAGCCGCAGAAACTTCCGGCCAATAGCCCCCAGCATTCATTATCCCTCGCAATACCAGGTTAATTCCGGATATTTGGTCTGGTAAGGATTCCGATAAGGAATAGCACAACTTAGCGCTTTCTATGCCGTGGTCATAATTACGAGCATTTTGATAAAAGGTAGCCAGATGTCGTAATATTTCTATATGGTCAGGATCTAAAGAGCGATAACATTCTAGAAAACTAGCGGCGATGGTCGGTTGCTTTAAGGTATGACCGATCTTCATACAGGCTGAGAGTAATGGCAAGAGCCAGACCACAGGATTGGGGAAGTAAGCTAAGCAAGCTTCGGTGAATTCTAAGGAGGCTGGATGCAATGGTTCGGCTTCTAGTATCTGTTCCAAAACCTCTTTTAGTAATTGCTGATTGCATTCTACTGTTGGCTGGGTTTGTAGCAGTGAAATCACCCCCAGCTCAGTTAACTCATCACCGCTAAAGGTTTCTAGCTTGATGCTTAGGGCAATACTTTCCAAGAGATTAGTCAGGTCAGTAGGGCAAATTTCCCGCATATGCTGACGGATTGCCCAGGCTACGCGATCATCCCCTAACCCCTGCCTGCGGTCAGCTTCAGTCTGCAACACCTGGAGCAGTTCCTCGGTCCAGGTCTCTAATTGCTCTGACTCCGCCTCTGCCATGACCAGCAGCCAAGTGGTTTGGGCTTCTGTTTCTTGACCCTGCAATAGGAACAGTAATCCTAAATGCCAGTAGTAGGATATACAATCAGGTTCCGCTTCAATGGCTTGTTCGTATAAGCTTGCGGCCTTACTGTAGTCTCCCTGGATTAGATAGTGCTCCGCTTGTTGCTGCCAGTTAGTCATACTTTTGTGCTAATTAAATTAACAGATCACCCCATTTTCTAATACTATTGAAATCCTGATTAGGGTAATTGTCCACCTAAATATTTCCATAAAACAAAGTGGGTAGATGATTCTACCCACTTTAACTAAGTAGCTAATTTTCGGTGATTAAAACTGTTGTTACCAAGGGTTTAGTCTAAGGATCCTTCTTCTTACCTTTTACCTGATATATCCTTCCAATCTGCGGCAGCTCCGCAGCTGGGAATACCATCTCCATTAACATCGGGGGTTGCATCCGAACCGAGTAAACCCTCAAATTTCGTAACTTTTACGGCTTCACACAATACAGCTAAAGTGGTAGCCTCACTAGTCTCTGTTATCTGACCTATGCTTGTGACGCCATGATATGCCTTAAGCGCAGAGTCATTGTCAGGGGCGTCAGCTCCATTGTTTGGGTCTGCATAATTATTGACACTTTTTGGGGTTGTTCCTCCGTCTTCTAACCCGTAAATGTAGTTCTGAGTAGCTGTGGCAATGCCAAGACCTAACTGACCAAACTGACTATTTTCAGTTACAAATTCATTGTTTTCCAAGTAGTAAGCTTGCTGAGCTCTATTCATAGAACCAACATAAGTTTTAGCTTCTGACTGCTTAGCTTTATTAGCTTGGTTCAAGAAAGAAGGCAGAGCAATGGCGGATAGAATTCCAATAATGATGATTACAACTAGTAGTTCAATTAGAGTAAAACCTTCGTCTTGCTTCTTCTGACTCAGGTGCTTAAGGAGTTTAACTTTTAGATCAGTTTTCATAAGTCTTTCTGGTCGGTGCGGGATGCTGATTTGTTCTGTCCTAGACTTAACTTACCCACTTGCTTTCTTTTTCATATCATCTAGCGGGAAAAAAAATTTTGAAGTGTGGGGAGTAGGGTGTGGGGTGTGGGGTGTGGGGTGTGGGGTGTGGGGTGTGGGGTGTGGGGTGTGGGGAATCGGGAGTAGGGTGTGGGGTGTGGGGTGTGGGGTGTGGGGAATCGGGAGTAGATGTAGATCTAGATGTAGGGTGGGCAGTGTGTCAGACAGANTTCCCCCGCCCGGTTATCACTGCACCCTACACGACGTTCTTCCGATCTCTCTGCGACATTTTCGATTAGCTTTTACTCACCCCTCTGTTATTAGTACTTATATTAGTACTTAGTACAGTGCTTCCTCTTGATGAGTAGTGATTGTGCAATCAGAGGTGGGGTAGGCCACACAGGTCAGAACGTAGCCAGCGGCCATTTGGTCATCATCCAGGAAAGATTGGTCTGACTGGTCAATAGTACCACTCTCTAGTTTGCCAGCACAGGTAGAGCAGGCACCCGCACGGCAGGAATAAGGCAGATCTACACCTAGCTCCTCGGCAGTGTCGAGAATGTATTCGTCTTCAGGACAGTCAATGGTTTGATCCCCATCTGGTGTTTTCAAGGTGACTTTGTAAGTTGCCATGTTTTAGTAATCCTCTCGATTTAAAACAATAGTAGAGACTTTGTGAGTATACGGCAAAAGCCTATCCTTTGGTTGAAGGAGCTTGGCATGCTTATTTTTACTCCATCTCTGATACTACGGGAAAACTCTCAGTAGATTAAGACAGATTAAGAATGAAAGGCTTAATCGCCAAATTGATAAGTTTTACTTATATAATATTCACAAGTATCTACACCAGAGACTTAGCTGTAAAACCGGTCTATGAAAATGCTCTAATATCTAGGTTTAACAGGTTTTTTAAAGATCCTATCTCCCTAAGATAACTTCGGCAAAATCCTTAGGAATTTATAATTAGAAATACTTATCATTAGCATCTAAGACCTGTATCAACACATGAGGTGATCCGCTGATGGCCTGATCGATAAAAAGGTATATCACTTGCCAGGCTTGAGATCGGTTTTGCGGTATTATGGTAATTTTGCAATGACCAGCAAAAAAGGAACAGAAATTGTAATGGCTCAGATGTATTATGATACCGACGCTAACCTAGACCTACTGGCGGATAAAACTATAGCTATTATCGGCTATGGTTCTCAAGGTCACGCCCACGCCCTTAATCTTAAAGAGAGTGGCATGAATGTGATCGTGGGACTTTATCCAGGTAGTAAGTCTAAGGCCAAAGCTGAAGAAGCAGGCTTAACCGTCCACACAGTGGCTGATGCTGCTAAAGCGGCTGACTTGGTGATGATCCTGCTGCCGGATGAAGTGCAAAAAACCATTTATCAGGCAGAAATTGAGCCAAATCTGACCGAGGGTAATGTTATTGCCTTTGCCCACGGCTTCAATATTCATTTTGGTCAAGTTGTTCCCCCAGAGTTCGTAGATGTGATCATGGTTGCTCCCAAAGGTCCAGGACATTTGGTGCGGCGCACCTATGAACAGGGAGAAGGGGTACCTTGTCTATTTGCTGTTTACCAGGATGCCACAGGTCAAGCACGCGATCGCGCCATGGCTTACGCCAAAGGAATTGGTGGTACCCGTGCCGGAATTCTTGAAACTACCTTCCGGGAAGAAACAGAAACTGACCTATTTGGTGAGCAAGTCGTATTGTGTGGCGGCTTGAGTGAATTGATTAAATCTGGATTTGAGACCCTAGTCGCTGCTGGTTATCAACCAGAATTGGCCTATTTTGAATGCCTTCATGAAGTCAAACTGATTGTTGACCTAGTCGTCGAAGGTGGTTTAGCTAACATGCGGGATAGCATCTCCAACACTGCTGAATATGGTGACTATACCCGTGGGCCAAGGATTGTTACTGATGAAACTCGCGCCGAGATGCGTAAAATCCTCAAAGAAATTCAATCAGGTCAATTCGCCCGTGAATTTGTCTTGGAAAATCAGGGAGGTAAACCCGTCTTCACTGCTATGCGCCGTCAGAATAAAGAACATCCCGTCGAGGAAGTCGGTAAAGACTTACGCGCTATGTTCAGCTGGTTGAAAAAAGTCTAAGCATTCTTGACCGTTGACGGTTTACTATTAACCTTTTAAATCAGGAATTACTTAAATTTGGCAGGACTTACGTCATCACTATTACTGGTCGGATCGGTAAATAAATCATCCTACTACTAATAGTATTTAAACTCAAATTTGGCGTAAGTCCTGTAAATTTGAGATTTTACTTTATACAGTCGGACGATTATGAATCCAGGGGTTTGCAGCTTCCAACTGAGCCGCTAATCCCAATAGTGTTGCTTCTGATGCTGGAGGTCCCACTAACTGAATTCCTACAGGTAAGCCCTTCTCATCAAAACCAGCAGGAATTGCGATCGCAGGAAGTCCAGTAGCATTAAATGGTGGACACGGTCCAATCCAATTAATAATATTATTCAAGGTTTCTTCAGAACTCAAATCGTCCCACTCTCCTACCCGAATCGGTGGATGTAAATAAGTCGGTAACACTAGCACATCATAGTTGTTAAAGAATCCCACAATCTGACGCGCTATAATTTGTAGCTTAGTCACCGCTTGTAAGTATTCCCCAGCAGAACCAGATTGTTCAGCAATCCAGCGATTCATCGGACTTAAGGCTTCTAAGGGAATTCCTGCTGAAGTTATCCCAGCTTGCCATAGTGTCTTAAATGGTTCTACTATCTCACTGAAATCTGGACAACCCGGTTCAACCAGATGTCCCATTCCTTCCAGTCGCTGCATGGTTTCGACCACAATCTTTTCACATGTAGCTGATGCTTCTCCGATCGGTTGAATGGATGTGGCAAAACTAATCCGCAAATTATCCAGTTGTTGATCGGTAGCCTCTAGAAAAGATATCTCTGGGTCAGGTAACCAGTAAGGGTCTCCAGTAATATAGCCAGACATCACATCCAGTAAAGCGGCTGCATCAGCTACCGTCCGTGCCATCGGACCAATACTAGCAATACCACTTTGAAAGTCTCCTACTGGAGCGTAAGAAATACGACCTCGTGTCGGTTTAATCGCCACCAAACCACAGCAAAAGGCTGGGCCGCGCAGGGAACCCCCACCATCGGAACCTTGGGCAATGGGAGATAAGCCAGCTGCTACTGCTGCAGCTGAACCCCCACTAGACCCCCCTGGTGTGTAGTCCAGATTCCAAGGATTGCGAGCTGGTGGAAATCCTGGGGGTTCGGTATAGGGTAACGAACCCAGTTCAGAAGTAGCAGTTTTACCTAAAATAATGAATCCAGCTTGCTTGATGCGGGTGATTACCCCATCATCATACTCAGCAATATTGTCTTTGAGGGCAGCCACACCAAAGCTACAAGGGAGTCCTTGTACAGCCCTGAGGTCTTTAATCGCAATTGGAACACCAAAAAATTGCGGGAGTTTAGAGGTATCCGTAGTTTCGGCAAGTTGTTCAGTTTTGGCTTTAGCATCCGCCAGTGCCATGTCAGACGCCACAGTGAAGTAACTGCCTAGTTGGGGATTTAATGCTTCGATGCGTTCAAGGTAGAGTTGGACTAATTCCAGGGGTGATATGTCACCCTTGCGGATCAGTTGGGCTTGGTCTAGAGCTGGAGTAAAGGCTAGGTTAACTTGATTCATAATGGTTTTTTGCGATCAAGGGATGCTTTTTTATAAAAAAAAATGCCTAAGAGGATTGCTAGGCAAAACTTTTAGGCATTCAGATGCTAGTTAGTAAAAAAGTAAATTCTTAAAATCTCAAAGCTATACAGAAATAAGAGCCAAAGTTTTTCGTTAGTCTAGGGACTATAACACTTCACCGCCTCAACACACAAGATGCCTTCACCTTTTCCTGGGATGAATCCCTACCTGGAGAAACCAGAATATTGGTCACAAGTTCATAAGTGGCTAATTGTCCTGATTGCCCAAAGCCTTAACCCCCAGCTACGTCCGAAGTATCGGGTAGCAATTGAAGAAAGAGTTTACAACGCTACTGGTGATGATTCGATGCTAGTAGGAATTCCTGATGATGTAGTGGTTCAAAGTTCTCAAAGCAACCACCAAGATCCGTCACCTCTGGTTGCCGTTGCTGCTCCTAGCCTTAAACCAATGAAAATTGCTCTACCGATGACTGAAATGCTTAGAGAGCGATGCAGCGCGGTCTTGGGGGTTCCCCCCATGAGCGACTGCATCAAGAAGTGGTATTTAGAAGTGCGAAAGGTGGAAACTGGCAAAGTAATTACTGTTATCGAAATTCTTTCTCCCAAAAACAAACGGTCTTTAGAAGGGCGCAGCACTTATGAAACCAAACGGCAAAAGATATTAGATAGCTTAACCCATTTGGTGGAAATTGATTTACTGCGTCAAGGAAAACCGATGGCTATGAATAATCAATCCTTCCAGAGCCACTATCGCATCGTGGTCAGCCGTTCTAAAGAACGTCCCCAAGCCGATTTATATGCCTTTAATCTCCCCCAAGCAATTCCTTCATTTCCTTTACCTCTCCAAGCAGACGATCGAGAACCTATCGTTAATTTACAACAATTATTACATAACCTTTACGACCAAGGGAGTTATGATTTAGCGATTGATTATAGTCAAGACCCGCCACCACCTTTATCGACCGCAGATGCAAGTTGGGTAAAGCAAGTCTTGATTGAACAGTAGCCTGCCTCTGGATCTATATTTGAGTAATATCCAATCCGATTAATCATTTACGAAATAATACCTAATTTTAAACTACCAATTACTAATTATATAGTCCCCATTAATAGGCAAAGTATATAATGATTATTCAACCGGATATGATATAATGTTATCATGCCACCTTAGTTATCTATTATTGGTAATAGATACTAATAACTATGCAGTTTCGGACTCATAACAACTATGAAGTTACTGAGCTAATAGCTCAACAACCTTCGTCGTCACCTGCACCGCAAATAAATAAAAGCACTAGAACAAACGTTCAATCAGACGATCCTATTACCATCCTCATTGCTTTATTTAGTTTACTTGTATCTATAGCTGTAGCTTATACATCAAATTTTAGGAAAGCTAATCTTAAGCTGTCTTTGGGAAGAAACATTATATTTTTTCCTACATACCTTGTTACACCTGCTAATAAAAAGATTGTAGGATTAGGGTTCAATCTTCCCATAACTTTCTATAATTGGAGTCCTCAAGGAGGAACCATTCAACGGATTCGTTTAGTTGTTGGCAGAAAAGATAATGACAATTTTTACGACATGGCATGGACTACTTTTGTTAAAATCGAGAGTGCCGGAAATTTTAAAGATGAAAATCTAGCTCAACCGATTCCAGTACAAGCACGTTCTTCAGTAAATAAAATTGTTCGCTTCGATTGGAGTCCTGAATTAGGAGGCAAAGAATTTGATTTACAAGTTGGTAACTACGAGTTGAGGATTTATGGATGGACACAGAATACACAAAAACCTGACTTGAAGTACATTGCTTCTTTTAGCCTTAAGAATCAACATTATCAACAATATAAAGATAACATAGCTGCTAACCTAACTGCATCGATCTGGGTGTCCCTAGACGAAAACGAAAAACCAAATCAGTTTGTATCTAGAAACACGATTGGTGTGCTTTACTCTAAAAAGTAAGTGTCTCATTGATCAAGGAGAATATTTTATTATGCCTGGAGATAGCAATACATCCCGTTTCAATATTAGTCAAAGCATTTATAACGCTGGAAATATAGGAGGCATAGCTGGAAATTCTTTAACTGCTGATCTATCAGCCAACGAGCATAAGCAAACCCTAGTTGAAGCAGCAGAAGAAATCCAACAACTTCTAGACCAAGTCTCCCAGACTAATCCCACTACAACAAACAAAGAGAAGATTATAGTTGTAGGTGAAGTTGTTGACAAAATTGAGAATAACCCAACACTAAAAGTTAAGGTAATCAATTCCCTGAAATCTGGACGAGTAGAGGCATTCAAGGAATCGATTGACCATCCGCTAGTAAATATTCTGATGGCGACTATTGAAGGGTTGGGGGAGGTAGAGTAATAGCTTAGGATTGTTGCAACACTATTAGCACCACAGTATACCTTAGCGGGGAATTAGGATAGGGTAGCGATCGCCTGAATAATTCCCCATTATCTCAATGAGTATTAGACAAAGTAGACTGGTCTGGTGGACAGTGATAGTATAATTAAAATTGCTTCGTATCCTGTCAGTAAGCTTCAGAATCCTTATAGTTTTTGCAAGCAAGTGATTGACTTCAAGGTATCTCCCGCTCAAACCCTCAACCTGTAGTGTTAAATTTTAATAAGTATCTTTCAGGTATATCTTCCATTTCCTTTATTAATTTCATGCCAGCAGCTTTAGGGTCAAAACCTTCAGGAAACATGGTGGGACAAGGATAGTTAATTAAAAAAAGTATTCCTTCTATTCGTTGACACGCAGCTTCCGATGTTGTTTCGTCTGAATAAAGCGCGTCTTTTAAATTAGCTCCTGATAAATCAGCTTTCGTTAAATTAGCTCCCAATAAATAAGCTTGCTGTAAATTAGTTTCCTTTAAATTAGTTTTATGTAAATTCGCTTCCCATAAATCAGCTTCTTTTAAATTAGCTTTATGTAAATTCGCTTCCCATAAATCAGCTTCCCATAAATAAGCTTGCTGTAAATTAGCTCCCACTAAATCAGTTTGTTTAAAATTAGCTCTCCATAAATAAGCTTGCTGTAAATCAGCTCCCAATAAATTAGCTTCCGATAAATTAGCTTCCTTTAAATTAGCTTCCTTTAAATTAGCGTTAGCTAGCTTTGCATAACAGAGCTGGACTCCCTTCAAATAAGCCTTTGGAGCCTGTAAACTATCTAAGCTCTCTTGATCCCAGGTCAACCAAAACCAGGGAATACGCCTTGGTTCTGAGTTTAGGAATTCCAGAGCTTCTTTTCTGCCACCACTGCCAGCTTGGTTGTGGGCTGCTGTAACTACTTGCCATGCCTGATAAACTTCAGCATTTCGTCTATCCTGCTCACCAGCAATAAAGACAATCACACCAAAAAGTAAAGATAGATTACCCAATAGTCCCAAAATTTCTAGCAATGCTAATCTATGGAGGTAATCCACAAAAGGCTCTAAAAACTTTTTTTCTATGCTGATGAAAGGTTGATGGCACTTGAATAAGGCTAACGTCAAAGGATTGTTAACAATTTGCTCAGCTTTATGCCAGTCTTGCTCAGCATCTCCTTCCCCTTTTACTAGTAGGCGATTTTGGTAAATCTTATAAGCTATTTTTTCAACCTTGTGGGAATGAGTTTTCCTTGACGAAGGGGTTAGAGAGACTTTGATGTGATTAAGAATTTGATTCAGCTTCATGATTGCCAACTCGGGGCAAACCCTCTATATTTGGCTTACTACCATAAATTAGCTGCTATTATAACTTAGCGATCGCTTAACTACTTTCTTCTGCTACACCTGAAAGTTTATTAAGTTTGTTTAAGCTAAGTAACAAAACCAACATTAGCGATCGCTAATCCCAGCAAGCGATCGCTTACCTTGATATCCCTGGTGAGATCAAGTATTAATTTATTTATTAACTAACTTTAGATAAGTTTGCCCTGTCACATCTACTAAGTTTATAAAAAAATGCTCTACTTAATAGAGAAATTTACAACAATAATAAAGCTGATAGGGTCTTGATTATTATTGCTATATCATTCTTTGTCTGTGATTTGTAATCTATTATATAGCCTTGATTGCACTTATGAGGTAAAGTCTTCTTTGAGGCAGATTCCCTGTCTTGATGCAGTCGCTCATGGAGGAAACCCCCAAGACCGCACTGCATCGCTTAAAACCCTCTTGCCTTTTGCCTTTTGCCTTTTGCCTTTTGCCTTTTGCCTTTTGCCTTTTGCCTTTTGCCTTTTGCTTTAAAAGGATAAGCAATGTCGCTCACTCGTTATGAAAATTGCAAGACCTTACCTCAAGGCTATCTATATCTACCCGATTAAATCCCTTGATCGGATTGAACTCCAAAGCGCCACTCTCCTCAAAAGTGGTGCCCTAAACCATGACCGAGAATTTGCCCTATTCGATCAGCAAGGTAAATTTGTCAATGGTAAGCGCAATGCCAAAGTTCACTTGCTGCGGTCGGTCTTCGATATCCAATCCCAATTGCTATCGCTACAGATTCAGGGCACAAACCAAAACATTACCTTTCATATTGATCATGGGCGAGCTGCTCTGGAAGCTTGGTTAAAGGATTACTTCGATTTTCCAGTTAAAGTAGTGCAGAACACCAGCACTGGTTTCCCAGACGATACCAATGCCCTTGGTCCTACTATTATTAGTAGCGCTACCATTGAAACCATTGCTTCTTGGTTCCCTGAAATAACTCCTGAAGATATACGACGTCGTTTTCGAGCCAATCTAGAAATTGGAGGAGTTCCCGCTTTCTGGGAAGACCAATTGTTTTCTGAATCAGGGCAATCTATTCAGTTTAAAGTAGGGGAAGCTTTGATAGAAGGAATTAATCCTTGTCAACGTTGTATTGTTGTAGCACGAGACCCTCAAACAGGAGAAGCTACTGCTAATTTCCAAAAAACTTTCATGGCGAAGCGCAAGGAAACTCTACCATCCTGGACAACCAGCGCTCGTTTCAATCATTTTTACAAATTAAGCGTGAATACAAACGTGCCTGCTTCAGAAGCCGGTAAAGTCTTGCACCAAGGGGATGCCATCCAAATCCTGAAGGAAGCGTGAAGTTTGACTAGGCTTTTTGCAGAAATTAGGAAAAGCAACTGCATCAAGACAGCGTCCGCTAAACAAAGTGATTAACCTAAAGTGATATCAAATGTCAACCATAAACCGTTAACTTTCAACACCAATCAATATGGGAAATTGGCTTTCCCGGATTTATAGTTTGAAACGTATCAAAAGGCACAAAATCGACAATCAACGTGGCTGGAACTGGCGGAATTACCTGATATAAGCTTGCTTTATCACCGCAAAGCCGGGAGAGCCGGGAAATTTTATTAAATAAAAATTTTTGACTTTTTTGCGGATTCGTCGCTTTGGAATTGAAGTAGAGATTTAGGTACATCTGAACAAACAGAAGCCAGACAAAACCTCCACCTACCAAATGTTTAAAGCTCAGAGCAATGAATCATCAGTGGAACAATGTATTTCTGAAAGTCAGCACCTGGCTAGTGGCTGAGATCATCCTAAATTTGATTGGTCTAGATAACCTCGCCGATTACGGCGAATTCGTCTTCGATAAAGAGGTTTTAATCTCAACATCTCACCATCAAGTCTCACGGGTTTTCCCCCCTCGCCACTCCCAAGGCTTGTTTTAAGAGTTTCCCCTCAACCGTCAAGCGTCAACAAATTATAACCTTATAGCACTACCCATTAAAGTTAGGACATTGATACAAGCTGAAACACTTTTTCAGTAAACTTTTGCCTCTTGTCTCTTGCCTCTTGCCCTTGCGCGTAGCGCTATATTACTGAAGACTGATAGCCAAGCAACCCTACGACAACCCCTCAGGCTAAAAGACTTCAGCCTTTAATCAATATTTAATCAATATGGAGCTAAGCGGATTCGAACCGCTGACCCCCTCAATGCCATTGAGGTGCTCTACCAACTGAGCTATAACCCCGAGTTTTATAGTCCATTACCTAGTATACCTTGATAGCTAAGCTAAGTCAAGTGGTTTGAGAATGAAATTATCTCAATCAGTAGAATACGCTGGGAGACTGAGCCATTTGGGTAAGATACCCCATACAGCTGTTCATCAGAAAATAAACCACTAACATAGCTGCTGCTGACATGGCTACTAAAGTACCAGCCAGCATCAGAGAGAACTCTTGGGTGTCAAAGGCTTCCTGCATCAGGTGCAGTGACCAAGCCACCAAGGCCACATCAAATATTAGAATTATCACCAGCATTTTTTACAAAAATTAATATTGCATCCACATTTAGTTTAGCAGCTATAAAAATCGCTGCAAACCATTAAACTACTTAATACTACACAACAAAACTTAAATATTTCGGAAGAATAATCAATTAGTTTACTATGGCAATCGCACCGGAACTTGATGCTGGTTCAAATAGGTTTTAATTTCAGATACACTCAGTTGCCCGTAATGCAATAGCGAAGCTAGCAACGCAGCTTCGGCTTTGCCCTCACTCAGAGCCTGATAAATATGATCGCAGTTGCCAGCACCACCCGAGGCAATCACTGGAATTTCCACCTCTTCAGCAATAGTGCGGGTTAGCTCTAAGTCATATCCAGCCTGGGTTCCATCCGCATCCATACTAGTAACCAGAAGTTCCCCAGCTCCCCGTTGTGCCACCTCTTTTGCCCATGCGATCGCATCAATACCAGTGTTCTCACGTCCTCCTCGCACGTAAACATTCCAACCGGGGTTATCGGGATCTTCCCGACGACGAGCATCAATAGCCACTACGATGCACTGATCACCAAAGCGGTCGCTCGCTTGATTAATAAAGTCGGGATTGCGTACAGCAGCCGAATTTATACTAACTTTATCGGCTCCTGCTCTTAATAATAATTTAATATTTTCTAAAGACTGGATGCCACCCCCCACCGTCAAGGGAATAAACACTTGTTCGGCTGTACGGTAGACTACATCAATAATAATGTCTCGGTCTTCATGGGTAGCAGTGATATCCAAAAACACCAGCTCATCTGCACCAGCATCATTGTAAACTTGTGCTAATTCCACTGGATCACCAGCGTCCTTAAGATTAACAAAGTTGACCCCTTTAACAACTCGCCCAGCTTTTACATCCAGGCACGGTAAGATTCTCTTAGCCAGCATCAGTAAACTAAGTATGAAGTATGAAGGATAAAGTATGACCCATGGCCATAACGTCTTTTAGACAACAGTACCAAAACCCAGATAGAGAACCCAAATCTAGCAAGAAACGAAAAGGTCGCGCTAATTCTCGTCAGAGGCAAAACGATGGGGAGCTACTACTAGCAACAGCCACCGCTGAGGAAGTTACTCATCAAGAAGAGAGTATTAGACCACAGCGCTTAGCCGACTACATCGGACAAAAAGAACTCAAAGGAGTTTTGGAAATTGGCATTCAAGCGGCCAAAGCCAGAAATGAGGCCATGGATCACCTGCTGTTGTATGGACCACCAGGATTAGGGAAAACAACCATGTCCCTAATTTTGGCAACTGAGATGGAGGTGAATTGTAAAATTACTGCTGCACCTGCCTTAGAGCGTCCACGAGATATTGTGGGGCTTCTGGTTAATCTCAAACCTGGGGATATCTTATTTATAGACGAAATCCATCGTTTATCGCGCATGACAGAGGAATTGCTATATCCAGCCATGGAAGACTATCGATTGGATATCACTATTGGTAAAGGACAAAGTGCCAAAACCCGCAGTATTCCTCTGCCACACTTTACCTTAGTGGGGGCAACCACACGAGTAGGTTCCTTAACCTCACCCCTACGCGATCGCTTTGGTATGATCCAACGCTTACACTTCTATGAGATCGATGAATTGAGTTTAATTGTAACGAGGACAGCTCAATTGCTCAAGGCCATAGTAACGGAAGATGGCGCTGAAGAAATTGCCCGTCGGTCTCGTGGCACACCTCGCATTGCTAATCGACTCCTGAGACGAGTGCGAGACTATGCTCAAGTCAAAGGCATTGAGCAAATTAACCAGGATGTAGCCGCTCAAGCCATGGAAATCTTTAATGTAGACCCGATGGGGTTAGATTGGACAGACCGACTGGTGCTAAAGGTAATGATTGAACAGTTCAATGGCGGACCAGTTGGTTTAGAAGCAGTCGCAGCCTCTACTGGAGAAGATGCTCAAACCATTGAAGAGGTTTATGAACCCTATCTGTTACAAATTGGTTTCCTGCACCGCACGCCTCGGGGTCGCGTCGCCACCTCAGCGGCTCGGAAACATTTGGGCTATGAGTAGTTGTTAGTAGTTAGTAATTAGTAGTTAATAGTCAGTAGCAAGGAATATCAAGATTGCGGTCTCAGTTCAAATAATATATGAAACGCTTGATTCGA
>NZ_JAAHHS010000190.1 GCF_010692395.1 Moorena sp. SIO3H5
AGTCATGTTCTTATGATTGCGGGTATGAATATGAACTTTTCAAGGTTCGTCCGGCTTGTTTGCGCCTTCATTTATATATTAAGCAATATCTAAAGTTTTGTAAAGGGGTTTGAGAGTAATTACCCCTAATATTATTAAATAATGTAAATAAGTAAATCTTATATTAAATAAGTATTGACAAAATTATAATAATGTGATTTGAGAAAACAAAAATAGCGATCGCGTTCGCGAAGCTTGGCCGAAGGCCTCCGCTGCGCGAACGGCTTTGCCGAAAGCTTGACCAAAGGTCAATCGCATAAAACTAAAGGCGCTCCACGGAACGCCTCTATATATATAGTCTTAGATATAGAGATTGAGCCTAGTTATTGCGGTAAGTCCTAACTGAGACACCCACTCAACACTCAGCACTCAACACTCAGCACTAAAAAAAACCTTAACCAGGAGGCCACTTCATTGGGCGTTGACCCAAGATGTGCAAATGCAGGTGATCAACTGTTTGACCACCATCAGCACCATTATTAATCACCAGTCGATAGCCATTGGTCAAACCGACTTGGTCAGCAACTCGCTTAGCCGTTAACAACAGGTGCCCCATCAGAGCTTGATCTTCCGACTGAGCTGCTGCCAGTTGAGGAATGGGTTTCTTGGGAATTACCAGAATATGAACTGGTGCCTGAGGGCTAATATCCTTGAAGGCAAGGGCTAAATCGTCTTCATAAACAATATCCGCTGGAATTTCTCGGCGGATAATCTTGCTAAAGATGGTTTCGCTCATAGCAGCTGCCATTACTATGTTTACTAGATCAGATGCAATTGTGACATAAAATGTCAGCTAGCTATAGCATTGTTCTTTGAGTTGTGAGCATAGTCGCGCTTGGGAAAGGCAAGAGGCATGCTAGCAAGAGGCAAGAGGCATGCTAGCAAGAAAGCCGATCAAGACAATGGAAAGAACTTTCATCCTTGTGCGACCATAATGCCAGGGTTATGGTTCACAAAATATTTAGAATCTCTATATCTATAATGTTGCTATAAATAATCTTTTATAAGTATTGTGATTTTAAACTGTATATATCTTAAATAAAATAAAATAAAAAAAATATTCCAGAAAAATTTTGCCTTTTGCCTTTTTAAAACATATTTTAAATGCGTTTTAGCTTAATACTTACCATTAGCCCCTACACTTAGAGCGAGAGGCTAATGCCCTCAATCTAATGTTCCATTCGTATGGGTGGAGTCATTACAATCGGTCCTGTTCTAGGAAAAGGTATGGGCCCGGTTTTAGGAAAAGGTATAGGCCCGGTTTTAGGAAAAGGTGTTGGCCGTGGATTTTCAAAAACAGGAGGTGTTGGTTGGGGTATTGGGCGTGGACATTTGGGAAAAGGTTCTGGGTGTTCGGGCATGGGAACTGCCGTAGGTGCTGCACACAGAATGAATGGTGTTTGGGGAGTTGGACCACATCCACCCTGAACCATAGTATCTTGCTGATCTAGATCATTGAGAAAGGTTTCCTCATCGGATAACAACTCAAAACCGATGGGTAATTCAGAAATTTCCATTATTAGTTTTCCTCCATAGGAGTGTGACAGATGACTTTCTTCAAGATTTCTGTAAGTCTACAAATTCTGTTGTAGATAAAAATATCAGTTTAGTCTCGCCAAAATGGCTAGTTTTTAGTTTAAAAATAGAGTATCAATAGATAAAGAGCAATGGGATAACTCCTGCAAATCTAACAGCCTGATTATTAATTGTTAACTGTTGAGTGTTGATTGTTCTACGGTTAGGCACAAAAGTTGCCCCTACTATCGGTTAACTTCTCAAGGGTAAACAACAAACATTTTCTCTTTAAGTCGTGCATCTACTGATCATCTACTAATATTGTGCAACCACTATCATCTGAAACGATTTCCTCATATCTATTGGATATCGGGCTGTGTACTCCGTCAGACCTAGAATCTATCCAGGTGAAATCGGCTGCCCCTGCTAAGAATTTCAATTTACTGGTGAGCTTTTCAGATCATCGTCAGCTACTGGTTAAGCAGGAAAGACCCCATAATGGCGGTCTTATAAATCATGAATTTTTCAATGAGTGGCAATTTCATCGCTGGCTGCAGCAGTTCCCCGACCAACACTGTCTAGCTTCATCAGTTTCCCAGATCCTTCATTTTGATCCCGATCATTGCATCCTGGTCTACAACTATCTAAATAACTATCTCGACCTGTTTAGTTTCTACTATCAAAACCAAGTTTTTCCTGAAGCGATCGCAACTGATATCGGAACAGTTGTAGGCAACCTCCATCGTGTTACCTTCAATCAACCAGAATGTCGTAATTTTCTAGACCAAGTACCAAAGGGGACATCTGCCTATCGGTTTGGCAATCCAGCTAAAGGAATCGGACGGCTTAGCCCAGAGATGTTTGGCTCAATCCCTAACAATGCCTTAAAGTTCTTTGTTCTCTATCAACGTTACCCCAGTCTGGGAAATGCGATCGCAGATTTGGAAACTGACTGGCATCCGAGTTGCCTAACCCACAATGACTTAAAATTGAACAACATTTTGGTTCATAGAGACTGGGAGCAATTCTCAACATCTTCACCACCGGATCAGAGCATGGTGCGACTGATTGATTGGGAACGTTGTGCCTGGGGAGATCCAGCCTTCGACCTTGGAACCATAATCGCCAGCTACCTGGGTATCTGGTTAAGTAGCTTAGTAGTAGACCCCACGATTAAATTAGAAGAATCCTTGGGTCTAGCAGTGACTCCTTTACAAGTGCTTCAACCCTCCATCGCTGCTCTAACCCAAGCCTATCTTACTGCTTTTCCCGGGATTGAGTCAGCTCGTCCCAACTGGCTTAAACGAGTAGTTCAGTTTACCGGTTTGGCACTGATTTACCAAATTCAGGCAATGATTTACTATCAGAAATCCTTTGATAATACTGGAATCTGTATCCTCCAGGTTGCCAAAAGTCTACTCTGCCGACCAAAACAATCTGTGCCAACAGTTTTTGGGATCTCAGAATCAGAACTGATATCAAATCCGGTAATCCCCTAGAAAAGGGTTTTGAGCATACCTGTGAATTGTGAATTGAGAACTGCTATATATACCTCATCTAATTTTAATTTAAATTACGATGCTATTCGACAACCCTTTTCCCAATCAACAGCAAGCAGCTCTGGAAGACATTGTTAACAACATTGAAATCCAGTCCAATTTTTGTATCAACCATCCCAACTATCAACCCTTCGCCATACCTGATCAAACAGTAGCCCGCTTTCAGGAACTTCCTCAAGACATACAGCATAAGTATCTCAGTCTACTGCTGAGAAATTTCCTTTACGGCATCTATTACAATGGCTATCTGCGCACTCCCCTGGCACTCAACACAAGTCGCGCCGATATAGCACCCCATCAAAACTTAGAGAACAATACCCTGCTGGGAATAGACCTAGAATTTTACCAACGACTCCACGCCAAAAATCAAGGCACAGGCTACTTTGCTCCCAATTGGCAGGTAATCTCAGAAGAAAGCGATGGTTCAATAGCCGTCACCAAAGGTAGTTTGACTATGCATATTGAACGGGACATTCATCTCAAATCTGAAGAAAAATCTGCTACTATTGGCAGTATCGTTGCCATCCGGATGCCCAAGAATTTAATGCAAAATGGCTTTTATGTAGCAGTGGGTAATGTTGGTCAAGAGCGACAGGGCAATGGTGATATCGATTCTAAAACAGCACGGATCTACTTTAATCTGACACCAGATGGAGCCCTTGCTGTCATGGATAGCATGACAAAATATTTGAATGCAGCAGCAATTCCTTTCACATTTAAAGTTCTATACAATCCATCGGAATACAAACGCCATGACTGCGGAGTACTCTACTTTGAGCGCTGTGATTCTGAAGTTGTCTTTGGGGTGATGCAAACCATATATCTAGCAAACCGCTGCCATTTTCGCCCAGAAGTGCCTTTATTCACCAAGTTTTTGGCACCGGGATTGAGTTTTGCCGAAGAACCAACCAAAAAATTTACCTCTCAAGAAAGTTTTGGCATGAACCGCTGCCAAATTGTAGCCAATGGTTTAATGCAGGCTTGGCAAAACGGTAATAACACTCCAGAGGAGCGCCTCAATGCCATCCGTCAACAATTTTCTCAGTTAGGAATTGAATGGGAACGTCCTTACCTCAATCATGACGCTTAGCTGCCCACAGCAAATTAGGCGTTGCGTCAGTCTTTGAATGAATAGGAGTAGAGTGGGCTCCTGCCCGCCCGAAAATATATTGAAACTGGCAAGATGCCAGTTCCACGCAAGATGCCAGTGTCTTGATGCAGTCGCTCATGGGGGAAACCACGGCAGTCGCTCATGGGGGGAACCCCCAAGACCGCGCTGCCTCCCCAAGACCGCGCTGCATCGCTTCTACGCAAGATGCCAGTGTCTTGATGCAGTCGCTCATGGGGGTTTCCCCCAAGACCGCGCTGCATCGCTTCTACGCAAGATGCCCATTCTACGGCAAGATGCCTATTCCACCTCACTCTTAAAATCATTCCATTATTAAGCAACGCCGCAAATTATGGGGAAGGGAGGAAAGAGGGGTCAGACTCGTAGTTAATTCTCCGACAGTAGCAAAAACAGGACTTAGGCAAAACTCCGCAACAAAAGCGCTTATTTAAACTAATAAGCATTTAAATTTCCCCTCGATCCACTTGTAAAAAAGCTGGTTTCTCATCTCCCCATCTCCCAATCTCTCCATCTCCTCATCTCCCCATCTCCCCAAAGCGTGCCTCTTCACAATTTAAATACATTTAAATACAATTTAAATGTGTGAAATTAGTAGGGTCTGGAGCGAGACCCTACAGGTATAGTCCCTGTATTATTCGTAATAAACTATAGCGCTATACCAACCAAGTCCACCTAGATGGACTTGGTTGGTATAGCCGAAAGCTTTAGCCTTAGGCCATTAGACTGAGTGATACTCGCTGCCACCATCCAAGTCATCAGTCTCAAGACGGATCTAGCAATTGAGTTCAAGTATATTTAGTGTCTTCAAGAAAAATTCATCAAAAATTTTTAGCTCTGTCAGGATTTTATGAAAAACTCGTGAAAGTTGTATTAGTCATTCATCCGGGATTATAAAGAACAGTTATTGACCAACGTCACTGCTGACAAATGAGTAATACTAAATCGTTACTTATATGGTAACAAGAGAAAAATATAAATGGTGATTGTTTATCCATTTTTTATTTTTCCTGTAGGTTAATTAACCCTGTGAAGTCTACGTATTACTCCGTCAATAATTAAGTTAGAGGTATTTTTTTTACTAAAAGTAATGTTTAAGCAAGCTCTTAGGGTTTACTAATTAATAGTTTTATAAAAAAAAGTACCTTAAATTAACCCTTGCACCAAACTTAAAATAGTAATAAAAATTATACCGTTGCTTCAATCAAGGGCAGAGAGCCGTAGGTTTAGGTACCGTTAAAAGCTAGGTTTTTCATAGGATTGCGCAACTTTCTACACAATTCCTACATAGTTTAAATCTACTCTCTAAAAAGTGACGAGTTAATCGAAATTATAATTCCTATTTCATCATGATGCAGTCAAGGTTAAAAACTTCTAGCCAGGCAGGGTTAATCAATGAAGCTGCTGTAGTGCAGTTACCGATCCGCCTGAGCAGACTCGAAGCAATAAAATTTAAAGAAACCTGTGATCAGCTTATCCAAACACCTTATTGTCCTAAGCTTATCATTGCCGACTTGAGTCAGACAGACTTTATCGATAGTAGCGGAATTGGTGCCTTAGTAAGGAATCACAAAATCACTCAGGAAAACGGAATTTCACTAATACTAAGGGGTATAAATCCTCCAGTTATGGCTGTCTTGATCATGACTGGGCTAGACAGAAAATTAATTCTAGACCCTTCATATCATCCGACAACAATAGCTGTCAATTGGTCAAAGGCTCAGTTACCCACAACTCACCCATCTACACGCTCTTGGGCTAAGCGATGCTTAGATATACTGGGGGGAATAGTAGGTTTAACAATTACGGCCATATTATTTATTCCCATTGCGATCGCCATTAAACTCGATAGTCCTGGCCCAATCTTCTTTAGTCAAATTCGCTGTGGTTGGATGGGTAAGGGATTTCGGATCTGGAAATTCCGCTCGATGTATACTGATGCGGAAGCCCATAAAGATAGCGTTCAAAATCAATCTAAGGATGGCAAGATATTCAAAAACGAAAATGACCCTAGAATCACCAGGGTGGGTCAGTTTTTGAGGAAAACTAGTTTGGATGAACTACCCCAGTTTTGGAATGTCATTAAAGGTGAAATGAGTTTAGTAGGTACTAGACCACCAGTACCTAAAGAAGTGGACATCTATGAGGTTCCAGAGTGGCAACGGTTGAATGTTAAACCTGGAATGACTGGAGAGTGGCAGGTGCATGGGCGATCGCAAGTTCGGGATTTTGCGGATATCATTAAACTGGATTTACGCTACCAACGAAACTGGAGCTTAATGTATGACCTGAAGATCATTGTAAAAACAATTTTTATATTGTTTTCGAAGAATAACGGAGCTGTTTAGCATAAAATTAAATCGTAAGCTATCAGCATTCATCTGTCAGTAGTCAGCTTAAAATAAATCTCTTTTGAGAGAATTTAATAGTTCGATATTAATTATAATTGAACCTCTGGGTATTTGCTCATTGCCCATTGCACATAGGCGCACGGTACGCGAACAGCTTTGTGGAACAGGCTTATAGCCTGTGACTTAATTCAGCATTATTCCAATGCTTACCTCTTGTATTAAAAAGCACCGATCTAGTAGCGTGGCTATTTGGATAGCATGGCCATAAGCCAAGGCCAAAGGCTGATAGCTGATAGCACTTCAAGTAGCGTGCGCTTCTCCCATTAGCTGATAGCTGATAACTGATAGCTGATAGCTAAAAAAAATCTCGGTAAAATTCCGGATATAAATTAAATATAATGGTAAATGGATTAGAGTATTCTCTAGGAATAGGTTTTCCAGTAAACAAGCATGAAAGTTGCCCTAGTTCATGATTATCTAACGCAAAAAGGTGGAGCAGAACGGGTATTTGAACTGCTTTGTAAGCGCTTCCCTAGTGCTGATGTATTCACATCCTTGTATGATGCCCAGAACACCATTGACCTAGGTGAGCGCCTAGTGCATACCACCGGACTTCAGAACATTCCAGGGTCAACAAAATACTTCAGACTCTTGGCTCCGTTTTACTATCCAGCTTTTCGAGCCTTGGATTTAGAAAATTACGATTTGATTATCAGTAGTTGTTCAAGCTTCGCAAAGGCGGTCAAGAAAAAATTAGGAGCCAAGCATGTTTGCTTTTGCCACAATGTCACCCGTTTTTTGTGGGATACGCAAACTTACCTCAAGGAGTATGGAGAATATAGAGCGTTTTCTCCTGTAATTGATAAAGTCTTCCAGTTGATCAGAAAAGTAGACCTGGACTATGCCCAGGAGCCGGATCTTTACATTGCTAACTCGACCACTGTCGCTCGGCGTATCCAGAATATTTATGGTAAGCCAGCCATGACGGTCAACTATCCAATTAATAGCCATAAATTTGTGTTTTCCGACCAAAAGGAAGACTTTTACCTAGTATCATCTCGTTTACTGGGTTACAAGCGTATCGATCTGATTATCGAGGCGTTTAATTGGCTAGGGTGGCCGTTATTAATATCTGGTGATGGTCCAGAGCGAGAGCGTCTAGAATCTAAAGCCTTGGACAATATTCGATTCTTGGGATACGTCAGCGATAAACAGCGTTGTCATTTGATGGCAAAAGCTCGTGGGGTGATCGTCGCGGCTTTAGAAGATTACGGTTTAGTGCCAATCGAAGCCAACGCCAGTGGTACCCCAGTAATTGCCTACGGTGCAGGTGGTGTTTTGGATACTCAAATACCAGGGACGACAGGAGTGTTTTTTAAACGGCAAACACCAGAAGCACTCCAAGCTGCACTACTTGAGGCTAGGGAAATTCCCTGGAATTATGGCCAAATCCGAGACCATGCCCTGAGTCATTTCACTGAAGACGTTTTCTTTAATACAGTTGGGCAAATTATTGATAAAACGGTCAGCGGGCAGCCTGTTAATTTGAGCTATTCCTTTCCCCATTCAACCAAGGTTCCCACTTTAGCTAGGTGACAGGATAGTGGCTGGGCTGATTTTAGATTTTAGATTTTGGATTTTGGATTTTTTCGTTGATTTCCTGGGATTGATACTGGTCGATACTCCCAAATTATTAGATCAAATCTGGTGGACTAATCAATATAGTCCTGCTCGGGTGACTGCTGATGGGTAATAGATAATATCATGTCCGGTTGACTACTTCTTTTTATACCCTTTCTATAAAAGGGATGCAACCTATGATTTTCGGTTCATTGGTAATGGCTAATGGGTAATGGGTAATCAGGCTCCAAGTTCTAATTTCCCATTCCCAAAAGGTCGGTAAAATTTGTTGCAGGTATCCTGGATAATTTTACTGACCAAATATTGGTCATATTTCAAGGGCAATTTTTCAAGGGTTAATGGTTAATTTAAGATTAACTTTTATAAAAAAAATAATTACAAAACCCTAGGGAATCTTAACAACGTGATTAACCGAACTTTATCTAAGACGATTACTAATCATCCCGGGACTAGTTTAGACTTGATTCACTCGACTTCATGTCAATTAAAAATCCAATCCAAACTTGTCAATCATTAATCTAAAATCCCATGAAGGAACTTGATTTAAACGCAGCAGCTGAAACAGATGCAGGGTATGGCCAACTGTTGGCAGTTTTGTGGCGCAGACGCTTGTGGATTCTAAGTATACTGTTAACAAGCTTGCCGATTGCCTTCTATGTCACTATAAAGAAAGAGCCGACTTATATCAGCTCTCTACAGCTGTTGGTGGAGCCTAATTATATAGATAAAACACGAGGAATAGAGAGTCAGTTTACTGAGTCCACTGTTGATATCGATTATGCTACTCAGTTACAGCTGATGCGTAGTTCTGAATTGATTCAACGAGCAGTGGATTTGCTTCGTGATGACTACCCAGATATCACAATCCGTGATATTAGAGGCTCCTTAAGATTAGCTCAAGTACTGCAGGGTAAAACTGAAACTAAGGTATTTCAAGCGGTCTACACCAGCAATGACCGGATTAAAACTCAAAAAGTACTGCAAGCTATTCAAAAGGTTTATCAAGATTACAACCTAGAGCAGCAGGAAATGCGCTTGAACAAAGGTCTTGCTTTTATAAATGAGCAGTTACCAACTGCTCGTAAAAATCTTGAGCAAGCTGAGCAACGGCTAGAGCAGTTTCGCAAGAGCAAAAACCTGATTGATCCCTCACAACAAGCCCTAGCTGTCAGTCAAACTCTGAATGGGATTGAACAGGAGCGCCGAGCTATCCGCGCTCAGTACATGGAAACTCAAACTCGCTACGAGGCTGTTCAGCAAAAACTGGCTCGTTCACCGCAAAATGCCTTGACCTCGTCCCGTTTGAGTCAATCTGGGCGCTATCAAAATTTGCTCAATGAAATCCAAAGAATAGAACTGGCTTTGGTGGAGCAAAGTCGGATTTATACCGAAGCTCATCCTAGTATTCAAAAATTAATTGAACAGCGTCAGAGTGTGTTTGCGCTCTTGCAGGAAGAAACCAGACGGGTTTTAGGGCAAGTTCCGACTCAACTGGTTAGCACTGGAAGTAACCTCCTGACAGAAGGACAGCTCGGTGGTGTTGATATCAATCTGGTCAATGAACTGATCACCTCCCAAATTAATCTAGTCAGTCTACAGACTCGTGACCAAGCCCTGATCAAAACAGAGCAGGAAATCCGTATCCAACTCAGGGAATTCCCAGCCCTAATTGCTCAGTACAATCGTCTACAACCCCAAGTAGCAATTCAACAAAATACTCTGCAGCAGCTACTACAAGCACGGCAGGAGTTAAGCATCGAATTGGCTCGGGGAGGATTTAACTGGCAAGTTGTAGAAGCACCTTTACCGGGCTTCAAGACCGGTCCTAATATGACCCAAGACCTATTATTAGGTGCAGTGGTTGGGTTATTTCTGGGTGGTGTGGCTGCCTTTGTGCGGGAAGCCATGGACGATGGAATTCATAGCTCTGATGATTTGAAAAATCAAGTGGCTCTACCCTTGCTAGGTATGATTCCAGAGTTGCCGGAGGGTAAAATCAGTAAACCTGTTCTGAATCTTAGCTTGAGCCAGTCGGAGAAAACACTTCCGATGATGGAACTGTTGGGATGGCGACCATTTCAGGAAGCACTGGACATGATTTATGTGAATATCCAGTTGCTCAATTCTGGTTCTGATTGGAAATCCCTGATGGTTACGTCAGCGCTGTCTGGTGAGGGTAAGTCAACTCTGGCGTTGGGTTTAGCCTTGAGTGCTGCTCGTTTACATCGACGAGTACTGCTAATTGATGTAGATATGCGCCGTCCGAGGTTGCACCAACAACTTGGTCTGTCCAATCAGGAAGGACTTTCTACTTTATTGGAAGATGATATTGCTACACCCAACCCAGTTAGTATCTCACCTTTGGGCTCAACCATTGATGTTTTGACTGCTGGACCAACCCCAATTGACCCAGTTAAGCTCTTAGGTTCTAAACGGATGAAGAACTTAATGGCAGAGTTTCAGCAAACCTATGATCTGGTGTTGCTGGATACTCCCCCAGTGTTAGGTATGGTGGATGCACTCCAAGCAGCATCGTTGTGCCAAGGTGTGGTGATGGTGGGACGCCTAGAGCGAGTTACTCAATCTCAACTCATCCAGGCTACTGCTATACTCAGGAATTTAAACCTGATTGGAATCATTGCTAACGGAGTGAAGAGTTCTAATCAGAGCTATGCTTACTATGGTTCGCGAAAGAGCCATGCTGCTATTGAACCAAACCAGCCTGTATCTGATGATCTTCCAGTATCTCCACAACTAGAGCGTCAGTTCAGCAATCATGTCAAGTCTCGTTGATTTTTTTAGTTAATTGTTAAGTAAGAATTCAGCCGTCAGCCTTCAGCCTTCAGCCGACGTAACTCAGATTTTACTTATTTTATTCAAAAGCTGATAGCTGATAGCTGATAGCTGATAGCTGATAGCTGAAAACTGATAGCTGATAGCTACGTATTAAAGACAGGATCTAACCTTTTACTTTTGATTTCGGTGAAATGGAGTAACTATTTATGACAACTTCCAGAATCATACTAACAACCTCCAAAATCTCAATCCTAGATATCGATGATGACCCAGAGTCAGCAGTCAGCTCTTTGCCTCCTTGTAAGCTCAAGTGGCGACAGAAACAGTTGTGGGTACTTCCTATCCAGAAGAATGAACAGCATTATCTACCTCCATTGCAAAGTCAGTCTTGGTTAAGTAATTGCTTGCAACGCTCGTCGGTAGGGCTGGTTTGTATTGACCCCAATCTGGGTGAAACAGGGTTAAGAGTTTGGACCAATGCCTGTGAGCAAGCGAAGAAGAAAGCTGTTATAAGAGTACCGTTCAACTCAGAATTGTCTAGTAGGGAAAAACTATTGCGATCTCGACTGAAACGGATGATGGATTCGAGTTTAGCTGCTCTATTGCTACTGATTCTGAGTCCAGTGCTCCTGGGATTGATGTTGCTGATAGCGATTGTAACACCCGGACCAGTCTTTTCTCGGCAATGGCGGGCTGGAGAACGGGGTAAGCTGTTCCAAGTGATTAAATTTCGTACTGAAGGTATACACAAAGGCAAAGTCACGTCTAAGATGACACATTTTGGAAAGTGGCTGCGTCAATATTGTCTGGATGGACTACCGCAGTTAGTGAATGTACTAAGGGGTGAGATGAGTTTAGTCGGACCACGTCCTTGGAAACTGGATGAGGTGATTCGGATGACCCAGGAGGAGCGGCGACAGCTGAGGTTGTTGCCAGGAATGATCAGGCTTCACCAGGAAGATATGCGATCGCATCTGTTGGGTTCTCAAAGTACTCAAGTGCTGTGATCCAAATTATTAATTGGTTAATTTTTGAATTATCAATTTTAATTAACAATTAACCATTTTGATTTGCCTTTGTGTTCATCCCGTACATTAGCAAACTAATTACTCTAATCAGAGTCGTGAGGAATCGTGACAGACATTAAACGAGCATTAATCACTGGCATTACCGGTCAAGATGGGTCTTATCTAGCGGAACTGCTGCTGGCAAAAGGATACGAAGTCCATGGCATTATCCGACGCACGTCTACCTTCAACACAGATCGCATCGACCACATCTACCAAGACCCCCACAATCCACAGACACGGTTATTTCTCCATTACGGAGACCTGACTGATGGCTTGACACTACAACGCATTCTAGAAGACGTAAAGCCGATAGAGGTGTACAACCTCGGAGCTCAGTCCCATGTGCGGGTCAGCTTTGATTCACCAGAATACACCGTCGATGCCACAGGTATAGGAACCTTGCGTTTGTTGGAAGCGGTACGGCACTATCAACAGCGGATTGGCTCTGAGGTACGGTTTTACCAGGCTGGCTCTTCTGAAATGTTTGGGCTAGTGCAGGCTGTTCCTCAGTCTGAAACTACACCGTTTTATCCCCGTAGTCCTTATGCCTGTGCAAAAGTCTACGCCCACTGGCAAACTATCAACTATCGCGAATCCTATGAGCTATTCGCCTGTAATGGTATTTTGTTTAACCACGAAAGTCCCCGGCGCGGCGAAACCTTTGTCACTCGCAAAATTACCCGTGCTTTGGCACGCATTGTAGCTGGTAAGCAGAATAAGCTTTACCTGGGCAATCTCGATGCCAGACGGGACTGGGGTTATGCCAAAGATTATGTCCGCGCTATGTGGCTAATGCTACAACAAGACGAGCCCGATGACTATGTTGTTGCTACCGGTCAAACTCACTCAATTCGGGAGTTTCTCGATATTGCCTTTGGCTTAGTGAATTTGGATTGGCAGCAGTACGTTGAAATCGATCCACGGTACTTTCGACCTGCTGAAGTAGACCTGTTGTTAGGTGATGCGACCAAAGCTAATACCATACTACGTTGGCAACCTTCAGTAACCTTTAAACAACTGGTTGAAATCATGGTTAATGCTGACCTTCAGGCACTAGGTATCATGCCTGTAACCTCTTGTATTAAATCCGCTGATACTGCCTTTATTCGTCAGGTTGTTACCGCTGGTAATGGCTAGTAATGATATGGTCTAATCCCATTTTTAGTAATGGATTAGAGAGATAGTTAGTCGCTGTTTCGGTAATAGGTAACGGGTAATAGGTAACGGGTAATAGGTAATTGGTAATTGAGGAAAAGACTATTGCTGCTGCAAACACCACGAGGAGAGCGCCATTACCCTTATCCATTACCTATTAACACACTTGTATAAGACGTTGTTGATAGATTAACGTTGAAAAAATCAGCGATTATCCTACGGATACCCTACGCGATTATCCTATGGATACGCTACGCGAACGCACTGTCTTATAACCACGACTTCCCCACTAATATCATACCCGGTTTATCGTGATAAATCAAAGACTGGAATCAGTGTAATTATCGTCAATAAACGGGTTGGCGGCGTAATTCCTAAGAAGATACTGATCTCAGCTATGAAATTAAGTTTTACCGATATCAAATAGCTTCAAAACTGCTAAATATAGTGAGTTAGTGATTGGTAATTGCTAACTAGCTCACGGTTACCCAATCAGTCTTCAGTACTGACGCACATAGTACTCATAACTAACGCACTGGGAAAAATGAAAAAAGCACTAATTACAGGGATTTCTGGACAAGATGGATCTTACCTTGCAGAGCTTTTGCTAAGCAAAGGTTATGAAGTTCATGGAATTGTCAGGAGACCAGCAGTTGAAGACCCAGCAGGTAAGTTGTCTAATCTAAAGACTATCAAAGACGAGATTATTTTACATGTTGCGTCTTTAGAGAATCACTTGTCACTCTATAAGGTCATTGCCAAGATTAAACCTGACGAGTGTTATCACTTAGCTGCATCCAGTTTTGTCAGTTATTCCTTTGATGATGAATCGTCTATCTTAACCAGTAATTTTAATGGAACCCACCATTTACTGCATCAAATAAAAAAATTGTTCCGGAGTGTCG
>NZ_JAAHHS010000191.1 GCF_010692395.1 Moorena sp. SIO3H5
TTTTCAAAGTTTTCCGCAAGATTATGATCCCCCCCAGCCCCCCTTATTAAGGGGGGAGCCATACTCAAAGTCCCCCGAGCGAGGGATTGCTAGCTCGGGGGATAATGGGGGATCTCCGAGGCAAGAAAACACTCCCTAGGGTTGCTTTCTTTTTGAAAGTGGCCAGTTTTTTTTTGGAGTTACTTCATCGTTTTTTTATACTTTAAATACTCCTGAATTATCTAACTAATAGCCATAGAGTTTAATTAAGATTAAACCGGTTTTAAAAACATAAATAAAAGTCGTATATATGCAGTTATTCATAGAATATAATAAATTTTATTAAATCGGTAAAATAGCTAGATACAATCTCGCTTAATAAGCTAAAAACAATAGTAATTTTTTTGAATTAAATTAATATAGTATTATAAAATAATTATGATAATTTCTACTCCCTGCTCCCTGCTCCCTACTCCCTACTCCCTGCTCCCTGCTCCCTGCTCCCTGCTCCCTAAAACCCAGAGATTTTTACCTAATGGGTATAAGACTTGCTATAGCTGTTAATCCTAAGGGATAAATTCAGCAAATTTGATCGACAAAACCTGGACTAGATAACAGAAAAAGACACAAAACTTACTTATTATGGCAACGTTACATGGCAGTTGGATATCTGGGGAAACTAATGGTCATCTATTTATTTGGGGAGAAACCTGGCGTACGAAGGCGCAGATATCAACAACTGCCAATGAGATGTCATGTCACCCGTTTGCCATGACTGAGGAAGAATTGACGTCTTTTTTAGAGTCTCATCGTCTGTCCATTGGTCAATTTTTAGAGGTGTCTGAAAAGGCTCGTTCAGGTAGTCGTAAGCGTGCAGCTCAACCGCATCACCATCCCTGGCAGTCTCAAATTGTTCTCTTACCTACTGAAGCATCATCCAAAGGTGAGCCAGGTTATCCAGTGCTGTCTAGCAAAGTGTTTTTAGATAGTTCACAAGATAGTGCAGAGGGTAGCCAGTGGGAATTGCAACCATGGCAAGTGCAAGGGGTAAGTCTGGAACCGATGGCAGCAGTAAGATTTCTGCAAGCTTTACCCCTTGGCTCTTTTGAAGGCTCAGACGCTTACCTGGGAGGGGAGTTGCGTTTTTGGTCTCAGGTGATGCGCTGGAGCTTGGATCTCCTGAGTCGGGGTAAGTTTTTACCAGGAGTGTACCGATTGCCTGATGGTAAGGTAAGGGCTTGCTGGCAACCTCTGCTTGATAGTACTACCGATCAAGTCCGTCTAGAAACGTATATCAAGTTCATGCCCTCGGCTTGCTGTGCTTATCCACAACAGGTTAGTTCTCCAGAGTTGACCCTTCAACCTGCAACCGATTTGGTTAAGGCTCAGGAATTGCTACTGGGATTCTTGAGTAGTGTGGTTAATACACAGGTGCGGCATTTTGTCAAGGGTGAGTCGGTGCCAGTAGTAGATTCACCGATGGTGGAATGGTTGCGATCGCTTTCTTCTAATTTGTCTTCTAATTCAGATAATTTAGAAACCCTAGGGCTAGAGTCAACAACCCTCGGTCGATTAGCGGCAGCACTCTCGACTTGGAACACTCCGGTGCAACAGAATTTAGTGACACCGACGTCCAAGAGGTTGAGGCAAAATCTGTTTCGCACCTGTTTTATCCTGAAGCCTCCTACCTCTGACCAAGAGAATTGGAGCTTGGCCTATGGCTTACAAGCGGTTGATGACCCAGACCTGGTGGTGGATGCTGAGACGATCTGGAATTACTCCGGAGAGCGATTGGAGATTAACCAGCGAAGCATTGAACAACCTCAGGAAACGTTCCTAAAAGGGTTAGGATTAGCGACTCGACTCTATCCTCCCATTGAACCTAGCCTACACCAACCCCGTCCTGAGTTTTGTGAGCTAACCATAGTAGATGTGTATGAGTTCATTAGGGCTAGTGCATGGCGGTTGCAAAACAATGGCTTGGGTATTGTGCTACCCCCAGGATTGAAACCAGGCACGGGAGCCAAACGCTTGGGGATTAGTCTTGTGGCGGAAGTGCCACCACAAAAGAAGAATCAACGGTTAGGACTCCAAAGCTTACTGAAGTTTAAGTGGCAACTGGCGATTGGAGATAAAACCATCTCGAAGCGGGAGTTTAATCGCTTGATGGCACTGAAATCTCCCCTAGTGGAGGTGGATGGGGAATGGATGGCGTTACAACCGTCCGATGTCCGTGCAGCTCAAGAGATGTTTAAGGGTTCGACAGATAACATGACTCTGTCGGTAGAGGATGCTTTGCGGATCACTACTGGTGATAATAATACCTTGGCAAAACTACCGGTAGTGAAGTTTGAAGCATCGGGAGCGTTGCAAGAGTTAATTACTAATTTACAGGGGAATCAATCCCTGGAGCCGATTCCTCAACCAGCTAGTTTTCAGGGGCAATTGCGACCCTATCAAGCGAGAGGGATGGGCTGGCTGGCCTTTCTGGAACGTTGGGGTTTGGGCGCTTGTCTGGCGGATGATATGGGCCTTGGTAAGACCGCACAACTGATTGCGTTTCTGTTGCATCTTCAGGAAGAAGGGACCCTCAATGGACCCTGCTTGGTGGTATGTCCGACCTCTGTGCTAGGAAACTGGGAACGGGAAGTAAAGAAATTTGCGCCATCCCTGAAAACTATTGTCCATCACGGGGATAAACGCTCCAAAGGGAAAGCGTTTGCTAAGGCAGTTAAGACTAAGCAGGTGATCATTACCAGTTATTCCTTAGTACATCGGGATGCCACTACCCTGGATGGGGTGGAATGGCAGGGGGTGGTGCTGGATGAGGCTCAGAATATTAAGAATCCTAGCGCTAAGCAATCCCAAGCAGTCAAGCAACTTTCCACTAGCTTTCGGATTGCCTTAACCGGTACTCCCGTAGAAAATCGGTTGTCGGAATTGTGGTCAATTATCGATTTTCTTAATCCTGGGTATTTAGGCGATCGCCAATTCTTCCAACGTCGATTTGCGGTACCCATTGAGAAGTTTGGCGACCGGGATTCCTTGCAGACCATGCGATCGCTAGTGCAACCCTTTATCCTCCGTCGCCTCAAAACCGATAAGTCTATTATTCAAGATTTGCCCGAAAAGCAGGAAATGAATGTTTTTTGTGGTCTTTCCGCAGCCCAAGCCACGGTTTATCAACAGTTGGTGGATGATTCGTTAGCACAAATTGAAGAAGCTGAGGGGATTAAGCGCAAGGGCATGATTTTGACCTTGTTGTTGAGACTCAAGCAACTGTGTAATCATCCCGCTCTGTTGGACAGTAAGGGGAAAAAGACTAAGGGGAAAACAGGAAATAATTCGTTAATGTCTAGCCAGCAGTCGGGTAAGTTACGACGGTTGGAAGAAATGTTAGAAGAAGCGATTTCTGAGGGAGACCGTGGCTTAATTTTTACCCAATTTTCGGAATGGGGTAAATTGCTGAAACCCTATTTAGAGCACAAATTTGGTAAGGAAGTTTTATTCCTCTATGGCGCAACTCGTAAGAAACAACGGGAGGAAATGATTGATCGCTTCCAGAATGACCCCGATGGTCCATCCATATTTATTCTGTCTCTGAAAGCTGGTGGCACTGGATTGAATTTAACGAGAGCTAATCATGTGTTTCATGTAGACCGCTGGTGGAATCCAGCGGTGGAAAATCAAGCCACTGACCGCGTCTTTCGGATTGGTCAAAAACGCAATGTTCAAGTCCATAAGTTTATCTGTACTGGCACTGTGGAAGAAAAGATTAATGACATTATTGAAAGTAAGAAACAGTTAGCGGAACAAACTGTAGATGCTGGAGAAGATTGGTTGACGGAAATGAATACAGAACAATTGCGCGATTTGGTTTTGCTTGACCGGAGTGCGGTTATTGATGATTAGGGAGTAGGGAGTAAGGAGTAGGGTGGGCAAAATTCTATGATCTAGTCTTGTTAAAAGAATCAACTGGTTTTTTCCCAGCCTAAAAGCTTCTTAAGTTTTGATGCTATTATTAATATTATGTATGTAATTTTTAATTCAAACTTCCATCCGTTGACTATGACCCAAGGTGTAAAAAATGCCTCAAAGGTATAAAATTTCAGAGCTTCTTGGTAACAAGCGATCGCAAGTTCAATATTCCGTGCTTTCTTACCTTTGATTCGGTTACTGTAAGCAATACCGAGATTAGTTTGTGTCATTGCCCATTGTTTGGGAAATGCCTCAAAGGTTCTGACTCTAAGAGCCTGTTGGTAACAAGCGATCGCCTGTTCTAGGTTTTGTGCTTTATCACCTTTGATTCGCTTAAAGTAAGCAACACCGAGATGATAGTTTGTATCTGCCCAATCAATAGGAAATGCCTCAAAGGTTCTGACTATAAGAGCCTGTTGGTAACAAGCGATCGCTTTTTCTAAATTCTCAGCGTTGTCGCCAACAATACGATTTCTATAAACAATACCAAGAGTATGTAGAGTTCGCGCCCATTCTTGGGATAGAGTTTCCCGGAGACGTAATTGTAAAACAGTTTCTAATCCAATAATGGCTATTTCTAAATTATTGACAGTTTTTTCTAAATTATATTCAGCTTTTTCTAAATTATATTCAGCAATATCAATACAAAGACTTTCTACTATTCCAGCAATTGCTTCTTTTTCTTCAGGTTTTAGGTCAGCACAAGTCTTAAGGAGCCACTGTTCTAAAATTTTTGCAAAAGAGCTATTTAATTGATCAGCATTAGATTCAAGAACATCATGAATAGCTTCTAAATCGCCATCATTTTCATACTCTAGTAAGAGTAGCTTTTTCAACAAATCATAATACTCGTCACTCCTATAAAATATATCTTGAGATATCTCCTGTGGCGTTTGCTGCTCAATATCACCTTGAAAGGGAGTATAATATTCAAGCAAATCAATATCTCTATCTACAGGAAACTCGATTACTCCAGAGCGCCAATCAAAAAAATCAGGAGCACGACGGACTAAATACCTTAACGTATATTTTCTAACGGTAAACACTAAGCAGCAATTAAAATCATCTCTAAATCTTTCCCGTTGCCAATTGAGATGACCTAATAAGCTGCCTAAAGCCTCTCTTTGATACGCTTTTTTAGGATTTTCAAGGGTACGTTTAATATAATCGTCTAACGCTAAAGACTTTTCAAGGCCACTAACAAATAAAATATCAATGGGATTGTCGTTAACCTTTTCCTCAATCAAATCATATAAATTATAAATAGCATGGTCTAACGTTAAAACCTCAACCGTTTTATCATTAATATCTTGTTTAATTTCTTCAATAATTATTTTTTCTTGTACAGGAGTACACCGCACAAATAAAATCCCAAAGCCTTCACGCCAAGATAAATCGCGTTTTAACCTCAGATACGATTCTTGTTCATCTGATTTAAATTTTGTTGAATTGGATGTAAGCATTTTATTTATTAGTTGTCAGCTATCAGCTATCAGCTATCAGCTAGGCTATTAAGAAGCTCAGGACTTTTGAATAAAACCAGTAAGCATTCGTTTAATCGGAGTTATGAACAACTGACGGCTGACCGCTGACTGCTGAATGCTCACTATTAGTTAAATCACGAAGAGCAGATTTAAACTCAGATGTCCCTTCAATTAAAGGGTGAACATCATACCAACTTACAGGATTATCTTCTGCATTAAACTCTCGATATTCCAACACACAACGACGGAATAGCAAACTACGATAGTCTTCATCATTAGGGATAGACTTGGAAACAGAAACTTCGGCTAATTTTTGCCATTCTTCAGAACTAACCGCATTACGATAGGTGCTATCTCTGGCATCACTAACCGCCCGCCTCACTATTTTTGTAGTAATCGGGAAATCATCAATATAACGCATTACCGACTGCATTAATAGCATCAACTCTCGGACATGACCACCAGTCATAGAACACAACTCAATGCGAGTGTCTTTACTATCAAAGATTTGTGTATCAATATCAATTGTAGCGTCAACTAAGTGAATCCTTTTTTCAATAACTTCTTTTAATTTATCTAATCCTTGTGAATAGGGTTTGTTGTCACGGTTCTTTACCATAATCATTGGTAACACTTGAGGAGTACCATAAAGATCTCTTAACTCAGTAGCTTGACGGGAATAGGCTAAGGAAATTGGCACTGTATAAACTACGTGACAATTCAACGCTTTTAATTTACCGCTATAATCAATAAATATTTCTTCGTGACTTGTTCTGTCATTCCCTTTTTCCAGGGGTATTATTCTATCTAAGTTATCTGCGATCACAACAATGTTGGATTTTTCCTCAGGTAATTTATGTTGAGCATCTTTAATAAATTCATTTAACGCTGTAATTAAATTATCACTATAAGTATCAACTTGTTTTCTAATGGTTTCACGGCTACTAGGATTGCGTCTTAAGGTTGTAGTCAATTTACTAAAAACCTGAATTTGAGCTTCAACCGTTAATTTTTCAAATTCCACCTCCGATAACGCCAAATCCTTTAATTCAGTCCACCGAGACTCTAACCAATTTAATAACGGATTAGGAGCAGCATACTCTTTAAGTTTCTCTAAAATATTACGAGTACAAGCTAACAGGATATCTGTATATTGAGCATCGATTTCATCAATATCTCCTTCCGTTGCGGGAAAATAAACCACAAAGCAGCCATCCTTCTGCAAATAATCTTCCAGACGCAATAACTCCGTTGACTTCCCTACACCCCGATGTCCAGTATAAAGTTGACAAGTCGCTTGGTTTGAAAAGAGGATATTTTTACCAATTTCTCTGAAAATATTGTCATCGCCCCTGACTGCACTACAGTTTACATAAATTGGATCGTTGGCTGGTAAGACATAAAATGGTTGAAATTGATTGTAGATTTTTTTGATTAAGCTCATGGGGGGTGATGTGTATAAAGGATTTTTTTTAGGGAGCAGGGAGCAGGGAGTAGGGAGCAGGGAGTAGGGAGTAGGGAGTAGGGAGTAGGGAGTAGGGACACTTTTGGCAACGTTACACAAGTTAATAAAATAACGAACCACTGGATAAAACCGTAACAATGAGATGCCCCCGATGGCAATTGCCCTATGGCTGGCTGGTAATGATCCTATTATAAAAAATATATTGCTGTTTTTAATCAGGTGAGGTTTTTAGGGAACAGTTCGTAGGGTGGGCAAAATAATATTATCTAGGGTTGTTAAAAGAACCAAAGGCTTTTTGCCCACCCTAAAAGAAGTTGCGTAGGGTGGGCAAAATGATAGTATCTAGAGTTTTAAAAAAAAACCAAAGGGTTTTTGCCCACCCTACAAGCTTTGCTGACTGGCTAGTTCATTAGCAACAAGTAGTAGTTAATGAGAAACTAGTACTCCTTAGGAAGAAACCGGTACCCCTTTGTTACACAGCAGTACTGACCTACAAGAAAAGAGTACTAGTTAATGAGAAACTAGTACTCGTTTGTTATATATGGGTACCCCTTTGTTACACAGCAGTACTGGTTTACAAGAAACGAGTACTGCTGTGTGAGAAATTAGTACTCGTTGGGAATAAATGGGTACTGGTGTGTCACAAGTGATTACCTGGTCTGGTGTATTGTTAACCCTTGAGCCTTATAGCCCTACGCGCAAGTCAAAAGTATAGGGTTTTTAGGGAGCAGGGAGCAGGTAAGAGTGAATTGCAGGCGTTGCTGAATTAAGGAATGAATGCGCAGTCATCTGGTTTTATTAAAGCCCCCTAAATCCCCCAATTCTGATGCTGCTGGCGAATTCGTGAAACCCTTATTCTGCCGTAATCTGCTCCCCTCTCCCAAGGTTGGGAGAGGGGCTGGGGGTGAGGGCTGATGGGGCTTCAAGGAATGTTCACGAAATATTTCGCCAACAGCATCAATTCTGGGGGACTTAGAGAGTTTTGTTCCCCCCAAAATTGGGGGGCTAGGGGGGCGAAACCATACCCATAATCAGCAATGCTGTATTGATAATTGTGATATTTTTGCCATGATGGAAGTAACTCCTATTTAGGTGGGAGGAAAACCGCGCTGGCCTCGGTTAATGGTTTGAACCAGCGCGGTTATTAGTCTTAGTCTCAATATCTATAGTATAGATAAGTACTAGCAAAAATGCAAGAATTAATTAAAATATTTACATTTATTTACAAATATTTTTATAGGGATTTAGGCATTAAAATTTTGATAAATTATGAGAGCCAATCAAGTCTAGTTTAGGACATTTTTTTTTTACTTATAGCGTTTCTAGGACTCATGAGGTACACATTATTTTTTCCCTCTCCCCTCTTCCTAACCCCTCCTGGGAGGGGTTAGGGGTGGGTTACTCTTCCCTGCTCCCTGCTCCCTGCTCCCTGCTCCCTAAAAACCAGAATTTTTTACCTCACAAGTCGTATAATTGCTATAATTATAAGGAGCTAATCAACTAAGACAGCGTTTTCCATAACTAAGAGGTACACAGGATTTTTTGCCTCTTGCCTCTTGCCTCTTGCCTCTTGCCTCTTGCCTCTTGCCTGCTCCCTACTCCCTGTTCCCTTTGTTATAAAATAAATGCAACTAGAAGACTATTTTGACTTCCTCAGTGTGGACGATATTCGGATAAAAGGCACAAGAATAGGAATAGAAACTATTCTCTATGATTATATCCATCGTGCCCGCACTCCCGAAGAAATTGCCGAAACCTATCCATCCCTAAATCTAGAACAAGTTTATGCTACTATTCTTTATTATCTACACAATAAAGAAATGGTGAGCCAATATATTGCTGACTGGCTAGAGTGGAGTCACCAGCAACTGAAAGCACAGCAACTTAACCCCTCCACCTCTGCGCTGCGATTGCGGAAGTTGAGAGCAGAACAAAAAGTAATGAAAAAAGCTGATGACTCTCAAATATCTATTGGATGAAAATGTCAATCCTGCTTACAAAATCCAATTGACCCGGAATTCTCCTGATTTGGTGATGTGGGTTGTTGGTGAACCGAATACTCCTGCAAGAGGAACTTTAGACCCCCAAATTCTGAAATGGTGTGATGAGCATGGTTTTGTGCTGGTAACAAATAATCGTAAATCTATGCCGACCCACTTAGCTGATTATATTGCAGAAGGGAATCACATACCAGGAATCTTTATTCTCAACACCAAGTTAAGTATGGGAGAAAATATTGATGAGTTGGTTTTTCTAGCTGAGGCATCTTTTGAAAGCGAATATCAAGACCAAATTATTTATCTTCCACACAGTTATAGCATTTATAAATAGCTCATAAAAACGACTACTATTCCCTACTCCCTGCTCCCTACTCCCTACTCCCTACTCCCTAAAAACCTTACCCAAATAAAAAATGCTATATATATGAAATCTCAAATACCTGACTTAAAAGAACTTTATGAAACCGAATACGATCAGTGGTTAACTGAAACAGTTAGGCTCCTGAAAAATCGTCAATTAGAAGGGTTAGATTATGAAAACTTAATCGAGGAACTAGAAGCATTGGGACGCAGTGAAAGAAATGCTGTTAAAAGTTTACTGTTGCAGATAATTATTCATCTAATGCTGTACCAATATTGGGAATCCGAGATGGAGCGAAATCGGAATCACTGGGCAGGAGAAATTATTACCTTTCGGGTGCAACTAGAGGATAAACTTACCACTAATCTCCGCAATTACTTAGGGGATAAATTACCCAAAATCTACCAAAATGCTTTATTGATTGTCCAGAAAAAAACTCAGCTTACTGCTCTACCTGAACAATGTCCTTATTCGTTTGAGCAGTTACTGGATAAGCATTGGTTTCCTAATTAATAGGGTGCATCTCATATTTGTAAAAAAAGGGAATCGGCAGTAGTGTGGAAATTTTATTATTTAGCCTTATTAAAAATACGGCGTTTTTTCTCAGACATTGATTAGCCTTATAAGGTCCAATCTTCCACTTTTAAACCGGGAACGTTATTAAAATCTCTTTGATTACGGGTTACTACAGTTCCTTTAACCGCAAGAGCAATTGCTGCAATTCTTAAATCTCTAGTTCCAATCCGGATTTTTTGGCGGACTAAATCATTATAAATTAGGGAAGCTTCCGGAGTGAACTCAAGCACATTTATGGTTGCGATATCATCCAATAACTCCTTCAAGCGTCGGTAGGCTAAAACAAGTTGATTAGGGGAGTTTGCACGTCTAATAATACTGAGCCTTCCTCTAATTTGCTCTTCAGCTGAAATAATGGTAATTGCTATTTCCTGGGATTTTCTTGTAGTAATTTGTTTACGGATACCCAGATGTCCTCGCTGCAAAAGCGACAAATGATCAGTATCAAGAATCCACAAACTCACTTAGCTTCCTCTTGATCATTCAATTCTTGTCGGTCAGCTTCAATGTAAGCTAACATTTCCTCAAATTGTGGATCGTCTTGATATTTTCCCGCTAATTTTATCCAAGGATTTTCTTGATTAATTAATTCCTTCTGGAGTACCTTAAATACAGCTTTCTTTCCCTCTAAAGGTAATTGCTGTACTAACATAATTACTTGCTCAACTGTTAGATCTAAGGTGGGCATACCGATCACTTTGTGAAAGTTTCTACTTTTTTTAGTATATAGCGGTTTCTAGCCTAATGAGGTATACAGGATTTATTCCCTGTTCCCTTTGCTAGAGTTTTGTCAGTCAATCAGGGCGTTTTCTTCATCAAATATGTATCAAGTTCCGAATACTGAGAAAATAAGCCATCTATACTGGCTAGTTTAGCCTTATAAACAAGTGTTGTAGCGATGATCAAACGGTCAAATGGGTCTTTATGGACTGGAGATAAGTTGACCGCTTTGTAAGCAATTTGTGCAGTTATCGGAAACAATGTAATGCCAGATGGCTCCAAAGCCTCTTGAAGCCAGCTTTCCGTTGTGCAGGGTAATTGCAGTCTTCCTCGTTGTTGTGCTAGAGCAACTTCATAGCAAGATACAGGTGAAACACCGACTACCTCAGAAATTTCGATCGCATCTCGCCAGTGGGCTGGAAATCGCTCGAACTCTTGATTAATAAACCATATCCAAATGTGGGTATCAAGAACGATTACTTCAGACATTCCCAATCCTCTTCCTCAAGGATAGAAGTGACCAAATCTCCCAACGTTCTACCTTTACCAGCAATAGCAGCTGAGGGAGTCCGGCGCAATACGTTTGGTTCACTATCGGAAAGAATCGTCACAATTACACGAGCTTTGGAAACTTTTGGTGCATCTGTTAACCATTGAATTTGACCATTTTCGATAATGGCTTCATAGCTTTGAAGCATTGCTCTATCCTGGTTTAAAAGCTAATGTTGGATTAGAATATAACGCATTTCTCTATGTTTACGCTAATAATAGTGATTGTCACCCCATCAAGTTAGTACTACCAAATCACATCTGAGTAAAAATTTCTGATTTCTCTGTCTGCTGTATCGATAACAATTTTCACACTTCTCCCCATTCTTCTGTCGTAGGAGTTGTTAAATCCTCAAAATACTGTACTTTACCGCGCATTTGTCCAAATAACTGTTCTGTTGAAGGTAAATTGCTGGCATATTTAGAAATTCTCACCACTGGTTTGCCTTGATCAGTGACTACAATTTCTTCCCCTTCTGACTCGACAAGCTCCAAAAACTCCAGCAGTTGGCTTTTTAGTATACTTTTGGAAATTGTTTTCATTTAGATACTACTGACGGACTTAATTCAGATTATAATTATATCACATTTACAGCGTTTTTAATAGCTATCAGGTACACAGGATTTTTTTTATCTTCCCTGTTCCATAAACAACCATAAATATGTACTCAATAAAGTCGCAAACCGCTATAAAATAGGTTGACCGCTGACCACTATAGCGTTTATAGGACTCATCAGGTACAGTATTCTTTGACGTTGATTCCCTGTTGTAATGCAGGGCATCCCTATTCCTTCTTATGTCTTCCCTGTTCCCTGTTCCCTGTTCCCTAAAATCCAGACATTGTGTACCTCACAACTCGTAGAATTGCTATAAATCCTTACTCACAAAAAAAGTACCCTGATTGGGTACTGTTGAAGCTTGATGCCATTGTCCATAATGCAAACTAAGCCTCGGTAAAATCATGAGGCTTCTCGCCGGATACACTAACCTACAGGAGCTGGTCATGATTCAGACAATTAACACCAATAGCAAGATTAGCCACCAAAGCTCACAGATTTACACAAGCACCCCTGAGCCAATAAACAGTCTACCTAGCATTTCCGTTCGTCAGCCCCTACCCCACGACATTGTTGACAATCCCATCCGTGTCTGCGGCATTGCTACGGGCTTTGAAAACATCATTCACCTCCGTGTCCGGGACAATAATGGTACCAAGTTATTCCGGCATTTCCTAACTGTTGGCGGTAATGGCATCCTTGCTAACTTCTCCGTAGGATTGCCATTGAAAATCGTACCAACAACCCCCCAAGGTACCCTTGAAATTTTCAGTATCTCAGCAGCAAACGGCAGTAAAAGCAATCAAGTAATCGTGCCCATTGTTTTCGGCAACGCCTTGCTACTTCGGTACTTTGGTTTCTATCAATACACTGTTATCCCCGGAGACACCCTCTTCAGCATCGCCCAACAAGTTTATGGTGACGGCAGATTGTCTCGTCGGATATTAGAAGCCAACCGACACCAGATTAACCGTTCTCATCAGATCTATCCAGGATTAGTGTTACGAGTTCCAGTCTCCAAGTTTTAGTTCTAGCATTTTTTAATTTAGTGAGGTACATGGTTTTAGGTTTTAGGTTTTAGGTTTTAGGTTTTAGGGAGCAGGTAAAAGGGAACAGTTTGCCCACCAACAGGGGTTCTCATTAGACTAGAAACAGCTAGAGTGATAATATAAGCATTTGTTCCCTACTCCCTGTTCCCTGTTCCCTGTTCCCTGTTCCCTGTTCCCTGTTCCCTGTTCCCTGTTCCCTACTCCCTACTCCCTACTCCCTATTCCCTGTTCCCTATTCCCTTTACAATAATGACAAACTACGAAATCGAAACCCAAGAATGGTGGGTAGAACGTTGGAATGATTTACTCAATTCCTATCGCTTCAAAAAGCGTTTGGAGCGGGGACGTATCTATGCCAAAGAAGGCAACATTCTCAGTATTGACTTCCTAGGACCACAAGTAGTGGCCAAAGTTCAAGGAACTGCTCCGGAGCCCTATGAATTAACCATTTCCATCGAACCCTTTACTGAGGAAGACTGGAATTATGTGGTGCAAACCCTGGCAAGTAAAGCAATTTACTCAGCTCAGTTATTAGCAGGAGAAATGCCCCATAATATCGAAGAAGTATTTACTTCCAATGGTTTAAGTTTATTTCCCTTCACCCTCTCCGACGTTCGTTCCCGATGCAATTGCCCCGATCCCAAAAATCCTTGTAAGCATATCGCAGCAGTATACTATGAATTAGGCGATCGCTTCAGTGAAGACCCCTTTGTTTTGTTCCAGTTGCGGGGAAGCACCAAAGAACAAATCCTTGATGCCTTGCGTAAATTACGGAGTGGTCAAACAGGGGAAACTTCCGCCACAGAGCAGCCATCCTCAATCCCAAATCTCACGTCTGCTGATCAAAACCCTGATCAAAACAGGGAAGAGGGGGAATCAGGAATCGGCGATCCTGAAACCTCAGTCAATATTCAGCAATTTTGGCAATACGATCAGCCCCTCGATTCTTCCCTGGTGGTAATTGCACCACCAACAGATAGTGGAACCGTCCTCGATGTCTTAGGAACAATTCCTCTAGGAGGAGCTGACCCTCGTGTCATGCAGTATCTCAAAGGAATTTATCAGATAGTCAGCCAGCAGGCGGTAATCTCAGCATTAAATCGAGATAGTTAATAGGCTAATAATTTATTTTCTGTTGGAAGTAATGTGCCTATTTAAGCTATCAGCTAAAGCGCTACGCGCACGCTTCGCGAACAGCTATCAGCGAACAGCGATTAGCGCACGCTGCGCGAACAGGTTTTTAATAAAACAGATAAGCATTGGAATAATGCTGAGTTACCTCAGCTGAGGGCTGACCACTGACCGCTGAGGGCTGACCGCTTAATGCTAACAAGACTTCTGAGCCACACCCTTATACATATAACCCAGAATCTTAGGAAATTTTGGTTCATAAAACTCTTCTAACGTCAGAATCTGGAA
>NZ_JAAHHS010000192.1 GCF_010692395.1 Moorena sp. SIO3H5
CTCACCATGTCTTGGCCTGTAGGGTTCGGTACCTGTAACTAGACGCTGGATGTTACTGCGGTGACGGATGATGACATATATGCCAGCAGCAATACCAAATAACTCATAGGCAAGAGGAGCTTTGGTAAGGTACATCAGTAGGGAAACAGCGATCGCACCAGCAATGGAACTGAGAGAGACAATACGAGAAATTGCCAAGACTACTGCAAATACACCTAAGGTTCCTAACCCTACAGGCCAAGACATGGTGAAGATAACACCTATACTGGTCGCAACAGATTTACCTCCGGTGAAGTTTAGCCAAATGGATTTACTATGACCAAAGATAGCAGCAAACGCAGCTAATGCCACTAACCAGGGTTGCCAGGTTAGTGGCAGTAGGGAAACTTCTGTCAGGGTATAAAAGCCATTGACTAGACTAATAGCCGCTACTCCTTTCAAGGCATCAATCAGTAATACCACAACTGCTGGTCCTTTGCCCACAGTTCTCAATATATTGGTGGCACCGGTTGATCCAGAGCCATGCTCGCGAATATCAATATCTTTAAGCCAGCGTCCTGCTAGGTAACCAGTAGGCAGGGAACCTAATAAATAGGCTGATATTACTAGTAGCCCACTCCAAGTTAAGTTAAGTACCATTGGTGTCATGTTGAAAATTTTCACAAGATCCGGCAATAATTACCCTATCACCACCGCGACGGGTAGCTCGGCTGTAACATTGCTGATTCTCTTGATGTAAAGTGCAAGTGGGGGAAACCCCAGTCGGGCCAACTACATCGATTTTTCAGTTCGCTGAACCTCGGGAGTGGCAGCAGTTTCGCGCCTGTTTTGCTAAAATTAAAGCCAGTAAAATCAGTAATTCAATAATCGTCATAGGTATACATCTGCCGAGGATCAGGTGCAAAAGCCAACCATAGGGGAAATTGCAATAATGAGAGACTGATCTTATCTTCGGTTTCGTCAACAATGATTAAGGCTAACTGATCCCGCTTGATCAGTCGTTCCGCTTTTTGAACCAGGGCTATTGGATCTTCAAATAGAACAACTCCCCGTTCTGGACCAAAATCACTGCGGGAGATTCCGAGACAGTCCTGTAATCCTCTACGCCATTCTCCCAGTCGTTCTGGGGTGTTGGCCAGCACAAGAGTAATTAGGCGACTGTCATACAGTGTCCGCAACACGGATATAACCGCTGAGGCAATTAAAACATTTTGTAAGCGGCTGCCCATAGTTTGCAGCGCACCACGACCACCTTGGGAAAAAAACCACTGAGAAACTTTTTCAGCGTGAATTGGCTCAAAGGTACGACGCAGTTGCCAGGGAGGACCGTAATAATCTGGCATTTTGCGATATTGATCCAACAGCTGACGAATCTGTCGGACTTCGTCTTTAAATGCTTGTTCGGCAAATTGTGGGTTGCCTCTGGTCGGGGGTGGTGGGGTTTCTTCTAATTCTGACCGTGGTGCTTCTCTTGGCGGCTGGGAGAGTTCCAGTTGTTCTGCAGCAGCAGCTAGGTCTTGTAAGGAGCCAACCAAATAATCTTTAAAGCCTTGAACCCGAATCGCTAGCTCTTGAGATACACCTGCAAAACTGGTCCGCATTTCTTCACGAATGCGTTCCCGGCGGCGTTCTAGTTGCTCAATAGAAATTTGCAACTTTTGCTTGCGTTGCTCCAGTTCGGTCAGACCTTCAAGTACCATCCGCTCTACAACTGCTTGGGTGGTTCCCAATTCCTTTGAAACCAGTGACTGTTCATGGTTTTGCAGAGTGGTAATTCTCTGTCTCAACTCCTGTTCTTTTTGCTCAAGTTCAGCCACAGTTTGAGCTAAGCTAGCCATTTTTTTGGCTTGATCTGAAGACTGGCCTAGTTGAATTTCACTAACTTTATCCTCATTAAGCGGCTCATTCGACTGTGTTGGTTTAGCTTTGTCATGGTCTGATAGGGTCAGAGAAATGGGGGGAAGGTCGGGAGCTTCAGAGTTATCTCTAGGAGTAGCCCTATCCTGATCTGGCAAATTTGACTCCTGTGAATTATCTAATCCCTTAACTGCTTGCTTGTTATCTTGCTCTTTTTCTGGGTTTTGTGGGTCTTCGGAATTCATTTAAACTGGTTTATTAATAACTTATTCACTAACTACCTAACCTCTACTCTATACTTTGAGGGAAGTCAGTTATCCTTTAGGGAAGCGTTCTTCTAGGCAAGTTCGTAGCAGCTTTGGGTCAAATATAATTGGTAGAAAGTGAATGCTTTTGACTTCTGAAAAATAAAACAAAATCGGTACTGATGTCCAGAATATTTCCCAATTTTGCCATTCCTGATAAGGAAAACTCCGGATCAGGGTCTCGGAGCGATAAATATCCAAGGCGGTTTCAGTAAATTGCAGGCGTATAGTTATGGCTTGAAACAACAAGAAGAAGCCCAACAACGCGACCCCTAAACTCACCCAGGGTTGTATGAGCAATATTGTCACTGCAGCAATAATCAACACTATAGGCAGTTTGTAGCTTGGGGAGAGTTCAACTACAGGTGCGCTTTCCGTTGGCGAATTAAATTCGCCACGGGTCGCACCTTTTAATGTCGATTTTGGAGAATAATCAGCAGAAGTCACTTGGCTTAAATCCCGAGCTGATAAAGATGAATGAATATATGAATATAATTTAATTCTAAGCCTATATTCCCAACTTCTTCGATCTTTCCAACTTCTTCGATGGGATTCTATCGGATGACAGTTACCTGATCTTACCTACTACCAGTATCTAGCACATGCCTGAGTGAGATTGACAAAAAATTGATTTAAATTTCTGTACGGAGAGGGGGGGATTCGAACCCCCGATGGCTTTGACACCATAACAGATTTCGAGTCTGCCACCTTAAACCACTCGGACACCCCTCCATGATTTAGTCAAACCGCACCCCAGACTTCATCTGAAATTTGAACACAAAACCCTGGAATTTGTCAACCCTGCTGTTGAAAACTCAGGCATTGCTAGGTGGTCAATGATGGAATCACTATCAAGGAATATCAATGTCTATCTCAATATCTTCAACAGTAGTCTTAAAACCACCATCCGGTGTCCACTGGATAGCACCATCACGGCCTGTCCAATAGAGGGTCATCTTAGCATTGCGCATTAGCTTCGCCGTGTAGGAATCCACGACATTGGATGATGCGATCGCAATTTTCGGTTGCAGGGCATCTAGGAATTCTGGCCTCAGACTTTTTCCCGACCACCAAAGTACTTGTAGCTCAGGGAACGTGATGGTTTTGGCTAACTGTTTTTGGAAGCCTGGTTTGAGGTCTCCTAAGAGTAACCAATTTTGGTCAATGATGCGCATCAGCAACACTGGTGGTTCAGTGTTGACTAATTCTATTGATGTAGAGCCAAAAGAGAGTATTTCCCCCACTGGAATTGGTTGGTAGTTACCCTCCCTAGAGGCTACTGCACTAGCGATAGAGTTACGGGTGACAATATCGTTCCAATTTTGACCCTGAGACAATGGTCGTTGTAAATCAGTGTTATCGTAGAATGTCTCGATCGCTAAACTACCTAAAACCTGAACCCAACCACTTCTGAGTTGGGGCTGCTTGTCGAGAGCAACTGCCCAATTAATATCATTGATACCTTGCTTTTGCAGAAAAGGCAGCACTGTAAACCTGACTGTATCAGGGTTGCCACTATTGAGCAACGTTACTTGTCCCTGGTCTTGAATCACTAAAATTTGGTTATTTCCTGTAGCTAGCACTGTAACTTGAAACAATTTTGACGCTTGTTGCCATTGGGGCAACACCACCACAGTGACAGCAACTAGACTAATCAGCCACCAACGAGGATGTAACCATTTAATCAAGCAAGCTAAAGCAATTAGCCCGTAGAGGAATAACAGTTGCCCTAGGGAAATTTTGCTCACTGCTACAGAACTGCCTGGCAACTGATTGAAAAATTGCACTAGTCCGATCAGTCCATGGGTTGGGTAATACAGTAACCAAGCCAGCCCACTTCCTGCTGTTGGCCAAATTAGTCCTGCCAAGGCGCTGACAATTCCACCCAACGTGATAAGAGAAATTAGGGGTGTAGCAATAACACTAAGTGGTATAGAGTAGGTGGCAACAACTTGAAAAACATAAAGTTGTAGGGGCAGAGTCCAAACTGCTGCTGCAATTGGCACAGCAATTAGGGATGCGATCGCAGGTGGCAACCAATCCAAACGTTGGATAATCCCTGGTGCAGTGACTAGTAATCCTAGGGTGGCCAGAAAACTTAGCTGAAATCCCACATCCCAGATCCACAAGGGATTAAATAGGAGTAAAAGTGTTGCTGCTAACAAGAGTGACCCTAAAGGCTTAACTTTCCGTGCCGTCACTAAAGCAATTAGGGCACCCACCCCCATCAGAGCCGCCCGCATTACCGATGGCTGGAGTCCGGTTAATGCTACGTAAATTAACAGTACACTCAAGGTAATACTGAACTGCTTGCCCTTGCTTAACCCTCTAGTAAGGGCTAAGACAAAACCCAACAGCAAAGAGACATGGAATCCAGATGCTGCTAAGGTATAGGCTAACCCAGCCTGAATAAATTGATCGCGGATATCGTAGGGCAAATCAACAGCACGACGCCCTAAAACCATTGAACTGACTAACGGACCTGTGGGAGAGCCTAAAAAGCGAACTTGGGAACGGATAATACGTTGTCGCAGTTTCCACCATCCCCAGGGTTTACCAATAGTTTCCTCATCAAAGTTTATTTGACGCCCACTCAAACCAGCAAAAGCCCCTTGACGGGCAAGATAGGCTCCAAAATCAAAGGCTCCGGGATTAGTAACTGGCTTGGGTTTATATAAGACCCCAGTTACGCTAATTATCTGACCTGGATATATCCCAGTTCCTTGAAGTAATGGCACCGTCACATACAACTTGCCTGTCACGCCTTGACTGACCGCTCCCCCATCTTCGCGACTTTCAATTTCAGTTAACTGAGTAGTTTGTAACCAAAGTTGTGTACGCTGAGTTCGGGTCAGCCGAGGCATACTCTCCACTTTGCCTTCAACCTTAAACACTTGCTCTGGAGCAATGCTATTGGTTGAGGGGACATATTCGCTAATGTCATTCAGTTCTGGTTGTGGTACCCGCAATTGAAAATAGACCACCGCCAAGGCAGAGATTAGTCCTGCTGCTACCCATAATCTTGGTTTTGGTCCTGTGCGCCAGAACCTGGGGAATGCGATCGCAGCCACTATCCCTGTGACAACCAATCCTGTTACCAAAGCTCTGTACTCTTGCCAGGGAATCTCACCAGTCGGTAAGTTGAGAATCCCTGTAGAAACTAAGCCCAGAATATAAGCAAGACTTATTACTGTACCACTGGCAGGCTTCATCAGATGGATAAACCTAGCTTTAAGCCCAAAACGACATGAAGCAATAGCAGGCAAAGTGCTGTACTTCCTAAGTAGGCATGAACGGTACGCACCAATGCTTTGTTTCCGCCAAAGCCAGTCAAGGCAATCACCCCATTAGCAGCCAGCAAAATCACTACGATGGATCCTGTCCAAAAGTGGGGGCTTTCTAGAATTGGCTGATACTGCATTACCAGAGACAAAACCCCACCGGTGTAGCCACCTGCCATAAAAATGAACATCCAGGGTGCTATTTTTCGATGATCACTGCGACTCTGTAGAGCTATTTCAGGATCAGATACTACTCGGCCACGCCATCCTGCTATGCCCACAAAGCTACCCATAACCAATACCACAATTCCCATCATCAATGGGTGTCCCCAATGCACCACTGGCTCAGGAAGCCCTAAAATCCTAAATTGGTTAGCGATTGGTTCTAAGAGCTGACTGAAATTTCCCACCGGTTTAAAACTATCCTCTCAATTAAGGTTGACCTAGCTTAGGTAACCCTCTTTGTAGCATATTCAGAATTTGATTGGGCAACAAACTCTCAGGATGCCCAGATAGGAATGTTTAGATTCCTTGACACTGCTCTAAAACTAGGAAACAGAAAATTCAAACACTCGCAGCTCAACGTGAACAAACGATCAAACCAGATCTATAGAAGACTGGCTGGATAGATCCTTTGCCTGTCCCTGCTTAAAAGGAGACGCAGGGCTTTAGCCCCCAGGGCAAAGCCATCTAAATTTTTTTGATAAATGACTAAGACTATGGATCGAATACTTGAAAGTACACCGCTAAGGGGATCTCCGAGAGATCCCCATTTGTTAGAGGGCGATGCGGAATATCCGACACTACGGGAACGCTTACTAGCTGATTAGTGAAAATAAATTAATCACCCACATTCCGCACCCCACCACTGTCACTATTGTTTTTGATTAGGATTACCCTGGCCAATTTAAAACTGGTATCTATCAAAATTAGTATTTACTATTTTTTTTCTGTCGCTAATGTAGCTTTATAGTTTTTTTGAGCAATGCCTTTACTATAAACAAGCCAGGTAAAGATGACTAATCCAGCTTCGGTTCCTACTAAATCGTGGAGGATATGAAATAGAGCATTAAAAGTCACTTGTGGGTCAGTATAGGGATTCCCTCCAAACTTATCTAGAAGAAACACAAAGGTTAAATTGACTCCAACGGAGAAAATGGGGAAAAGAATAATTTTCCAATCTTGGAGTATTTTATAGCCTCGATAGGTCAACACAACCAAAACTAGAGTAAGTGCAATATAGATAGGAATCTTAAAATTATCGTTACCGGCTTGATAACCTAAAGGGTACAAAATTGAAACAACTAACAGACTGATGGCAAACACAATGTTAATTAAATTGGTGATTATAGTAGTCTTTTCCACTAACCCATCCGCCCATAGCGCAAATGCTGAAATCAAGAAAAAATAAAACATGAAATTCAGCATCGTAAAATCGTTTTGATAATACCAGCATTGGGTGACGTGCCAACCAATTTCTGAAGCGATCGCCACCATCACAAAAGCTAGCCCCAGTTGGGAAGCAAAAATACTTCTTGATGGCAGTCCTAAATTTTTTAAACTGTTGTAAAAAATTTTCATCGCCAGAGGTATTAGGGCAAAAACTAGCACGTGAGTAATAATTAATCCCAGTTTCCAACCATCGACTATACAAGTTCTAGAAGGGTCTGTCGGCGATTCTGCGATTCCGGGCAATGTGGCGAGAATATAGCCAAATCCAGCTAAACCGATTAAGAAGCAGAGAGCAGTAAACCCTAAGTGGCTAGTAAAAATCTTGCCATCGTTATTTTCTTCAAGAGCTTGCTGAGATTTAGTAAATTGCTTTGAAGACATTCAAAAGCTCCTTAAGCTCATATACTACTTAAAAAAAATTACCAAAATCGCCGGAGAAAGAGTCTCCCCACATCCCGACTTATATTATAGTAGTAATTATCTCAGAAAAACTATTCCTGGAATCGAATAGTTAAGATAAATTTTATTTTATTATTTATAAATGTTAAGTAACCCTCAACTTTATGATGATTGTGTTACATATCTTTGTTAATATATATATTGCTTTACAAGTGTGATGGGTAAATCCCCTGTATTTTAGTTGGGGAATATCAGCGAACAGATGGATTGATTCATCCGTGATGCGGGTCGTTAATGTACGCTAAAACTTTCTGAGTGCTAATCTAGCCAATGGTGTCAAACATCTACGAAGGTGTCCACAAACTTGGCAATCTCAACAGCTTTGGACATTATTGTGTAAGCAATAATGATATTCGTATAGCGGTTTGCTCATTGCTGTTACTATACCTCACGCTTACTAGGAAACACTATAGTATGAAGCAAAAATTCTCCCCAAAATTGACCTTAATCGCCGCTTATTGCATCAGCCTATTTGAGTTTTCTACCACCGCAGAGGCACTCACCATCGATCAATGGTCTCTAAAGATTATGCCTTTAGGAGACTCAAACACTCGTGGTAAAGCATTGGATCGAGCCGGATATCGAGATGACCTGTGGGCATTGTTTAAAGATAATGGCTATAAAGTAAATTTTGTGGGTAGCGCTACCTCAGAAAATCCCGAAATAGTTTTAGGACAGAACAACACATATGTGTTTGACAAAGACCATCAAGGGCATGGGGGATTTGCCATAGCTGGTGTTGGAGCATCCAATGCGTGGTCGGATTTAAACTCCGAAATAGAAAATTGGCTGAACCAGGCAAGACCGGAGATTATCTTATTAATGGCTGGCACAAACGACATACTTTTTCAGGATGAAAGCCCTGAAGATACAGTCAATGAAATGATTTTACTCATTGATAAAATTCTCGCTTGGTCAGATCAGGTATATTTGTTTGTCTCTTCAATTCCCTCCATTAACCCCTCTGGACTGCAGGATGCTACTCTCAAGACTCAGAAAGCTGATAAATACAATAACCTATTGGCACATTTGCTGACGGGAGAAAGTTATAAAAACAAGAACATTCGATTTGTTGATAACCGCAATCTATTCACCCCTGATCACATGCTTGAGGATGGTATTCACCTAACCCCAGAGGGTTACAAAAAGTTGGCTCAGGCTTGGTTCAAAATCATGATCGGCATTGGTACGAGGGAAGAGGAAGATGATAGTCCTATAGATGTTCCGGTTGAGATCGAGATATATGGTAGTTTGGATAAAAATCTGTAGCTGTTTAGACTAAAAAATCCCTTGCTACGATCGCTTCTGGTATGGTTTGCTCATTGCTGTTACTGTATCTTACGCTTACTAGGAAACCCTATAATAAGTAAAGATTTCTATGGTTTACCAAAGATGTCTCCACCAAGGAATAGGCTTAACATCAGGAAAATCGATTTTATTGCGGATTTCATCAATATCCCATCCAGTCAACTCAGCTAAGGTTTTAGCTTCCTGTTGCAATCGTCGATTTAAGGATTGTTGATAGTCAACTCCTGCGCTACAGTTCATCTTCCCAGTAAAGGGATGACGAAGGATATATCGTCCCTGAAACAATTCACGATTGGAAGTTTCCTGGAACATCAAATCTTCTGGGAAGGTATCACGGCTATAGCGAACATGGAGGCGAGTGATATAAACATTATTAGATCTTCGTGAAACATTATTAGATCTTCCTGAGTTTAGCCAAAAGACACCTGATTTTCGGAGCTCTTCCCGATCGAGGGGGTTAGCTGAACATGGGTCACAACTAGCCATATCCCAAGCATATTCAAGAAAAGCTACTTTTTTCCCTTTACCCTCGTAAGCAGTTTGGAACATAGCAGTGTAGAAATCACCAAACTCGTTTTTGACAAATACCGGAATTTCAGTATTAGAAGGAATCTTTACCGTGCGGTAGTTTGTAATTTCAGCTTGACCTCGGGGTGATAACACATAGACAATCAGGTCTTGCTCACCTGTAGCATTCATCATCCCTAAGCGAATGGGCAGCATAAATCGGGGAGACTCGTAAGCCATCTGGAGGGGTCGCAACCGTTGGTAGGCAGTTTTGTCAAATTCTTCCAGATTCACATTGGGGTCAAATTCGTGCAGATTCACATTGGGGTCAAATTTGTCGAGATTCACTTTGGCAACGAAAAATTTCATATCGGCGCGGATGTAGGGTCGCAATAGCCGATTTGCTCCCCGTGGAATTTTGTAACCGTTGCGTCTGAGCCAGGTTTCTAAACCTCTAGAGTCCGTAGCACTGAGGATAAGAATGTTATATTCTCCAACTGAGAAGCGCTCCTCTACCGTGACACCTAAACTACGATCATAAGCATCCGGTCCCCTTGTGCCACCTGGACGACCTAGGTCTGCTGGCGCACTTTCGCGATACCTTCGGTTATCGGCACAGGGGTTTGGGTCAAAATATTCCACTAGTCGAGGAGCACTAAACTGATCGAGGCGTTCAATAATCTTAGGGTCACCTACATTCACCTGTTCTCGCTGAAGCACCACAGGAACTGGGACAACCATGGCAAAGTCTTTAACATCCCCTTGATAGTCATTTGCCATAGTTAAAACAGTGCGATCGCCATCCCGAGCAATTATCACTTGAGACGTCTGGTTATATAGTTTAGTATCAGCTTTGGCGACATAAAACCCACAAAAACCCCAGGCTTTTTGAGCCAAGCCTAAACTCACTAAAACCGTTATAAAAATAGTACTTATAACCCGAATTATTTTCATTTTTATTGATTTTTTTGTATTTAAATCAAGTTAATTAACGTCATGCAACAGAGTCACTATCATGCCAGGAAAATTTCGTAGATGACCAGATAAAATCTAAAAGTACGCTCAAAGGGGATAGGGCAAACAACGCCCAGAAAATAGCAGTAGGTATGAATAATTGATTGCGCAATATAAAAGTCAGTAACGCAATACACACCGCCCATAGCAATCGACTAATCCGTGCATTGGGGATTGAGCGAGGGTCGGTTAACATAAATAGAGCAAACAGTAACAAAGACCCACTCATCAACCGATGGCAAAATACATCCCAACTCCAGCCAAGCCAGAGATTTCTAATTCCTTCTAAAACGGCATAAGCACCCAAAAACGCTGCCGTTGTATCCCATCGTCCTACCCGTTTTAACACCATACTGCCAGTGCCAGCAAATAATAGACCATACCAACCATCATCCCCCCACTGTCCGGGAGAAACCCAAGCATCATTGGTTAGGATAAGAACAGCAATAATGCCGAAATTGGCTGGATTAAAAAAATGCTTGCCCTCAACTCGGAAAATAAATTTACTCAAAATTCCTAGGGAGCCAGCTAAAACCATAGTGCTATAGTTATCTGCTCGTAGCAGCAGGCTCAAGCTTAAGGCTGTAATCATAGCACTTTTTAGGGAAGGGGATTGGGGAGAACTTGAAAAACTAGCATCATTATCCTGGGGGCAATTTGGTTGTTTTATCAGCAGATTAAGACTTGTTTCTAAGGTTTGAGTTTTGCACCATTCAAGGATAGTTTTAAAATCGAGTTTGGGATTAAAGCCCAAAGGAAGGCCAAAGAAAGATCGGCCAAGGTCCCCAGAGTTTTTGATTACGGATCTGTGTTTGGGGTTTGACCAAAGAAATGCTGCTAAGCACTGAGTTAGTAGGCAGCTGACGATTACAACTAAAATCAAGTCTGGTCTTAGTGTCCAGTCCCGAGTGCTGATGCCCAAGACTAGGAAGATGGAGAGAAACAGAATTTGATTGTTTCGGGGGTCTTGTTGCCACATTATCTACCCATTCTGATCCGAGTGTTAAATTAATCAGGGCCCTGTATATGGATCAGGTTTAACACAACATAAGACGGTAACTCTACCAAGACTAATGCCAGAGCGATTAGCAAATGTTTCCCCGCTACTAACACCAGGCTAAGGAAGCGATCGCACCATACTTTCCAAAGTCCTTTACAAATACCTTGACAAATGCTATTAAGCTACTCTTTTTGAATGCTTCATCGGGCATGATATCAAGTATAATAGTGCTCAGTTAACAATTACTCATTATTCACTCCCCTCAATTATTCCATCAATCATTAATGGATAATTCTCTAGGTTAGAGATTCAGAAAATTTTCGTTATATGGCCAGATGATTGCCAATTGTAATTAACTGTAATTAGCCAAAATTTTACGAATTTGAGCATCAATAGTCTCTGGTTTCTCCACCATCGCCATATGTCCACATTCAGCAATTTCAATCACATTGTCCCCACAGGATTGAAAGAGACTGTGAAAACTAGCCAGATGACGCACATATTTTGGTTCCATTACCTTATCCTGAGTACCAGCAATGAAATAAACAGGTTGTTTGAGTCGAGAAACAACCTCAGGTAAGCGATGGACCTCGGCTTCTGTGGTAGTATCTAGTAACGTCCTCAGTGCAGCTTCCGCGTTAGCAGTAACAAAATCAATAACCCGTTGACGTCCCCATTTCCGGGCAATAGGACGCGCTACCTGAGCCCGGGTAAACAGTAAGTCCAGTAAAGGGACATAACACAACCAACGGGGACGGCGTTTTACCAACTGCTCACCAGCCAGCCGAAAGCGCTCAAATTCTTCTTTAAGATAAATTCCACCACCAGCATTAAGACAGATTACCCCTGCAATCCTCTGAGGCAGCAAATAGGCACCCCACAGAGCAATGCTACCCCCTAGGGAATGACCAATAACCCACGCCTGTTCGATTCCCAGTTTTTCTAACAAGATGCCCAAGTCCTGAGCATAGGCAGCTAAGCTATAGCGGTCAGTGGATGAAGTAGCAGTCTCAGGACTTGGTGATTCCGAGTCCCGGTTCGATGTTGAGCTTTGAGTGTTATGAATTTGGGACTGGGATTCACCGAATCCCCGCAGGTCATAGATCAGACACTGATACTGCTGTGACAACGTATAAATTAGAGGTTGCCAATAGCTACGGCTTAACAGCCAGCCGTGGATGAAAACCAGCACAGGGCAGGATGATTTAGTAGGAGGTGTTAATTCGTAAGTATGGGATATTCCTAGAATGTTAATGCTTGCCATACGTTGATCTTATCGAAGAATTAACAGGATAGGAAATTCGTCTGTGATTTTAATCACAACGGGTCGCACCTGTGCTTGTCACCTTTTGATGACTAAAAGACTTGACCTAGTAATCGCCTCCGAATGCTTTCAGCAATTTTTTGACCTAAATAATCGGGAATCAAGTTTCCGTTAGGGCCTAGTAGGTAAAGAATCAGCCTGGTTCGTCCCCGCCACACCAGCAAGTTGGCATTGACCACCAGTAAATCCTCTTGCCAGATGGCATACATAACTTTGTAAAATAATCCAGGTTGGTTATTTGCCTCAATTAATAACGCTGGTAGATGAAACACTGGGTCTACATAAAATTCTGTTTCTACCTGCTTCAAGCCAGCATCGAGATTAAATTCCACTGCCAGCATTTGTTCCACCTCAAAGCGCCCTGCCAAAGCCTCTCTAAGGGCACGGCAGACATTTTCTGAGGTTTTGTGGGTCAGCGCTTTTCGGTTACGAGACACCACTAGTTTCATAAACACCAACATTGGTGGACTAATTTGACCATAAAGACTGAGACTGTGGATAGTCAGTCCATAGGCAGTCAGAACGCCAAAAATGTCACTGAGCAGAAAAGACTCATTCCGGTAAGCAAAGTGCAGGACACTTTTTGAGCCTTCCGGTTTGATCTCAATTACAGCATGTTGGGTTTTATAGAGTCGGTAAGCAAGTTTGAGGTTGTGCAGTTGGATCTCACTACTAACAAACTGCTCATAGAACTTAGGAAACGCTCGGTTGAAGCGTTTCAGGATTTCTTGTTGGGATGATTTCCAACCCACAGTCATCGATAGGAGTAGGTGGCTATTCTTGTTTATCAAAAGGTGCGCGCCCGTTCGCGCCCCGCGTCAGGTTTGCCGAAAGGTGCGACCCAAGACCGCGAGGGGTTGCTTGTGGCCTTGGAGGCGCGACAATCGCGCGAATTTAATTCTTAATGGGTCAAGGGCACCTCAGCTTTTTGAGTTAACACAACCCGGTAAGCTTGTAGGGGGACTTACAAAAATACTGATAAAAGGGCCTTAAATGTATATATAGGTAGAGTTTAACATTGAGGTGCGCGCTCTTGGCCGCAAACAATCCCTCGCGGCCTTGGAGGCGCGCACCTTGATGTGCTTGATTTATTGATATATCTGGGTTTGAGCCCTTTTTGGCTATTTGGTGTATTTCCGAGGGTTTCGTCTGGGTTTGAGGCTTTTGTCTTGCTCAAAACTCTCTAAGTCCCCCTAAGCAACAACAAGTGCGGATCTGATTCATTTTTCACCAATTCTGCTGATTAGCCTAGTCTAACTAATCTTCCCTAACTTCCCCACCTTCGGTAGCTTGCCGACTTTCCTTGTTAGGTGCGCTCTTACCATTAAGAATTAAATTCGCCACGGTAAGAGCGCAGCTGTTGATGCAAAGCGGGAGTGGCGCATGGGTCTGTGTGCGGAACACCGCCATTGTCCTTTGGATACACTACGTGAATGCACCGCTGTTTGCCCCGTGGAAACCCCCGTCACGCGACTGCATCGGTTGTTGATTTAGATTCGTTCAAGGGCATCAAACAGCTGTGCCCCCTCCAACGCGAGCATCTTACCCAAGCGACTTCAATGAGCGCGACCGATGGAAATGCTAGGATAAGAATTTATATAGGAGGCTTAATTGTGGTATTATCATTT
>NZ_JAAHHS010000193.1 GCF_010692395.1 Moorena sp. SIO3H5
TGCTATTTTTAATGTTAAGGGTGCAAAACCGTAGAGCTCAGATGTCCCAGTTATCATTAGATGTCATTTCAGGAAGGTTTAATCCTTCTGTGGATATCTTAATCCCAACCTATAATGAACCTTGTTTTATACTAAAGCGAACAATTATAGGTTGTCAAGGGATAGATTATGACAACAAAAAAGTTTATTTACTAGATGATACTAAACGTCAAAATGTCAAAGAGTTAGCTGCTGAATTGGGGTGTAATTATATAACTCGTCCAGATAATTCCTATGCAAAAGCAGGCAACTTAAACCATGCTATTCCAAAAACATCAGGGGATTTGATTGTATTCTTTGATGCAGATTTTGTACCAACTAAAAATTTTATGACTCGCACCGTAGGCTTTTTTAACAAAAGTAATGTGGGATTAGTCCAAACTCCTCAAAGCTTTTATAATCCTGACCCGATTTCCTACAATTTAGGTTTAGAAGATGTGCTACTGCCAGAAGAAGAGATATTTTATCGGCAAGTTCAGCCCATAAGGGATGGTGCTGGCGGTGTGGTTTGTGCCGGAACTTCCTTTGTTGTGAAACGTGATGTTATAGAAGCAGCTGGTGGTTTTGTAACCGATTCTTTGACTGAAGATTACTTTACTGGTATTCGCATAGCAGCAATGGGTTACCAGGTTATTTATTTAGATGAAAAACTGAGTGCTGGTTTAGCCGCAGAAAATATTGCTGCTCATGTCGCTCAACGATTGCGGTGGGCTCAAGGAACATTACAGGCATTTTTTATTGATGCTAATCCTCTAACTATTCCGGGATTAAAACCAATCCAAAGGCTAGCCCATTTAGATGGATTACTAAATTGGTTTACCGGTTTATCTCGCTTGGGATTCCTGTTAATGCCCCTAGCTTATTCCTTTCTAGGGGTGATTCCCTTACAAGCAACGGCTGCTGAATTGTTATATTTCTTCCTACCTTATTATCTGATACAGCTCACAGTTTTTTCTTGGTTAAACCTCCGTTCCCGGTCAGGGTTGTTGTCGGATCTTTACTCATTGCCTTGGTGTGTTCCTATGAGCATGACAGTGATACAAGTCATGCTCAATCCTTTTGGTAAAGGATTTAAGGTAACACCCAAAGGAGTAAAACGCGATCGCTTTGTGTTTAACTCCAAGTTGGGATTGCCTTTGATTATCCTATTTATCGCTACAGCAGTGAGCTTATGGCAGAATTTAAGTACTTCTGTGATGTATTGGGGCAGTGGGATATCAGCTACTGACGCTCAGATGATTCAAGGTCTGAGTCTAGGTTGGATTTGGAGTATCTATAACCTGATCATGTTGGGTATTGCTTTATTGATTGTAGTGGATGTCCCCAATCCGGACCTTTACCAGTGGTTCAAGTTGCGCCGAGTGGTGCGGCTTGAGATCGGAAATAGCACTGTCTGGGGTATGACCACCAAGATTTCAGAAGTTGGTGCTCAAGTGGCCTTGACCGAGGTGGCTGATTTACGATTAGATACTGAAAACACTGCAACTGAACAGTTGCCAGTGACACTAGAGATGATCGAGGAAAAGCTACAGTTGTCAGGAGTAGTTACTGAAATTGACAACAGTGGTGAAGAAGCTAGTCTACGGATTATGTTTGACCCATTAACTCTCCAAGAGCATCGCACTTTGGTAGAGATGCTCTTTTGCCGTCCGGGTCGATGGCAGCGACGGGAAACTCCATCAGAAATGCGATCGCTTTTACTGTTGTTTAAGATTTTGCTGAAACCCCGAGTACTATTTGATCGCCAGGCTAGGAGTTGAGAAACTCTATTGATTGATCTAAATCACTAGCAACAATTCGATAAATCCTTCCCAGTTAAGCTCTTTGCCTCCAATTCGCTGTTGCAAAAAGGTCACTTCATCTTCTGAAAGAGGAGGCTGATCCACACTGGCTAACACTACATTCATTTCATCTAGCTCAACCACTCCATTCTTATTCTTATCAATGGGAATAAAGTATGTGGCAAACTCATTAAGTCTCGACATCAGACGACGGTGGCGCAGCAGCAATTCCCCAAATTCCTCGAAGTCTATTTCTCCGCTGTTATCCACATCCATGCTGGAAAAGACAAAGTTCAGTTCATCATCACTGATGCTATGCCCCGCTTGCTGGAAGTGATAGCTAAGTTCTGTCAAAGACAAGCTGCCGCTTTGATCCCGGTCGATAGCATCAAAGATATAACGCAGGTCACCTTTGAGTTCTTGGGGTGCTTTGTCAAATAATACCTTGTGATGCTGCCCAACCATGGCTCCCTGCAACTGCCGACGGAAGGCCGAAATCACTTCCTTGGCTGTGAGGTAGCGGAATCGATGTTCTTCGGGACTAGCAATGGAGTAGGGTGCCACAGGCACCAAGGAAGAAAGCGATCGCTGTAAGATTACGAAGCAGGCATAAGTACCCAGATGAAAGGACATGGCCAAAATCGGTAGTTTCAAGGGTGTCATTACCAGACTCAGCACCCAGGCAATCAGGGCTGATCCAAAGGCTCCACCACTTGCAAACAAAAGGCTTCGTCGATTAGGGGTATAGAAAATGCCTCCAATAGCAATTGCCGTTAATGCTGAGTTATATCCCCACAGTCCGGCGTACAGCACATTGAAATTTACCCCCAGTACTATGCCAGTGAACAAACCAATAACCGACCCTAGAACCGCAACCAGGGCTCCCATTGGGCTACACAAGGCCAATGCAATGATAATTAACAAGGCAGATACTAAGCTGCCTGAAAAAAAGATTTGACCAATTCCGGTGATTAGGCCGGATAAAACGCTTACTCCATCTAGGGATTCAGCTGGGTTAGGGAAGGGCGGTGGTGTCCCTAATTCAAAGAAGGGTTGTGGAACGTAGAGGGCAATTACCAGAAAGCTGTACGTGACGATGTGAAATGGCACTCCCATAGAGGGCAGCCCTAAATACACGGCCATCCATAGCCCGATATACTGCATCAATACTGTGCTCAGGGCTGCACAAATGATAACCGCCAGTACCCAAAGCAAGTTTCCAGTACCATTGCCCCAAGTGCCAAAGGTTCCTAAAGCCAGCCCAACTAAGGCTCCGTTCAAGCCAAAAATGCCATTGCGAATACTGGGGCGATCAAGATCCATCAAATAGGCAGTCCAGGTAGCCACAACAACTCCGACAACTAGCATCAAGGCTACCCAGGGCGACTGAAGAAAAACCGCAAGAGTAATGAGTAGTCCAGTGATAGGATTATTGGCAAACGCTACCTGACCGATACCGCGTAAACTAGTATTGATAAAATCTAACAGCGGACGCCGCTCCCAGGCTTGGTTGAGGTCTTGCAGAGTTCCCATGATGGGCAAGGGATGCCGATGAGATGTTTTCTCTGACTTCAATAAACGAGATAACAGCTCATGGAGGGGCAAAGGTTGAGGTTTATCTTGATAAATTTCAGATGTTTGAGACATGGTAAATTAATGCTTTTGTTGGGTAAGATCCACTCCTGTGCAGCTATTTCTTAAACAAGGCTAAAACCTTAAGGATGTGGTTTTTACTCAAGACTGAAGTCCTCTCAATCAGTTCATAAAACAGTTTGAGGAAACGATCGGTATCCACATCCAAACAGGCTTCTACATTGGGAGGATAGGTGGCTTCATCCCGACGATCGCGCAGATCCGCGAGGGACATACCAGAGGTAAATTTTCCTTCAGTTTCCACCACCATATAGACCGATTCTGTAGAAACCAGGCTCGGATCAATGGCAACATCGACAGCGATATTTGCCCACCGCCTCTCGGGGTTTCGGCAGATACAATCGAGGAGTTGTCATGAGGGGAAGTAATATTTAGTAATATTTCAGGAATTTTATATAGAAATAGCATAAACAAAGAGATAAGTAAAAAATATAATTAAAATAGTTTCTTAAGAATTACATTTATGCCAGTGACAGCTTTGGTGAATACAGAAATGAATCGGGAGCAGGCACCGGAACATGCCAATACTTGAGGTTTGGTCGTGATTTAGGACCAGGGTAAACCCATGTTATTTTGAAATGCCTATAGGTGCGCTTTCCGCGTTAAGAATTAAATTCGCCACGGGTCGCACCTCTGGATATGATAATCATACGATAAGTATTTTTGCTTATAAATTTTGAAATTTTTGTTAGGTGCGCTTTCGGCATCTAATTATTAAATTCGCCACGGGTCGCACCTCTGCATCGCTTCTGAGTAAGGCTTATAGAATTTAGATCCGTTTGCCCTGCCTGTTAGCAGGGCTGTTTCATTGACAATCTGCGATCGCTAGCCAACGCCCTTCGGGCTAATCGCCTTTGGCGCGGCTGAGGCCTTTGGCCACGCTGCGCGAACGCCGATCGCTGAAAGCGAGGCTTCGCCCATCAGCTTTGCTGCGCCAAAGGCGATCGCTGAAAGCGGGACTGAGGCCTTTGGCCACCCTGCGCGTTCGCGTAGCGGAGGCCGTAGGCCAAAACGTCCATCGCCTTTGGCGGGCTCTTCGAGCCATCGCGGCGACTGAGTATGGTATTATCTGAGGGGTCGGTTTTTTTTCTTGTCTGATGGTTATTTACTCACTTGCACCCTTGTGGGACCTGGCTAGGTCAGCAAGAAAAAATACATGGAAACCTGACCAAAGTTGATTACTGTATCATTTAATGCTGTTAATTTTGTCCTACTTGTTGAATAATCGAGTAGATTAGTAGAGAGAATATCGACAGAATGACTAGAGTTTTTACAAGTGCTGTTATCAATACTCATATTGATACAGTCTGGATGAAGATCAGAGATTTTAATGCTATGCCTAACTGGCATCCAGCTATTGCTAACAGTTACATAGAAAATGATGAACCTAGCGATAAAGTTGGCTGTATTCGTAATTTCAATCTCAAACAAGGGGGGAATATTCGAGAGAAGCTATTGGTTCTAAGCGACTTAGATTATTTATTTTCCTACTCAATTCTCGAATCCCCCATGCCATTAACTAACTATGTGGCAACATTTCAGCTTAAGCCAATCACAGATGGAGATCGAACTTATGCTGAATGGACAGCAATATTTGACTGTGACCCCCAAGACGAAAATCATCTGATTAAGTTAATAGGTGATGGTGTTTTTCAAACAGGTTTCAACGCATTGAACCAGATATTTAATAAATAATGAAGAGCCGTTGAAATGGCAGATGCACAGTATTGGATAGAGAAACTAAAACTCGATAAATTAGAAGAAATTGGCGGCTACTTTCGCTCACATATTAAATCAGAAAAAACAGTTTCTCAGATAGCTGGTTCTGAAGGTGGCAATGAGCGTAGATTGTGGGAAGTCAACTATTACCTCCTGCAGAATAATGATGTTACAGCACTTCATCAACTCAAGCAAGATGAAATATGGCATTTTTACGCAGGTAACCCATTGGCTCTTCATATATTCCCCAATGATGGAAATTACCGGAAAATTAAGCTGGGTAGTAACTTGGACGCGGGTGAAGTTTTTCAGGCAGTTGCAACCCATGATACTTGGTTTGGAGCGACAATGGTTGAACCCAATTCTTTTGCACTAGTTGGTACTACTCTAGCGCCCGGTTGGGATCCAACCGATTCCAAAAAACCTACTCCTAATCAGTTGGAAAAATTGATGGAAATTTATCCGCAACATCAAGAGTTAATTAAGCGATTAACCCTTAGTATATAGCTGTAATTTATATTAAATCGTTGTATAGCAACGTTTATGACTGTATTCTCATCACCCAATCTTAATTATGGGTATCCCAGGCCGGGTCAACAGGAACTTAATAGTCAAGACATCATGAACCATGTCTTTTTTCTTTCCCCGAGTGAATGGAAAAAGACGCGAGAAGAAAAACAATTTGACTATATCGTTATTGGCACTGGCTTTTGTGCTCTTGGCTTTATTGAGAGAGTTATCAATAAAGATGATAATGCCAGAATTCTGCTCATCGAACGCGGGTCATTTTTCCTGCCAGAACACGTTCAAAACTTACCGACCTCCTACCAAAAACTCTTACTCAAGCAGGCGTTAAAAACCTTTCCCTGGACTTTATCATCTAAGACCCTTAATCTTAATAAATATATTAAATGGCAGCATGGGATAATTCCGTTTTTCGGAGGTGGCTCGACCCTATGGAGTGCCTGGTGCCCGGAACCGACAACAGCGGAAATGAACGGTTGGCCTCAAGCAACGATTAAGGCAGCCCAAGACTATTTTAAGACGGCGAAAAGGTTGCTGAATGTGGTTGGAGCCAATGACGAAGAAACCGGAAATATCTTTGACCACTGGCAAAATAAACTAACTGAGAGATTGAAGCAGAATCTTCAGGATATTAAGTCAGCCACCCGCGTCCAACATGCTCAGATTGCAGTTGGCACTCCAACGATTACATCCACTGACGTGGAAAAGTTTTCCACACCAGGGCCACTTCTGGATGAGGTAATAAAATGCCAGGAAGAAGCCAAAAAACGTCAGATTGATTCCCGACTGAGTATTGTCACCGAATGTACAGTGACACGGATCTGGCAACAGGAAAACCAAGCAACAGCATTAGAAACAACCCGTGGGGTGGTCAATGTTGGCGATAGTAAAGTTATTTTAGCCATGGGGAGTATACCGTCAACAACCCTGGTTTTGAATTCTTTTCCACAGGCAAAAAATGCGGGTAAACGGTTTACCGCCCACTTTATCAGTGCCATTGTTGCCCGTATTCCCCGAGACGACTTTCTGGAAATCTTTGACTGGGAAGAAAGCATTAAAAATGATTTAAGGAAAAAAAATCTGGAGTTGGCAGCTATCTACTTCGCTGGCGTCGATCAGGAAACTCAGGGACAATATCACATTCAACTCTCAGCTATATCCGATCCTGACCCAACTAATAAGACTCACATTGATACAGCGGCTCGTAATATGCCGGATGTGGTAGCCACCGCCTCACCCAAGCAACTTGAGACATCCAAGGATTACATCGTGTTTGTCTGTGCGGTTCTGGGTGAACTATTCGATAACCCTGGTAACGGGTTACAAAAAAATGATGGGGACGATCCCACAACCAATGTTACCCTGCAAGTGTTGGAAACGGACAAAGACTTATCCCTGTGGGATACTATGGACAAAGCCACTTTTGAGGTTCTTGAGCAGGGTTTGTCCCCAAAAGGAAAAGACCGAGTAGAATATTGGCACGGTGATCCCGATACGGGACAATGGAAGCGCGAACGCCACAAAACTCGTGTTCCCGGATTGGTACACGAAGCCTCAACCATGTGGATTGGGGATGATGAAGAAGCTGTTGTCGGGTTAGATTATCGGCTCAAGGGTGTAGAGAACGTCTATATCACCGGAGCTTCACTTTGGCCCACTGGCGGTTCTTGGAACCCAACGTTGACCATGGTTGCCCTTGCCCAACATCTAGCCGATAACCTAACCGAACAAGCAAAGGAAATTAAGACATAGGAGATCGAACAGGGGTAGTGCCGTGAAAGGCACTACCCACCCCGTCCTAGCATTGATAAAATCCAACAGCGTCCGCCGTTTTAACCCTTGGTTCAGGTCTTGCTTTGCAACACCTTTTTCTCATTACATTGCTAACAATGCCAGTTCATCCATCGACACCATACCATCTTTATCGACATCCAACACCTCAAACATCAGGCTAATTAATCCTTTCTGGGTGCTGCCTGTCCGTTCTACCAATGCTCCCTGTACTTCTGCCGGGGAAATATAGCCATCTTGATTTTGATCGAGAAAGGCAAAGGCATTTTTGACACCCTGTTTCAGCTCTTCTCTGGTGATTTCTCCATCGCCATCAGCGTCCCATTGCTCATAACCAACCAGGACTCTCCAAGTATCTTTCATGCAGCTTTCCATAATCAGGTTTTTGCCAGGTAGACATTGCTCCAAAGGCGGAGCACCACCGTTTTCTCTAACATAATTTAGCAACGGTTTGATTTGATTGAGTCCCGTCAGCAAGTATTGATAAATACCGAGACTGTAAATCTTTTGGGGGTCAAATGGAGCGTGGTTAATGCTGACAATTTTTAGACTAGGGTAGTCTTCAACTACTACATCAAAATCAGCATGAAGAAAATTGGTTGCTTCCCGATCAGGGCTGCTGCGAGTTTCGGTAATAGACTCTTGTAAGACGTACCCAGGCACCTGAATCAAAGCAATTTCGGTATCAAATGGCAGCTCTTCTAACAAATCTCCATAGGTAAAGGCTGCACCTTTTTCATAGTCTCGCTTACCTCGAATGCATCCTCCTTGGAGCATCACTATATCGACATTATTCAAGCTTTTCTTGATATAATAACATAGGGTTGAGGCCACTTTTTCGGGTTGGAATCGCGTCCGTTTAGAGGACATAGATTCTTTCACCTCAAAAATTTCCACATCTATCAGGTAACCTAGAAAATTCTGGGTACTTTCTACAAACTTTTGAACCTTGGGATCGGCATCAAAATGGCTGGTTGGCAACAGATGAACAGCACTATGGCATTGCTCGGAAGCATCCCACCACACATCAACAACAACCACATTAATAGCATCAGCACCAGCTTTAACAATCAGACTCCGCTCAATTTTTTCAATATAAATCTCATGGTCGTGCCCGCCAACAATTACAGGAACCTTACCACTAAGTTGGTGATCTTGCTGGATCCCCGTGGCTAGTTCCCGATCTTCTGCAATGGTCTGATGGGTCAGGGGAATCAGCATGGTTGCGTCATTGGAACACTTAGACCAGGTTTCCTTTAAAGCATCAAATATCGGTTGAATGGTTAGGTTCGTCCCTGGTCTGAAAAGATCGGTATTGTTAGTGCAAAATCCAGCAAAGGCAACTCTATGAGAACCGACTTCAACAATGTCATATTTCGGAAGTGGCTGACCACTGGCATCCACAATTGGCAAGTCCAAGATGTTGCTATTTAAGCATTTTCCTTCGTAGGTTTTGAAACGCTCACGCAGGACATCCAGGCTGACATCGAATTCATGGTTGCCCAAGCAAATATAATCAATGTTGACTACCTTGAGCACGTCCAGCATGGCTTTACCCCCATCAACTGAGGTAAGTAAACAAGGAGAGAGAAAGTCTCCGCTGAGGCAGGCAATCACCACGGCATCTTCCGATGTTTCCTTTAGGGATTGAATCACTGTTTCCACGTAGGGATAATTATTGATGTCGTAAACATCATTGATAGAAATAATTCTGAGATAGTTTCCCACTGCCTCTCGGGGTTTTGGCAGATACAATCGACGAGTGGTCATGAGGGGAAGTAATTTTTAGGAATATTTCAGGAATTTTATCTAGCCAAAGCGTAAACAAAGATATAAGCGAAAATTATAATTAAAATAGTTTTTTAAGAATCATACTGATACCAGTGACAGCGTTGGTGAATACAGAGATAAATCGGGAGCAGGCACCGGAAAATCCTAAAACTTGAGGTTTGGTCATGATGAGCGTAGTACCTGTAGTCTAGAAATACTGATTGCTAGTTGTATGGTATCTTAATTAAGGTGCCTATCTTGGCTACTACCACAATGGAAGCATTTTGACAGTTGCTAACGTATCATTACCAAAAAAAACCAGGGTTAAGTCTAACTTGCTTTATGACAATTCAACAAACTGTTTCGGTTTTGACTGCTAGGTCTATTCTTGAAGGCATTGACGCTGTTACCATTGACCAACTACCCACGGTTTGGCAAAAAATTGCCAGTGGTGAGGCAGAAGTAGGACATCCTGACCTTGAGTTTCTGGTTGCTTTGGCTCAATTGTTTCTAAGCAAAGCAACTGACGGTAGCCCAGAAATTTTTGAGCAAGGTTTCGATTGCCAGTCTCTTTTTCAGAAGGGAGCTTGGGATACTTTAGAGTTCTAAGGCCTTTGGCCACGCTACGCGATCGGTGCTGACTATTTGTTGTCAGCTTACCCAAATTTTGAATTAGCCAAGACTACTGCTGTTGCAACAGATGGTGCTGAACGTGTGGTCGCTTTTGCTGTAGACGTGTTTGAAGAGTTCAACTATGAATTACCAGCCTCTTTCTATCATAAAATGCAACGATTCATCTCGCCGTTATAACGCGACAGGGTTTAACGGCGAGATGAATCGTTGCCAACAAACAAAAACGCGCTACTCGTTACCATTGGTGGATCAACTTCTTAGAATTTAACGCCATCTGTTTAGGTGTGTGTTAAACTACAATCATGCTAACACTAACCTACGAGTTTAAACTGATTCCTTCTTACGAGCAAATTGCCATCATTGAAGAGATGCTGGCAGTCTGTAGGAAGGTGTGGAATTATGCACTCAGAGAAAGAAAAGACTGGATTAACAGTAGGAAGTGTGATGTGAATTCTTGCTCATTGGTGCAAGAATATATTATCCCAGCGGATTTACCCTATCCAGGATATAAAGAACAGGCAGCAGCCCTAACGATCGCCAAGAAATCTAATCCTGAACTCAAAAGAGTAAATGCCCAGGTTTTGCAGCAAGTTTTAAGAAGCTTAGACCGAGCATTTAAGAATATGAAGACGCAGGGTTATGGCTTTCCTAGGTTTAAAAACAAGTACCGAATGAGGTCTTTTGTTTTTCCACAATTTAGCAGTAATCCTGTCAGAGGAGACTGGATTAAACTCCCTCAAATCGGACTTGTTAAGATGAGGTTGTCACGTCCAATCCCTGAAGGGTTGAAGCTGAAACAAGTCAGGGTTGTTAGACGTGCCAAGGGGTATTTTGTAATGTTAGCATTACAAAGTGATGTCAATGTTCCAGACAACCAGCCTTATGGTCATCCGTTGGGTATTGATATCGGGCTAGATAAGTTTTTAGCAACTTCTGACAACGAGTTGATTGAACGTCCTAGATTTTTAACAGAGCTACACCGCAAGTTGAAATTACTGCAACGTAGACTTAAGTTAAAGAAAAAGGGGTCAAACAATAGACATAGACTCAATCAAAAGATTGCTAGATTACATCAAAAAGTATCAGACACCCGCAAGGACTTTCACTTTAAACTAGCTGATCATTTATGTGACCAAGCTGGGATGATATTTGTGGAAGATTTAGACTTTAGAACCTGGGCCAAAGGGATGTTAGGAAAACATACCTTAGATGCAGGTTTTGGTAAATTCTTCAAGATATTGGCTTGGGTATGTTGGAAACGAGGCGTATATTTTGGCAAGGTTGACTACAGGTTAACCAGTCAAATTTGCCCTAATTGTGGGACCAATACAGGTAAGAAAAATTTATCTGAGCGTACCCACTTTTGCCGGTCATGTGGTTGTGAAATTAACCGAGATGTAGCGGCAGCAAAAGTGATTTGTCAACGAGGGGTCGCTGCGGTCGGGCAGATCGTGGCAGAAAATGACTGTGGAGATGTTCTGACGGGGACTGGCAACAGTCTAGTTAAGAATCTAGGAAGCAGTAAACCTGAATCGTGAGGTTTAGGAATCTCCCGGTATAATCTCCGATTTACCGGGAGAGGATGTCAACAGATGCTTCTGTGCCCGATTGAGCGGGACTCGATTCTAGAATCACGGGCTATGGCTTTCGATCCTCGCATGCAGGGTGTCAAACGTCCCTACGATGCTTGCCTTCACGCTTTCAATGTGACGCGGATGCTGATGTTTGTCCAGAGTAAGGCTGCTCGTCACGGTCTTCTGCTCCAACATGGGTGCGGCTGTAACTCTCATCTAACGGACATTCAGTCCGCTGCACCTAGTTCAATAGTCCAGTACTCATTTGAAGATCACAAAACTCGTAAAAAAGCAATTACGGCTTACATCTGGCGCATGTGGAATGAGTACATGCTCTTTCCAATGTCCGTTCAGTCACAAACTCTAGCCCTCTAGGCTTGATAGATACTGCCTTTGAGAAGCATTGCCACTAGAGCTAATTTCTCAACAGAACGTTAAGGACAGTATTCGGTGCGATCGCAAACGCACCCAAAAAGCGATTGGCCGTAGGCCACGCTACGCGAACGCAGGTTTCCTTGAGCCTTAGTACATCCTCCAGGGGTTCACCTCTGTGAGCTAATTTGATGATTGGAATGACTTGATCGGCTCAGGTGAATTAAGCGATCGCTTTTCTATCATTATGATTGATTAATTATTAGTTTGTTAAAAAAAAAAAAAAATTACACTGAAAAGTTTGTAACTATAATCACTAAAGTTACCTGGTCTAAAGTTCCCGACAACTGCGGCGAAGTCTACTTTACTTACCCATTAGCAGCCGAGCTATAGGATAGCAATCCGTGTAGGAATTGTGATAATTTTTGATGCCATATTCCCTACTCCTTATTCTCTTTTGCTTATTCCCTGTTCCCTGTTCACTTTGCTAGATAATTAATCTAACAACATAAGTAATCTAACCAACTTGATCTAAAATGCAAGCAAGCTTAAGCAGCGGAAGCTCATGTAAGCTGATGGTGTGAGGCTGTTGTGTATTTAAAAAACAAGACCAAGAAAAAACTTATGCCTAAATGGAGTTCTCTGGTACTAGCCACTCTAGTATTAGTTGCACCCTTGACAGCCTGTGAAGGAGGTGGGACAAGCGCTACACAAAGCCGCTTAGATATAGTCAAAAGCCGTGGCAAGCTGATTTGTGGTGTTGACGGTGGCATTCCCGGATTTAGCTTTGTGGATGGGAGCGGTAAGTACTCCGGGCTAGATGTGGATGTCTGTAAAGCAGTTGCTGCTGCTTTGTTTGATGACCCAGAAGCAGTAGAGTACCGTAACCTTGACTCCACGGAGCGATTTCCCGCCGTCCGGAATGGTGAAGTGGATATGCTCTCGCGCAATACCACTTGGACCCTTAGCCGAGATAGCTCTACCAATAACTTAGAATTTGCCCCTACTACCTTTTATGATGGTCAGGGCATGATGGTGCGCAAAAACAGTGGGATTAAAACACTGAAAGATTTTCAAGGCAAATCTGTCTGTGTGGAAACTGGAACCACTACTGAGCTGAATTTAACCGACAAAATGCGCGAAGCAGGTGTCGAATTTGAGCCAGTGGTGTTTCAGAAAGCAGACCTTGCCTATACTGCCTATGACGAAGGACGTTGTGACGGCATGACTTCCGATAAATCCCAACTACTGGCCAAGCGCAGCACTCTGCCTAAGCCTGGTGATCATATACTTCTAGATGTTACCATGTCCAAGGAACCCTTGGGACCAGTAACTATTAATAATGACTCCACTTGGTTTGATGTAGTCAAGTGGGTGACTTTCGCCTTGATTGAAGCCGAAGAGTTAGGGATTACTAAGGCGAATGTGGCACAAATGAGCAACAGTCCTAACCCGACTGTCAAACGTTTCGTAGGTGTTGAAGGTGACTTAGGCAAAGGTCTCGGTTTAGAAAACGATTTTGCAGCACGAGTGATTAAGCACGTCGGTAACTACAGCGAAGTCTATGACCGTAACTTGGGTGAAAGTTCTCAGTTTAAACTCAATCGGGGTCTGAATGACCTCTGGACTCGTGGGGGTATTTTGTATTCTCCACCCTTCCGTTAAGGGCTTGTTAACTATTGAAGATTAAAGGTTATAGGTTGGAAATTTAAACTTTCAACCTGTAACCTTAAACTTTAAACCTTAAATCTTAAACCTTAAACCTTAAACCTGCAAGCTAAACAACTAACGAATGACAAGCAATATAGGTCAAAAGCCTCCTTTGTGGCGGGATGACCGATTTTGGCGCATTGCCATACAAGTCCTATTTGTGCTGGTGGTGATTGCGGTCGTGGCATGGCTAGGCAGCAACTTAAGCCGAAATATTCAGCAACAAGCGATTAAATTGGGGTTTGATTTTCTCCAAGATCAAGCCAAATTTGGTATTGGCGATACCCCCATTCCCTACAAAGCCACTGACCCCTATAGCTATGCTTTATTGATCGGACTTGCCAATTCATTGCGGGTGATGGTGTTTGGGATTATCCTGACAACTATTGTTGGTATTACCGCCGGGATAGCTAGTTTTTCTGACAATTGGCTAGTGAGTAAGCTCAGTCTGCTTTATGTGGAAATAGTGCGCAATACACCACTGCTGCTGCAATTG
>NZ_JAAHHS010000194.1 GCF_010692395.1 Moorena sp. SIO3H5
TCTACCTCTAGCCCAAGGCGAAACGATAGTGATCAATTGATTATTCTTCCTGTGGGCGTCAATCTGGGAAAACAGAATGTGATTCCTAGTACTTTAGTGCGGGGATTTGAAGATGGTTCCCAGGCAATTAATTTTGAAACGTGGCTGATTCCCTTAGATGATGTGATCCAGGGCTTGAAATTAGATGTCAAACCCTTAGAAGACGGTCAATTAGAAGTGCGATCGCCTGGTTTAGTTACCCGCATCAATCCAGAAGAATTACCAACTGACCCAGAATTAGGAGTAGTCATTCCGGTCAAAACCATCCAAACTCTTCTAGGAGTCCCGACGGAGTTTGACATGATTGAATACGCCATTAAGTTTAATCCCCCCTGGTTGAATGTGCGGCGCAAAGGTCGGCGAACTCCAGAAATCCCAGTTGTACTGGAAGGATTATCTGAGATTGATGCCCCTGCGTTTAGCATATCCGCGATCAGACAACGGGTAAATGTTAGTGGCAGAGGGGGTGGTAGCAGTTCCTTTTCTAATTCCACAAACTATAGTGGAGAATTTACCACCGTCGGCACCTTATTAGGAGGTAGCTGGTTTCTGAGGACTCGCCAACCGGATTTAACCGATACCGGGACGTTTCGGTTACAGGAAGCTCAGTATTTTCGCCAAACCGATGCAGCGGATTTTGTCCTAGGTTCCCACCCCACCTTTTGGCAAAGTCAAGGGACAGGTCAATATTGGGGTGCGACCACTATCCAGCGCTGGGGATTTACCCCACCCTCATCAAGGGGTGGATTTAGTCCTAGCCAACGGTTACAAGCCAATGATATTGGACGGAGCATTACTGGGGAAGCTGAACCGGGTACGTTGGTGCAGCTGACCCAAGGTTTTAATGATGTGGTGGTGGATGAAATCCTAGTGGACTCCTCTGGGGTTTACCGCTTTGAAAATGTCATAACTGGACGAGGCGGTAGCAATACTTATCGCGTTTTTCTATACCCCGATGGACAGCTTACTGCAGACCCGGAAATTCGAGAGGCCAATTTCTCGACTCTACCGGGTCAATTGACCAAGGGAGCCTCTGCTTTAGTTGTTTCCACTGGCTTGAGTCGAGAATCGAGCCAAAATGGGAATTTCTTTGGTGAGTTTACAGACGTGCGGGGTGGAATTGCCTATCGCCTAGGAGTCACAGAAGACTTGACTTTAGGGATGGGGGTGGTTTACGACGAGTCAGTGTTGGGCTTAGGGGAACTATTCTATCAACCTGCTGGCTTTCCGTTAAAGGTAAAAGTATCGGCTCTTTTAGGTACAGAGGATGAGGGGATAGACTATGATGCCAGTATTAACTTCCAACCCTCCCCTAAGCTGAGCTTTAACTTCAACAGTGATAGTCTAGCCCAACGGTTTCGGGTCAACTGGCAAGCCTTTCGTGGTTTAACCTTAAGAGCCAGTGGTAACACTCGGGAGGAAGCCTTAGCTGCTGGTATGAGCATATCCCACACTAGCCAAAATTTCTCACTCTTTGCCAGTGCTGACATGGACACCAATAATAACTTGCGCTGGAGTTTGAGGTCTAACCTGGGAAGTCTGAGACTCTCCCATCGAGGCAATGAAATCACTACCAATTCAGAACTGATCTATTATTTGTCCAATAGCAGTGCCTCTAGAGGACATTCCCTGCTACTGGGTTACGAAACCCGGGATTCCAATAACCGTGATGATCACCTCGCTCGCTTAGCTTGGCGCTATCGTTCTCCACAACAGTCTAGTGATGGTCGATATCTCTGGGACTTGGATTTCGGCTATGGCTTCGGTTCTCGGGGTAATGGATTGATTGCCTCAGCTTCCAGTGCCTTGATTCCCGGATTAGTATTGCGGTTACGTTACCAAGAAATATCTACTACCTCTGATGGCAGCACGTTCAGGATTGAGCTTTCTCCCAATATCAATGTCCAATCAGGGTTTAGCGGTGCCGACACCCGCTTTGACCGCTTACGCAGCCGAGGAGGATTGTTAATTCAGCCATTCTTTGACAACAATGGCAATGGTAAGCGAGATAAAGGGGAAGAGATTTACGTTGAAGAGCCCGATTTACTGTTACTGGTGAATAATAAATCGATAAGCTCGTTTCGACCAGACATTCGCAACAATGGTATTTTTGTCAAACTCGACCCTGATACCTATCGCCTCGACCTTGACCCCGCCGGATATCCCATCGACTGGAAACCCGAGGAATCAGCCTATGCGGTGGAGGTGGTGCCGGGTAGCTATACTCCAGTTACTGTGCCAATGGTACTATCCTACACCTTTGCAGGTGTAGTCACTGATGCTGCGGGAGAAGCGGTGCAAGGGGCGAAGGTAGAAGCAGTACCAGTTGATTCAGGAAAATCGATTTTTTCGATTACTAACGGTGCTGGGGTCTTTTATTTAGAAGGCTTGCAGCAGGGTAAGTATAATTTACTGATTAATGGTGAATCGGCTCAACCGAATCAAATTGAGATTAAGCCAGATTCCGAACCTTTCCAAGAACTGAATTTATCTATACTTCTTCGTCCTTAGTCTTTAATCCTGAAGTGTTTTGTAGCCACCAAAGAGTATATAGGTAATAGGTAATCCTAAACTACCCATTACCTATTACCTATTACCTGTTACCCATTACCCATTACCTATTACCTGTGACTTATTACGGATTACACCCTAATATCGGTGATAGTTCAAGCTTCAACTTCTGCTGGTTCTGGTGTAGGGGCTGGGGATGATTCGTCTCTGATGGTGAGGTAGCGAATCACATCTTGACTTAGACGCATTGCTCGCTCAATCTTGGCGACATGAGTACCTGGCCCATTATAGTTCATTTGGATATAAATCCCTTCCCGGTACCTATCTATGGGATAGGCTAAACGACGCTTGCCACGATGCTGAATTTCGATTTGCTCTCCACCGAGTTCCTGCAATAGGTCTCGGTATTTGCCGATAGCTTGATCTACTTGTTCCTCGCCCAAATCAGGACGGAGGATGTACATCATTTCGTAAGTGTTTTGCACTGGTATTAATCTCCTTATGGACAATTTGGCTTCTTTTTATCCGATAGACAGCACTAACAATCAGCACTAACAATCAGCACTAACAATCAGCTTTCCTTGAACCACACCTTAGGTCATAGTCAAGGTTGGGTAATTGACTTGCTTGCTACTGGATAGTTAAAGAAGCAAGGAATTGATCTATCGCTACTTAAGTGGACACTTACCGGATCGGTAAGTGTTTGAAGTGGTCAGACTCATCTGAATACTTTTATCTTAATCCTTGACAAGGATTACCGATTTAAAATTATAACCCCTTGTGCAACCAATTTCAATTAAATTTCAATTAAATTGTGCTCAAAGATAGTACATTCGTCAAAGGGGAATACCACTAGACACAACCAGAGACTACCAGAAGATGCTATGTCTAAATGCAGCTTATTATCTATTCTACTGTTAAGGACAATCTGTTATCGGTACTCAGTACTGACGTACTACCAACTCAATACTATCTTAGGTAAAGTAGAGAATTTTCGTAATATTATTAAGGAACATCTATTGTTATGACACAGCGTTACGTTCGAGTTAAATCTTCTAAAGGACAGACCTACTACGGTTTGTTACAGGTGACCCGCACTATTCAGGTGCTGGATGCACCACCTTGGTTACAGGGACAACCTATAGATTTAGAGTTGGAACCAGAAAGCTATCAACTGCTTGCTCCGTGTGCACCAACTAAAGTCGTGGCTGTAGGCAAAAACTATACTGAACACGCAGCGGAATTGGGAACATCAGTTCCTGAGGAACCTTTACTGTTTCTTAAACCCCCTACCACTATACTTCCTGACTCTCAAGCCATCCAGTATCCGCCTCAGTCTAAGCGAGTAGACTATGAGGGAGAGTTAGCAGTGGTAATCGGTGACTATTGCTTAGACTGCACACCAGACGAAGCTCAATCCAAAATTTGGGGTTATACGATCGCTAATGATGTAACGGCTCGGGATTTACAAAAGCGGGATGCCCAGTGGACCAGGGCTAAGGGATTTAATAGCTTTTGTCCCCTCGGACCGTGGATAGTCCGGGAGTTGAGTGCTGGGGCAAAATTGCAGACATTTCTGAATGACAACCCTGAGCCTGTACAATCAGCTTTAATTAGTCAAATGGTATTTCCGCCAGATGTTCTGGTATCTTACATTTCCCAGGTGATGACCCTAGTTCCAGGAGATGTGATCCTTACGGGGACACCCAAAGGAGTAGGAGCAATGGAAATTGGCGATCGCGTCCGGGTGGAAATTGAGGGAATTGGGCAGTTGGAAAATACGGTGATCTCACGCCCTTCACCGGCCAAGACTAAGCAAGACTAGGGGACTTGGCTGTAAACAGCTTGACTAAGGCTTGGTATTTCTGCGTAACGACCCATCAATGATTGAATCATGGAGTAGCCGCAGGCGGCAAGGATTCCTAAAAACACTATATTATATAAGGTTTCTGTTAGCAAGTTAACCCCTAGTGCTTGGACTAAAATTGGTAACAATAGACCACACAAAACTAAAAGAATGTCTAAAAGAATCGCTTGCATGGTGTTAAAGCGAACAAAATGGCTGATTTGTGGGTTTCTGACTACGGCTAAGAATAAAACAAAGAAAATAATTAACCCCACTAAAGGCAAACCGTAGTAAAGTGAAATCAACGGTTGTAGGGGCAGGTAAATAATGCCGAGAATGGGAAACTGTCTTAGCAGAAATTGACCAAAGGGCAAAACCACAATTAGAGGGAGTAGATATGCAAGGGCTGCAAAAATCCGGTCTTTAATATCTGTTGACCCGCGCCAATTCATGGTGGTTTCTCCTTTAAGATGTTCAGATAAGGGGTACACTAACTACTATTCAGCATAGCGCAGCACAACAATCTACCCCTGAGCGACCTGAAATGCGATTGACCTGCATGTCACGCGGGGCGCGTTCCCCTACTAGAAAAGTCAATCCATATTTACCAGACGGAATCCCATTTCACACTCATACTGTTGAGCTTGCTTCTCACTTAGCTTCTTGAGCAGATGAGCACAAACCAATTTGCCTTGATGCAAGCGAGGTTGACCACTTGGGTCAGCCAGTAAACAACATTGGCAGACAAGGTCGGGGGAAATTACTTGGTTGTCCGTTAGAATTACTAACATAGCACTAATCCCATTACGCTATCAGGGCTGATGCCGAAGCATGATACTTTTATTTCTTCTCAACAGACTGAAGGATAGGAAACAGTGTTTATTGGCGTTTATTTGCTCACTATGCCACCCATACTCATCCTGAAAATATTAACTAATCAGCTTAGTGCTTAAGTTTTGTTTGTTAGTGCTGTTGATTAGAACTGTTTCTCAATGCTATTCCTATTTTATTAGATACTCTGGATACTAGGTATTGCATTATTTATATAATACTATAAATTTTAATAATATAATAAAAACTTTAAGTTTTGCTAAAACTTGGCTTAATCTGACTCTGAATCGTTCCAAACTCAAGCTTTCAGCTCATCCTTACCAATGTATTGTTTGACAGGACTTTTGGAAAGCTGGCGAAAAACTGGGCATTAAACGCCCATATGTAGTAGGAATAAGTAGTAGGGATAAGTAGTAGGGATAAGTAGTAGGGTGCGTTATTAACCCACCCTGTAGGTAGAGTTACTGGGTAAGTCCTGTTTAAGGGTCGTGTCCAAACAAACCACCTGCAAAAAAATCTTCAGGGCGACTAAAGCTGCTATTTCGGTACCGGTAGTCGCTGATGGGATAAACCCCTGCATGAAAGCGCTACCTCAGTTTTTAATCCCCGCTCTTGCCTAAACGGGGCTTTATTCCCTCAGAGGATTTTTTGTAAGCACATAGACCTTTAAGGTTGTTGTGTCAATTACCAAACGTGATCGATCCTAGAAGTAAAGAAAGTGACTCAAACTAATTTCGATTTTCTCGCCGAAACCGATCCCACGATAGCCACCTATCTGGGAGAAGAACTCCAACGTCAACGGGAGCATCTGGAACTTATTGCTAGTGAGAACTTCACCTCCCCAGCGGTGATGGCAGCACAAGGCTCAGTGCTAACTAACAAATATGCTGAGGGATTGCCCGGAAAGCGCTACTATGGCGGCTGTGAGTTCATTGACAAAGTCGAACAAGTAGCGATTGACCGTGCTAAAGAACTCTTTGGTGCTGCTCATGCTAATGTTCAGCCCCATTCTGGCGCTCAAGCAAACTTTGCGGTATTTTTAGCCTTACTAAAACCTGGTGACAAGATTATGGGGATGGATTTGTCCCATGGCGGACACCTCACCCATGGGTCACCAGTGAATGTTTCCGGTAAATGGTTTGAGGTGTGTCACTACGGTGTTAGCCAGGAAACTGAGCAATTGGACTATGGTCAGATTCGGGAACTTGCTCTGAAAGAGCGTCCCAAACTGATTATTTGTGGCTATTCCGCCTATCCCCGAATCATTGACTTTGAAAAATTCCGCGCCATTGCTGATGAAGTGGGTGCCTACCTGATGGCGGATATGGCTCACATTGCTGGTTTAGTGGCTAGTGGTCATCACCCTAATCCCCTTCCTCACTGCCATGTGGTCACTACTACCACTCACAAGACCCTGCGTGGTCCACGGGGTGGCTTGATTCTGACTAATCAATCGGATTTGGGTAAAAAGTTCGATAAGGCAGTGTTTCCCGGAACTCAGGGGGGTCCGTTGGAACATGTGATTGCTGGTAAAGCTGTTGCGTTTGGGGAAGCCTTGACCCCAGCATTCAAAACCTATTCTGCCCACGTGATAGAAAATGCTAAGGCTTTGGCAAGGGCACTGCAAAACCGGGAGTTAAAGATTGTTTCTGGTGGTACAGATAACCATGTATTACTGGTAGATTTGCGCTCTATTGGTATGACAGGTAAGCGAGCTGACCAACTGGTGAGCGGTGTCAAGATTACAGCTAACAAAAATACTGTTCCCTTTGACCCAGAGTCGCCCTTTGTCACCAGTGGCTTGCGCCTAGGTTCCCCAGCCATGACTACCCGAGGCATGGGAGTCGCAGAATTTACTGAGATTGGTAATATTATTGCCGATCGCTTACTGAATCCAGAGGATGAGCAAGTGGCAAATCAATGTCGCCAGCGTGTGGGACAATTATGCGATCGCTTTCCTCTGTATCCCCATCTGACCAGTCTTGTACCAAGTTTGGTCTAAGGCTTGATGTTTGACAGTTAAGCCTCAGCATAACACCTACAGTAGGGTCACCTAATAATCGACCCTACTGTAGACTTACTTGGTAAGTCCTGTTCCTCAGTATGTGTTAAAGAACAAAAGAAGCTATTGTGGACTTACTATGCCAAACTGTTAGTTAAAATTAATCAGAAAGTACCTATCAATTGATTGGATTATTAAAAAATTAAAATAACTAAAAAAATATTGGTTAAAAAAAGTTTCTAAGATTAGAAAGCCTGATTTAGCTTAGAAGATAAGTAAGAGTAATAAAAACAGGTATTTATTTTATTTTGTAGAAATCATGTAATGCCGAGCTTAGCTTTCATAAAAAGAGTGAAAAGTATGGCTTAATTAAAAATAATTAGGATTGGAGAGTTTGGTAGTTAAAAAAAATCTTATAAATAAGATTAAACTATCGAACAATAAGGATTAGAAAAATTTGACATAGCAGCAATTTATAGCGTTTATAGGAGTCATGAGGTACACATAACTGTTTGACTATTGGCTCTTGCTTCTTGTCTCTTACCTGCTCCCTGCTCCCTGCTCCCTGCTCCCTAAAAACCAGATATTTGTACCTCACAAGTCGTAGAATTGCTATATAAGTGTGGGAGAATAATAGAATAGCAGAAAAAAATAAATGAGATCTTGCCCCTGAGGCATAATAAATGAGTGCAGAAATTATTTGTGTAGGGACCGAACTGCTGCTGGGGGATATTCTCAACAGCAATTCTCAGTTTTTAGCCCAGGAGCTAGCGGCATTGGGGATTCCTCACTACTATCAGACAGTAGTGGGAGATAATATCGGGCGTTTACAGCAAGTATTGGCAATTGCTAGTGAGCGCTCCACTATCCTAATATTTACTGGTGGTCTTGGTCCGACGCCCGATGATTTGACCACGGAAGCGATCGCTAAATTTTTTGGTGCTCCTCTGATTGAAGAACCGGATGTTATAGAGGACATCACTCAGAAGTTTGCCCGGCGGGGACGTCAAGTAACTACCAATAACCGCAAGCAAGCCCTAATTCCGGAAGGGGCACAAGTATTACCCAACCTGAACGGAACAGCTCCTGGTATCATCTGGAAACCCCGTGCTGATTTAACCATTCTCACCTTTCCTGGTGTTCCTAGGGAAATGCACCAGATGTGGCGAGATACGGCTGTTCCCTATCTCAAAAGCCAAGGCTGGGGTAAAGAAATCGTTTATAGCCGGATGTTGCGGTTTTGGGGAATTGGAGAATCGGCTTTGGCTGAGAAAGTTGCTCCCTTTTTTGACCTTACCAACCCCACGGTTGCTCCCTATGCTAGTAAGGGACAAGTGAGGTTAAGAGTTTCGGCCCGTGCGGCTTCAGAAAGTGAAGCGCAAGAGTTAATTGAACCAGTAGCCCAAAAATTACAGCAGATTGGGGGAATTAACTATTTCGGTACTGACACCGATACCTTAGCCTCTGTCGTGGGTCAGCTATTGACGGCTGCCTCACAAACGTTGAGTGTAGCGGAATCGTGTACTGGTGGCGGTATTGGCAGTATGATAACCAGTGTTCCGGGGAGTTCTAATTATTTTCTCGGGGGTATCATTGCTTATGATAACGCTGTGAAAACTGGTGTACTGGGAGTAAATTCCTCAGATTTGAAGGCGATGGGGGCGGTAAGTAAAGTTGTAGCAGAGCAAATGGCAACGGGAGTGCGATCGCTTCTTTCTTCAACCTGGTCACTGAGTATTACAGGCATAGCCGGACCTGGAGGCAATACCGATACCAAGCCTGTGGGTCTAGTTTACATTGGTCTAGCCGGACCAGATGGCATTTTAGAATGCTACAAGTACACCTTGGGTGAACATCGGAGTCGGTCTGACCTACGTCACATCAGCGCCTGCTATGCCCTTGATCGCCTACGGTGCAAATTGCTGAGTTGTTGAACTTGTTACTTAGGGTTAGTTAGCAGGCAGTAGTACACCCCATCACCCTTCTCAAGCTAAATCCCTGCTGGGGGCCAGGTGGTGAAAATAAACACCACCACAGTCGCGATCGCCAGCATTCCCTGAATCAAATTTCCTACCAATGAACCGACCACAATCCCCAAGCCAGCTTTAAAGGACTGCTGGATTCTAGGCTGTAACTTTAACTTCCGTTGATAGAGAAACTCACCCAAAAACGCCCCTAACAACGGTCCAAACAAAATCCCTAGTAACGGTCCGCCGAAGGGCAAGGCGGGTAAAAGACCAAACACCCCCAATAACAAGCCGATGATGGAACCAATTTGTCCCCAATTACTAGCACCAGCTTTTTTTGCTCCCCAGTAAGCGGCTAAAAAATCGACTCCCATACCGAGTAGCAACACAAATATGGCTACGCCCAATGCCCAGGTGACATTACTAAAGCCGTCAGCAATACCCCAAATTAGGGTGGCAGCTAAAATCAACATGGCACCCGGAATGCCAGGAACAACCGAACCAATAATGCCTACTAGCATCATCAGAATCAGCAAGCAGTACAAAATGATTAACCACATTATTTAAATTCGAAGCGTTACCCACATCTTAGAAATGACCAGAGAGAGTATTGGCGAGTTTATCAGCAATCCCCTCAATCCACTTTTCATCTTGTTTAGTGTAACTTCGGGGAGCATTGGCTGCCAAAATTAGCGCTCCTTGGTTGCCAATCGGTTGACATATGACCCCTTGTGTGTTATTTGGCAAGTAGTCAAATTCAAGTCGCCCTGGATAGAGCTTCAGGTTAACCAGATAGACGGCTTTTTCAGTTTCAAAAACCCGCTTGAGAATAGCTCCAGGCTCGACTTGGGGATTTTTTCCCAAGATCCCCCTGCGCAGCAGGACTTTACCTTGGTATACCACTACAAGCGATCGCGTTACTGTATTAGTCAGTAATAGATGGGATGCCCAGGCTAATTCAGTTTTTACCTGATCTGGGAGCTCGGTCGCGAGGTCGAAACCCTCTTCGCCAATCAGTTTAACGGCATCAGGAGGTTTGGGCTGTACCTGCTGCCACAGTAAACCTGTCAAAATCAATACAGCACAAACAATTACCCCTACAGCATCAGAACGAGCTTGAGAATTGCTTAGCTGGGAGGTTAATAAACGGTTGATCAGCAACAGGCTCCCTGCCAATCCTCCAACCGCAAATGGCAGCAGCCGCAGTACATCATTTTGGTCGGGTTTAGCCATCACTCACCTGTTGGTTGTTAGTTCAGGACTTATACAGCTGAAAATCAACATCAAGGTGTTATTATTTTTCATCTGGTTCAATGATCCGTTGGAACAAATAACCTGTACCTCGTGCGGTCAGAATTAGCTCAGGATTACTCGGGTCATCCTCTAACTTGGCTCGTAGCCGGGAGATGTGGACATCTACTACACGGGTATCCACATGGCGTTCGGGAGTATAGCCCCACACTTCCTGTAAAATTTCGGAACGGGAGAATGGTTCTCCAGAACGTCTAACTAATAATTCCAGAAGACTGAACTCCATTCCAGTCAGCCGAATGCGCTCATCCCCTTTGTAGACCTGCCGCTTGTTGGTGTCAATTTTGATACTCCCAACATGAATCACACCAGAACTAGGAATACCGGCAGCTCCAACTTTATCAAACCTGCGCAGTACGGAGCGAATACGGGCTTCCAATTCTTTTGGAGAAAAGGGCTTGACCACATAGTCATCTGCTCCTAACTCTAGACCAGTAATCCGGTCAGCGACATCCCCTAGAGCAGTTAGCATAATAATGGGAATGTCTGATTCCTTGCGTAATTCTTGACAGACACCATAACCGTCTAGCTTTGGCATCATCACATCTAACACCACTAGGTCAGGCTCTTGATCACGAAATGTGTTTAGGGCTTCTTCTCCATCGGCGGCTGTGACTACCTCGTAGCCAATCATGGACAACCGAGTTTCTAATATGCGACGGATACTGGCTTCGTCATCTACAACAAGAATTTTTTCTTTATGAGTTTCCAATTGACGTTATACTCCTGAAATGGTGAAGTTAAATTAATGATTTATTAATTTATTAGTAGTTTATCTCTTTAATCTAACGCTTTACAAAGTTGATTTTATCGTTGAAAATAATATTTTCCTTGCTGGTGAAGTCTTTCTTGACTTTCATTAATGTTAATTTAATTATTGAGTTTTTTTAAGAGTTTTTAAGACTTTTAAACTAGGATGCCGAAGCCTAAAACGCTCTATGTGTGTAATGCCTGTGGTGCTGAGTCCTCCCAATGGTTCGGCAAATGTCCTGCCTGTGGTACTTACAATTCCTTGGATGAGGTAACTGCCCCATCCCCGATCAAAATCAGTCGCGGGGGTTGGCAATCCAATACTTATTCCGATAACCACGAGGCTAAAACTGGACCGGCTCAACCAAGATCATCCCTTACCTTCTCAGAAATTGTTGATACTGTCCAGATCCGCTTCCCCTCAGGCTATGGAGAACTCGACCGAGTCCTCGGAGGTGGTGTTGTGCCTGGGTCTTTAGTCTTAATTGGTGGCGATCCAGGGATTGGCAAATCAACCTTAATGCTGCAAGTTGCCAATCAACTTGCCAAGTTGCATCGCATTCTATACGTTTGTGCAGAAGAATCAGGACAGCAGGTAAAACTGCGAGCATCTCGCCTGGGTGTGGTATCAGCAGAAACCTCTGATCCCGACTCTAATCACGGTAGGGTGAACAACGAGCCTAAGTCTTCTAAGACTAAGTCTTCTAAATCTAAGTCTTCTAAGTCTAAGTCTTCTAAAACCCCCATAGCTGATCCCGACTCTGAGTCTACATCCGAGTCTAAAGACGCTGATTTGTATGTCCTACCAGAAACCGATTTAGAGGAAATTCTGCGAGAGTTGGAGTCCCTCAAACCTCAGGTAGCAGTGATTGACAGTATTCAAACTCTTTATTTTCCGGCCTTGACCTCTGCTCCTGGTTCTGTTGCTCAAGTGCGGGAATGTACCTCTGCCCTGATGCAGGTAGCAAAGCGGTCAAACATTACTCTATTAATTGTGGGTCATGTGACCAAAGAAGGCGCGATCGCAGGACCAAGGGTACTGGAACACTTAGTCGATACTGTATTGTACTTTGAAGGCGATCGCTTTGCTTCCCACCGGCTACTGCGTTCTGTGAAAAACCGCTTTGGGGCTACTCATGAAATCGGTATTTTTGAAATGGTCAGCAACGGTTTGCAGGAAGTGTTGAACCCTTCTGATCTGTTTTTGGGTAACCGAGATGAAATGAGTCCTGGTACTGCTACTGTAGTGGCTTGTGAAGGTACTCGTCCGATTCTGGTAGAATTGCAAGCCCTAGTAAGTCCTGCTAGTTATGGGGCACCCCGCCGCTCAACTACTGGAGTTGATTACAACCGCTTACAACAAATTCTGGCAGTGTTGGAAAAGCGAGTCGGGATTCCCCTATCCAAATTAGATGCTTATGTAGCAACAGCAGGAGGGCTAGGAGTAGAAGAACCAGCAGCTGATTTAGGAATGGCTATTGCGGTAGTAGCCAGTTTTCGCGATCGCGTTGTCGATCCTCGCACCGTTATGATCGGTGAAATCAGCTTAGGGGGGCAAGTGCGACTGGTCTCTCAGATGGAACTCCGACTCAAAGAAGCTGCCAAGTTAGGGTTCAAGCGAGCGATCATACCCAAAGGTCAAACCTTATCTGATCTTGGTATTGAAATTATTCAAGTATCCAGAGTACTAGATGCTATTATTGCTGCCTTGCCTGGGGGATTACGCCAGGACTTCCCTGAAGATCTCGAGGATCAATTCTAAGATCTAAGATCAAGTTCGCTTGAATACCCATGATAACCAGGAGGGTGGGGAGATGGGGAGATGGGGAGATAGGGAGATGGGGAGATTTTTATGAAGCAGAATTATCGGTATATCATATCCTATCTCTTTGATAATGTTCCCGATTCCCGATTCCCGATTCCCGATTCCCGTTCCCTTCCTGGGAGGGGAACGGGGTGGGTTCCGATTCCCGATTCCCAATTCCCGATTCCCAATTCACTCTGCGGCCACAAACTCCAAGTAACTACTGCTCAACTCCTTGACTGCCAACTCATAAAACTGCTGACCATGTTGCGGTGTTGCTAAGGCTGGATTAGACCCCATACGACCATCGGGATAACGGCGACGAAAATCGGCGGCTCCATAAATTGAGTGTCCAGACGCAACGGTTTCTGAGAGGGGTGCTTGTTTAATTGCTTCGGGATATACATATTGGGTAAGTGCTACCTCAGAAGGAGTAGCATGGGAACCTTCTTGATCCCCATACAACTCCTTAGCTAATTTGTAGACAGAACGGCACATAAACCAATTAGCTACCCGACACTGAACCCTTTCCCCATTAGGAATCTGTAAATCGCTCAAGTGGGCGTAACTTTCAGAAAACGCTGCCTTAAGGGTAGCGATATTACCCCCATGACCATTGATAAAGAAAAACTTGGTGAACCCAGCTCTAGTCAAGCAAGTCAGATAATCTTTGATCACCTGAATTAATGTACTTGGTTTCAAACTGATGCTACCGGGAAAAGCCGTGTGGTGTAAGGCCATCCCGACATTAATGGTGGGAGCAACTAGGGCATTGGTTGCCTCAGACACACCTTTTGCGATCGCTTCTGCACATATTGCGTCGGTGCCAATCAACCCAGTTGGTCCATGTTGTTCCGTTGAACCAATGGGCAGAATAATCCCTGGTGATTGCTTTAGGTAAGCTTCTATTTCTGTCCAAGTACTCAAGTGTAACAGCATGGTTAATTTTAGAGGGTTAGTTGTTGTGTCATCTGCCCAACTGCTCATTTCTAATTAGGTGCA
>NZ_JAAHHS010000195.1 GCF_010692395.1 Moorena sp. SIO3H5
GCTTGGTTTGATCACATAGCTCTGACGAAGAGATTATGAAAAGAATCGTTCGGTTTCTAGCTCCCATCTTGCTCCTAGTTGGTTGCACTGACCACAGCCCGGCTGAGAATCAAAAAGAGCTAAGCTTGAGCTTACCGAGCGGTTTCTCCTCCCTGGTGGAGCAGAGCCAACCGCACCGGCTCGGCTCAGTCACCCTTGACATAGTGCAACACCCCATCGAACTCGTCGGTGATTGCAGCAGCTGTGTGAATCCTCTCCATGTTGACCATCTAGTCCTGGAAAACCAGTACCTCCGGATCGAAGTAGCACCGCAGCTCGGTGGCCGAGTGCGTAGTGTTGTCTACAAACCCGCCCTTGTGGGCAGGGATGGTGCGCCCAAAACTAACACCAAGATGTTTGCCCTTGATACTCCCCAAGGGATCCCACATGACAAATTGCAAGTAGGCGTACCTTGGAACTACGGCGGCTGGCGCATGTCCTTTCCCTTCCACGAACACGGTCTACGGGGCAAAGCTCAAGGCGCAAGTTATCGTTGGCGGATTCTAGCGGACGGGACAGCCGTGTTGACGATGACCATGTACTTCGACCGCTTCTCAAATCAGCCCAGCCCCGTAATTTCTGAACAAAACTATCTTGATCTCAACTATCAAGGTAGGTATTCACCGCTGACCCTAGTGCAAGAGATTCGATTGGCACCGGGTCAAGCCTCTTTCCAGGAACGTTTGACGCTGTTCAACCCTTTGCCATATCGCTACGGATTTAAACTCTGGAACACGGCACAACTTCCCCGGACTGAGGATGCCAAATTCATTTTCCCCGTGTCACGTATGGCTTTCCATTGGGGAAAAAACCAAGCGTTCCGCAACTGGCCGCTCATGAACGATGGCACCAATGATACTGTGGTGGATCGCTCTGTCTTCGCCAATTGGACAGCACACCCCAACAAATTCGGCAAGAGCTATTTCGGAATTGACATGGTACACCCCTTTGCAGCTGTCTACTACCCAAGTGATGATTTAAACCGAGTTCGGATCACCTCCCCGTCAACCGCTCCTGGTCTCAAGCTCTACTCTTTCAACTGGAACCAGGGATGGCTTGATTCTTTCGAGCTTTGGGGTGGCAGCACGGAAATCTTTGAAGACCACGGACAATTTCTCGACCCTTTTGACCGGTACAGCTACGAGGAAGAATGGTGGATGCCCCAGGGAATTGGGGAACTGAGTGCTGCCTCGGCAGCGATCGCGGCGGGGCTGACCTATGAAGATGAGGGGGAAAAGACTTATGCTCGGGTTCGGCTTACTGCTTCCCGTAACTACTCAGACTTAGTTGTTTCTGTTGGCAACGACACTGAGTCGGGTCTAGTTCAGCTCGACCAGTTGAATCCAGAGACGGTCGTTCTATTATCGATTCCAGTGGCCAGCCATGGCAGCCCTGTTTGGGTTAAAGTCCACGAAGGTGAGCGAGAACTATTCAATTATCGGATGCCTGTGGAACTTCCACTGGTTGACAAAGCGGCGGAAGCCTGTCGTGAAGAAATTAATTTCGCCATTCCCCAAGCATTAGATAACTGTTCGGCAGCTACCAAAACACAGTCAAGTAGATACCGACGGGTCGAGTATTCCGAATTACGTGGCGAAAGCTACTGGCCCCCCAATGGTTCGGATAAAACCTGCAATCCTGAAAGAACCCTCAACACCTTCGGTCGTCCCGAAGCTGAAAAAATAGCAACTGCGCCCGAAGCCACAGCTCAGGAGCACCTGATTTATGGTCGAATTCTCTATCGACTGGGGGGTCTTTCCAACTTCAAAACTGCCCGTAAACACCTAACAGCAGCAACCACTACCGAGCCTTCTCTGGGCGAAGCTTGGTTGCTTCTAGGAATTGTTGAGATGGAGACGGGTGAGACCCCTAAGGCCGTAACCGCTTGGAAAAAAGCTCTCGGCGCAGCCAAGCCAGCACCTTTAGCCAACTACTTTCTAGCCCTGAACGCTATCAGTGAAGGCAATATTAATGATGCACATGAATTCATAGATGCACTAATCCTCGGGGCACAACCAGACAATTACTTTGCTCGATTGCTAAAAGCAGGAATTCTTGAGCGTCTTCAACGGTACCAAGAAGCCTTAGAAATCCTCAACGAACTTGAAGATTTCCATGCCTCCGATCCGGGACTAGTCTATCTGAAACAGCTAGCCTATACTGGTCTGGGAGACACTGTCAAAGCTGAGGCCATGAAGCAAGTCTTGAGCCGACTTGAAGATCCCTTACGGGGCGAGCCGTCGGCGGCAAAGCGACGACAAGAGTTTGTTAATCGGTTATCTACTGGTGCATGGGAGTTGCCCTTGCGCCCACCCAATTTTACTTGTGAACCCATGTGGCTGCCGTTTAAAACATTGCGTCGCCTTCAGCGGGACGACTGGACAAACGGATTAACACCCCTCGAATGAATCTTATGAACTGGAATTTCTGTCCAGACCTAGTTGACCACTACCTCTAGCTGCCTGGTTTGATGGGATTGGCCTAAGGCCAGGCGCAAATTGGGTATCCATCATGCTGAAATCACTTCAAAATCAGAAATCGTCTCAATCCAGACCCGTGCTCCACAATTTAGTGGATTGTCCGGACGATACATCACCCGACAGGGGCCATTGACTTCCACTGTATGACCGTAAACATTTTTAGAGCCTCGCTTGACCGTAATCACAGGATTGCGGTCCCCCGTCTTGAGATTGTTGCGAATCACCCTCTGGTTAACATGAATTACGGTCTTGGTGTAATTTGTACGCTTTGACCAGTTCCGTTTTGGTCCGCGAGTGCCAGGGGTGACCACCGGCATACCATCAAACAACGGAATCACCCAAGTTCTCCCCACCTTATAAGCGCCTTTAACTCTGCCCTTGCCCAGAAGGTAACGGACGCGAGTGGCAGAAACACCAAGTAATTCAGCGGCTTGTGCGGTGGAAATCATCATGGCCAATAAACCATTGCTTTAAGGATACTATTATAATAACACTATTTTCTCAAAAAAGGCAAAGATTTGCTGAAACTATTGCACTGTCGCTATTTCCTGTGAAAGGTGTGGGAGGTATGGTTGGTATGCAGCTTATAGAAGGTGTAGGTAGTGTGGGAGGAAGAGGGTGCTAAAAAAACTATTGTGTTGTCGCAATCTCAAGCAGTAGGGGCAACTGGGATTAATAAGTTTAATCGGATTAGTGGGATAAAAGTGTTATAAAAACTATTGCAGCGATGCAGCGCGGTCTTGGGAAGGCAGCACGGTCTTGGGGGTCTCCCGGAGACGAAACCTGATTACGTTGAGCCTTTATGCTTGGTCGGCTATGCAGAAAAAGGGTAAAACTTATTGATTAGCGTGATTTGCGCGGTCTTGGGGGTCTCCCCCATGAGCGACTGCCGTGGTTTCCCCCACTCGCTATTGCATCAAGACAAGGCTCAACTGTCTTACGGTAACTTCTAACCATGAACGACTGCCGTGGTTTCCCCCACTCGCTATTGCATCAAGACATTATCGCAATTTAAAGGATTACTTTATGGGTGCAATGGAGTAAATAGAGTAATACAGAGAAGAGGGTGCTCTAAAACTATTGTGTTGTCGCAATCTCAAGCAGTAGGGGCAACTGGGATTAATGAGTTTAATGGAATAAAAGGGTCATCAAAAACTATTGCAGCGATGCATCGCTATCTCCCTATCTCCCTATCTCCCCACCTCCCCACAAATCACGTTTTAGTCGGACTTTGAAACAGCCCTGCCCTACTTTAATTGGTATTTTTTTTACTGCTCACTGCTCAATCAGCCCATGAGACAGACGGCTCCACTCATTCCACGATCCATCATAATTTCTCACTTTGGGATAGCCGAGTAAATACTTCAAGACGAACCAAGTGGACGCAGAGCGTGCACCAATCGCGCAATAAGGAAAAATTTCTTTGTCAGCTGTAACACCTAGGCTGCTGTAAAGAGCATGTAACTCTTCTACTGACTTAAATGTACCGTCTTCATTCAAGGTATCAGTATTCTCAAGATGCACCGCACCTGGAATATGCCCTCCACGTTCAGCTCCTTCTGGCGGCTTCATCATAAATATCTCACCAGAAAACTCTTGAGGAGTCCGCACATCTAGCACCACACAATCCGTTTTCTCTAAAGATGCTTGCACCTCTGCCTGGAAAACTCGTAAGTCAGGATTGGGAGAGGTTGTTTGATAAGAGGTGGGCGGAAAGTTTGACAAGTCTGATGTTACTGGACGACCTTCTGCCACCCATTTCTGATGACCACCGTTAAGGACATACACTTTTTGATGTCCAAAGAGCTTCAGAAACCAGAAAATAAAAGCTCCTGTGCCTGGGTAACTACCATAGGCAATGACGGTCGTTTCTTGGGAAATTCCTGAGCGCGACAACAGTTCCTCAATCGCAGTGGGGTCTAAATTCATTGCGAAGTCGGGCATGGAGAGATCAGTGGGGAAATGCCAGAAAACAGCCCCCGGAATATGAGTATCTTTGTAAGATTCTGGACTCATATCAACTTCAACCACACGCACCATCGGATCTTCTAGATGATCCATCAGCCATTGTGTATTGACCAAAACTTCAGGGTGAGCGTATTGAGACATCGGTTTTCTCCTAATATTGACGCTAAAGGTAATATTAGGGAAGGCAGTTTGGGTTGCCCAGTACCCGATCGAGTACACTTTTGATCATCACGCTCATGACTAGTTCCTTGCAGTTTTTATTTCAAGCCATTCATCAGGTCAAGGATGAAGCAGACTTGCGATCGCGCATTGTCCCAAAAATTGGTGAGCATTTTGCGGCAAAGCGATGGGGTGTTTTTTTCTTCGATCAATTGCCTCCAGTTAATAAAAAGCTTCAGAAATCCCTACAAATCGCGCTATCTATCGACCATAACCCTGTTCTACGCTATATCGTTGAGCATCACGCTCCTGCCCATCAATCATTGGTAGCATCGCCCAAGGTTTGGGCTTTGATTTGTCCTCGGCCAGATCATTGGCATGTGATGGCAGGACCAATCATCAGCAGTGGTAAATTAGTAGGTGCCCTAGGCTGCACTCGTGAACGGTCAATGCCTGCTTTCAATACACAGAATCTAGCGGATATGAGTGCAGTCTGTTTACACTTGTCTGTTTGGGCTACAACCGTGCGCTCCCAGCAGCAATCTTTCAAAAGCGATCGCTTAACCCCTCGTGAATTGCAAATTGCCGAATTAGTTGCATTGGGACGCACTAACGCAGAAATTGGGACTGAACTTTGGATTACAGAGAATTCAGTCAAGCAAGCTCTCAAGCGAATGTTTCGCAAGCTGAAAGTTTCATCCCGTGCTGAGATGGTTGCACAACTTTGGGTTAAAAAAGCTGACTGATCAAGTCAAGAATTATCTCGATTCGACTCGATGCCCAACACCCAACCATAAGCTTACCGCAGCAACTAAAGCTTGTAGGGTGGGCAAGAACCGTTTGGTTATGGGTGAGTATTCTAGATAATATAAATTTGCCCAGCCTACTTTAATTGGTATTTTTTTTACACTGTTCCCTATTCCCTATTCCCTATTCCCTATTCCCTATTCCCTTTACTAAACATTAGTTATTAAAATCGTTGATAACAAACGTCCTTGCCGACGCCTTACTTAGTTAGCAGTTTTATACAAAATCTATCGCCTCAAGGTTAAAAACAAAATGAAAAAGTTAATTTTAGGTTAATTCTAGGTAAACTTAACAAACTCTTTATACGCTAGTCAGATAAAATTACACTAAACATTTACATAAAGTTTAAAAACAACTGTTAACCAAACCTTATAATTAAATTTATATAACTACAATCAAAATTTAACCTGGAAATGAAACCCTGACTAAGGGATTTCAGCTAGTTTCAATCATCACTTAAACCAATGCCAATGCTGTTTAAGGTTGGTAAAAATTGCGTATTAGGTATTAGCTGTTCGCGTAGGGTGCGTGGCACAGGCTTCTAGCCTGTGAGGTAGCGCATTAGCTGAAACAATAATTTGGCTAGTTTATTTGCTTCTAACTCTCTAGATATCAAAACCATAAATTCGAGAGTTTTAGTCTCATTGATTCCAGGATTTTATGAAATTAAACTGACGCAACGGTTTTCTGGCCGGAAAGTGATGACCCTGCCTTTGAGCTAGTGGGTGATTTTCCCTTTCCTAGTTCTGATCACCGTTTAGTATATGTTGATGTTGAGGTAGAGCCGACAGTGGTAGATAATAACTCGAAAGTTGTCACTGGTATTAACTTCCTTGGAGAGGTTAGTTTTAATACTGGATTGCAGTTTGAGAATACAGAAGTTGGTGGTATCTCTGGTTTAGCCTACGATCCAGCTAATGGTGTCTACTATGGTTTGTCTGATGACCGCAGCCAAAATGCTCCCGCTCGTTTCTATACCATTGATATTGATTTAAGTGATGGTAGTCTAGACGACGGTGATGTGGGTTTTACAGGTGTCACTACTCTACGGAATGCTAGCGGTGAGACTTTCCCAGAACGGGCTATTGATCCAGAAGGCATTGCCTTGACTAGTGCTGGAACCTTGTTTATCTCCTCTGAAGGGGATGCTAACAATCTTCTTAATCCCTTCGTCAATGAATTCTCTCTAGCAGGACAAGAGTTTAATCAGCTGACGGTACCAGATAAGTTCTTACCTACCTCTGATGGAACAAAGGGCATTCGTAACAATCTTGCCTTTGAAAGTCTGACCATTACCCCAGATGAGCGCTTCCTTTATACCGCAGTCGAGAATGCTCTGATTCAGGATGGCTCGGCTTCGACACTAGAAGATGAAAGCCCTATTCGGATTTTACAGTACGATTTACAAACTGGGGCACCGGCTCAAGAATTCCTCTACTTCACTGACACCATTCCCAATCAGCCTGACCCCCCTGGTAGTTTTGCTGACAATGGTTTAGTAGAATTACTAGCGCTAGATAATACTGGGACTTTACTAGCCCTAGAGCGATCCTTTGCCGTTGGTGTCGGTAATAATCTTAGGCTATATGAAGTCCGGCTGCAAGGCGCTACAGATATCAGTGATGTTGATAACCTATTGAGTGACCCCACTGACCCAGATAGTGGACTGTTGGAGGTTGAGCAAGTCGCTGAGAAACGGTTACTATTGGACTTCGATGACTTAGGCATTCGTCTGGATAATAGTGAAGCGATCGCATTTGGTCCAACCTTACCTGATGGCAGACAATCCCTAATTATTGGTAGCGATAACAATTTCCGTAACAGCCAGATTACCCAATTCCTAGCATTTGCGTTAGACCTCGATACTATTCAATCCCCGACAGCAATAGTAGAAACTACTTCCGAGATTAACGGTACTCAAGGGGATGACCAGTTGATTGGAACTATTGACGCTGATCTGATCAATGGCTTTGATGGAAATGATACCATTGCTGGCGGATTGGGTAATGATATCCTATTTGGTGGCAATGGTGATGATATCCTGCGCGGAGATAAAAACAGCAAGTCCGTAGGTGGTAAGGCTGGTGGTGATGATATTATCTACGGTGGTTCAGGAAGCGATCGCATTGGCGGGAAATCTGGTAATGACTCCCTCTATGGTGGCTTCGGGGATGATCAACTCTGGGGTGATGCTGGGGATGACCTATTAAGTGGTGGTCTTGGTAATGATACTCTAACTGGAGATAACTTCTCTAATGGTAGTGGAAGTGATACCTTTGTCCTAGAGATTGGGGAAGGTACTGACACCATTACAGACTTCGAGCTGGGCACTGACTTCATTAGTTTAGGCAATGGTTTGAGCTTTGGTGAAGTGTCTATCACCTCCGATAGTAATAATTCTCTAATCAATGTTGGACATGAAACCCTAGCAGTAGTGTTGGGAGTAACAACCCTTACTGAAAGCGATTTCATTATCTTATAGCAATTCTCAAAATCGGGAGTCGGGAGTAGCGGAGATTTGTATTAAGGTTAATTAGCGTGATTTGCGCGGTCTTGGGGGTTTCCCCCATGAGCGACTGCATCAAGAATCAATAAATTATCATAATTACCTCTCCTGACTTACCTGTTACCTACTCCTTTATAAAACTAGTTACTGAATCATATAAAACGTGAAATAGCTATAATTAATCATTAAACAATAATCCTAATAATAATTAGGATTTAAAATTAATATGAATCAAATAGTCTTAATTTATTATACTAACTTTTATAACGTTTAATTAAAGGGGTAATATCTTAGGATTAGGGTAGTGCATCTCAGTATCTTGATGCAAAGCGCGAGTGCGGGAAAATTCCCGTTTCCTTGCTGCATCGCTTTTAGATTCGACCCGTGGTGAATTTAATTATTAATCGGGATTAGTAAGGGGAGGAGGGAGTGTGAAGAGCTTCGCCCCAGAGGGTAAGACCCTACACCTACCCCATTGTGAATTAAAGCCCAAATCTGTAGCTACTCATGTAAATTTTAAGTAAACCTGAGGTAACAAACAGGCCAAATTCTGTAAGATTCTGTAAAGGTTACTACAGTAGCATTTTTTATAGTATAGTTTTATTTAAAACCAAAAAGCTATTGAGTCAAGTAACCTATGGCTTAATTAGTCTGACCAATAGGATCGACTTAGAGGTTAAGGCTACCCACATACCTTTGGTCATTTATGAAAACGGTGCTTAGCTAGTGGGCATCTATAGCCCAGTTGCTTAGATCAAAGAAAAATGCTTTGGATTTAGTTTGCTAATCAGAGACTATCAAATCCAAGACAGTAAAATTCAATAAAACCTTAAGTCGCTGTTGCTGAACTAGTGATTGCAATGACATCGGGTAAAGGGTCAAATCTACTTGATAATGAATGGAATATCAGCTTAGCTAAAGTTCCTTAAAATCCAGATAAAAGTTATGGGTAACTAAATAAATAAAGTCTGTATTAATTTGGGTAAATTATAAAGTTAGATGCTCATACTCCCCTGGAATCAAGGTGATAACTATCATCAGGCTAGTTACAAGCCTAGCTTGCTGTTATGAGAATTTGCGTTATTCAGCCATCGCCACACTATATCGAGGTTAGAGGTTAATTGTCAACACTAGCCGTAGAGTTCAGACGCAACCCCTAACTAAGTAGGTAGAAAATCAACGTAATAGGCTGAGGTTTAACGGTTGATAATCAACCATTAACCTAAAGGAAAGTCAACACTATACAACCTTAGTGGTAACGCTAATAAACTACCTATTAAATTTAGCAAATAATACCAAAAAAATAAGCGAATAAAAATAAGCTTTATTCTTTGGTATAAATTAAAATCTTAGCATTTTGCTGTTCGCGAAACGGTTCCTTCGCAACAGGGTTGTGAGTACATAATCATTGCTATAAAACTTTCAATAAGTTGATAGCTAATAACTGTTATAGGTACTCGTCGTCTACTACCTAGGAGAAATTTGTGGCAGATATATTAGAGAAAATTGGCAGCTTTTCTAGTGAGATTGGCGCTGAAATTACCGCCTACGATCCCATAGGTCAAGAGTTATTTGTAGTCTCTGGTGAAACTGAGGTGCAAGTGCTAGACCTCAGTGATCCGAGCAATCCAACTCAGGCAATACCACCCATTGATTTGGCTGCTTTAATACCTGACATTGACGGAGCAAATAGCGTAGCCTATAGCAATGGTTTACTAGCACTAGCTTTAGAAGCTAGCACTTCTACTGATCCGGGGAAGGTAGCAATTGTAGATATTGCTGCGTTTCGGAACAATCCAGCTGACCCCAATGCCCTGAAGGTAGTGCAAGCAGGAGCCCTACCGGATATGCTCACCTTTACCCCTGATGGCACCAAAATACTGGTTGCTAATGAAGGAGTAGCGGATGATGGCATTGATCCTGAAGGATCGATCAGTATTATTGATGTGTCCGGTGGGATAGCAACTCTAAGCCAAGACAATGTCGCCACAGCAGACTTCAGCGCCTTCAATGGTCGTGAAGCGGAATTCCGGGCAAAGGGTGTACGTATTTTCCCAGACAAGACTGTTGCTGAGGATGTGGAACCAGAGTTCATTGCTGTTTCAAGCGATGGTACTACAGCCTTTGTCAACCTCCAGGAAAACAATGCCTTTGGGGTGGTAGACCTGGAGTCCGCTACGGTGGTGGATATCCTGCCTCTGGGTGCGAAAGACCACAGCCAAGGTCAACCCAGCGTAGAGCTATTTGAGTTCAATGACTTGCCTGTACTTGGTACTACCGAAGGGGGTCAGGAGATTAAACTGGGCGGACTGTCTGGCTTATTCTACGAAGGGACAGATCCAGCAACTGGCAACTTGAAGTTTGTCACGGTTCCAGACCGGGGACCTAATGGTGAACCCACTGATGTGGATGGAGATGGGAGTAACGAACGACCCTTTGCCTTACCGGATTACCAAGCTCAAGTAATCCGGTTTGAGTTAAATCCCAGCTCTGGGGAGATTGCCATTACCGAAACCATTTTCTTGACCCGTGAAGATAGCACCACACCAATCACAGGACTACCCAATATTGCAGGGGTGGATGAAGAACCAGTAGACTTATCTGGCAATTTGCTGCCCTTAGATGAGTTTGGTGCTGACCTGGAAGGGGTAGTAATCGCTGCTGATGGCACCTTCTGGATGGTGGATGAGTACCGTCCAGCTATTTACCACTTTGATACCGATGGTGTTCTGATTGACCGCTTTGTTCCCCAAGGAACAGCTGCCTTGGCTGATGCAGCAGTGGGAACCTTTGGTACTGAGTCCTTACCTGAGGAGTACGCCAATCGCCGCCGTAACCGTGGCTTTGAGGCCGTAGCTCTGGATCCAGACGAGAATATCCTCTACGCCTTTATTCAAACTCCTTTACAGAATCCAGACCGTGCTACCTCCGATAACTCGGATGTGATTCGGATTCTCGGAATTGATACTACCACAGGGAATGCGGTTGCCGAGTATGTTTACTTGCTCGAAGACCCCGCTTTCCGTAGTGGAGGACGAGTAGATAAGATTGGTGATGCGGTATATGCTGAGAATGGGAAATTATTTGTCATTGAGCGAGATTCAGCAGTTGGTGATACAGCCAAAAAGTTCATCTTCCAAATAGACCTGACAGCAGCCACTAATTTACTTGCTCCCGATGCCCCCACACTACCTACTGGGTCTACTCTGGAGCAGCTGAGTGCAGATGACCTAGATGCTCTTGGTATTGAGGCGGTCAATAAGATTAAGGTGACAAACCTGCCTTCCATTGGGTATCTTGCTGGTGATAAACCAGAAGGTCTAGCGCTACTGGATGATGGCAAACTGGCTGTACTCAATGACAATGACTTTGGAGTACTCGAACAGGAGATTCCGGTGGATGGCTCGGTTCCTCTGAACCCCAATCCAACTCCTGTGGTCTTAGGTCTGATCGACCTGGGTGATAACAATGCCTTGGATGCTAGTAATGAGGATGATGCCATCAACATCCAAAATTGGCCTGTTTTCGGTCTATACCAACCAGATGCGATCGCATCCTTTGAGGCAAACGGTCAAACCTACTACGTCACTGCCAATGAAGGGGATATCAGGGATGAAGAGGAACGGATTGCAAACTTGACCCTCGACCCAGATGCGTTTCCGAATGCTGAAACCTTGCAACAAGAGTCTCAACTGGGTCGTTTGAGAGTATCTACCATTGATGGGGATTTGGATAATGATGGTGATTTCGACCAGCTATTCTCCTACGGTGGGCGCTCCTTCTCAATTTGGGATCAGTTTGGCAACCTAGTATTTGATAGTGGTGATGACTTTGAACAAATTACAGCTCAGCAAGTTCCTGAACTATTTAATTCTAGCGGCACTCCTGATACCTTTGACGATCGCAGTGACAACCAAGGACCAGAACCGGAAGGAATTGTCACCGGGGTCATTAATGATCGCACTTACACATTTATCGGCCTCGAACGAATAGGCGGCGTGATTGTCTACGATGTCACTAATCCCACGGCTCCTGAATTTGTCCAATATCTGCCCAATGATAATGGTGGCAATCCAGATAATCCAGTAGACCGTGAGCCTGAGGGGCTAACATTTATTCCTGTGGAAGACAGCCCCAATGGTGAACCCCTGCTGATAGTGGCTCAAGAAGACAGTGAAACCATTACTGTCTTTTCAGTTAACCCCGGTCCGGGAACCCCATTAGATGATGAACTAGTTGGTACCGAAGCTGATGAAACAATCATTGCCGGAGCTGGCAATGATACAGTTGCTGGTGCTTTAGGTAATGATACTATCTTTGGGGGTAATGGAGATGATGTGTTACGAGGTGATTTCAACAGCCGTTCCTCTGACAATACCCTTGGAGGGGATGATGTAATTTACGGGGGTGCTGGAAGCGATCGCATTGGTGGAAAAGCCGGTAATGATTCCCTGTTTGGTCAGAACGGTGATGACCAAATCTGGGGTGATGCTGGGGATGACTTACTGCGGGGTGGTCTTGGCAATGATACCCTATTTGGTGATAATGCCTCTGGTGGTGATGGTAGTGATACCTTTATCCTGGCCGCTGGTGAAGGAACTGATACGATTGCAGATTTCCAAGTCGGTGAAGACTTCATCGGTTTAGCAGATGGGTTAAGCTTTGGTCAGTTATCTGTTACTCAAGAAGGTAACAACGCTGTGATTAGCTTTGGTGATGAAACCTTGGCAATCCTGAATCATGTCCAGGCTGAAACCCTGATCGATAATGCTGCTACGACTTTTTTATTGATTGCTTAAGGCAAAGCACTTGAAGGTTGTTCGCCCCGTATTCGGTGTAGGGTAGGTTGTCTGTCAGAATGCAGAATGTAGAATGCAGAATGTAGAACTACAAATTCTTAATTCTTAATTCTACATTCTTAATTCAAAAGGGACTATAATGGTTGACTACCAATGATTGATTTCACAGTTGCTATCTGTACCTATAACGGCGAAACTCGTCTACCTAAAGTTTTAAAACGATTACTGTATCAAATTAAAACCGAGCATTTTTCTTGGGAAATTCTGATTATTGATAATAATAGTACTGATAATACCACCAAAATTGTTAAGGAGTATCAATCCCATCCAGGAGCTTATCCGATCCGATATTACTTTGAACCAAAACAGGGAATAGCATTTGCCCGACGCCGTGCTATCCAGGAGTCTAAAGGTGAGTATGTCGGGTTTTTAGATGATGATAATCTACCTACTTCGGATTGGGTTAATGCTGCTTATAATTTTGGTAATTCCCATCCCCAAGCTGGTGCTTATGGTAGTCAAATTTATGGAGACTATGAAGTTAAACCACCGGAAAACTTTAAGCGAATTGCTTGTTTTCTCGCTATCATAGAACGAGGTCAAAAGCCATTTTGTTATCAGCCTCGTCAAGGGGTGTTTCCTGTGGGTGCGGGGTTAGTGATTCGTAAGCAAGCCTGGTTAAATAATGTTCCTGAACAGCCTTGGCTCAAAGGGGTATGTGCGACATCCCTATCTGCTAAAGGAGAAGATATAGAAACCTTATCCTATATTCAAAACGCCGGTTGGGAAATTTGGCATAACCCTCAAATGTGTATAGATCATCAAATCCCAAAATGGCGTTTGGAAAAAGACTATTTATTAAAATTATTTCGAGGAGTTGGGTTAAGTAGGTATCCCACTCGCATGTTGCGTTTTAAACATTGGCAAAAGCCTGTTATGATTCTAGTTTACCTAATCAATGATTTGGGCAAGACTATGCTTCACCTGATGAGATATCGCCAACAGCTCAAGACAGATTTAGTAGCAGCTTGCGAGCTGGAACTTTTTTTGAATAGCTTGTTTAGTCCATTTTATCATTGGATTTTTGGAAATCAGTCATGAATAATAACGCAAAATGCTGGTATGTATGAATAGGGAATAGGCAATAGGGGGAAGAGCTACTCCCTACTCCCTATTTGCTACTTCTTTTGCTATCTAACTAATTTAGTTTGCCTCTAAAAATTCCTGTTTCAGTTA
>NZ_JAAHHS010000196.1 GCF_010692395.1 Moorena sp. SIO3H5
TCTGGTAATTATCAGCTAATAATCCTTGAAAGCTTAAAGTTACGTGTTTCCATATATTAGTATATAATAAACAATATTGTTGTTGGGTGATAACTAGTAATTCTATATATTTACTAGCTTCTTGGTTTATAACAAATAAACTCTCGCCCAGCAAATATAAATGAGTAAAATAGGCGTTAATAAAATAGCCAACATATTCTATATTTCCTTCTTCACGTACACGTTGAATTCCCTCCCGCAATAAATTTAGTGTTGCTCTGCCATGTTCTTTGCCAGGACAGATAAAAACGCTGAAAATTAGGTGAACTTTAGATGTCAGGGTTTTAGCTTGATACTGTTCCAACAGCCGTAACGCTATCTGACCAGAGTGATAAGCCGACTCCATATCCTCGATAAATTCACGGAGAAACACACCGTAAATTACATAGACACCAGCGGCTAAGGATGAATGACCATGGTTGAGACATAGACCAATCATAGTCAATGCCACATAGGGATAGAGATTAGGTTTGACACGATGTATCGGAGGCGCAAGGGTTAATAGAATCCTAATCGCGGCTAGTTGCTCGGGATTAGTCATGGTTGGCATAGTTGCCAAATCCCTTAGGGATGGTAATTTTACTAATTTGTTCTTGTATCCTGAGGCACTAGATACTAGGGGAATCTTCAACTTTTCTAAGGCTTCTAATCCAATCTCTATCCCTTTGCTCTGGTAGTCTTGACCAATATAAATCTGTATTTTTAGCTCCGAGGCCTTTACGCAGTCAAGGCGGTTAGTTGCTTGGTCTAAAATACTATCGCTTAAGGCAATTGCCGTGTCAAAGTTAGTGCTGAGGTACTCTGATTGTGCGGCTTCTTGATATAATGACAAGGTCAGGTCATAGTTACTGTGCCAACTATCTGCGGCTAGCAGTTTCATCCCCAACCTTAAATAGTCAACAGCAGCAGCATAAGCTGTAGAAGCCTTAGCTTTACGTCCTGCCATTAAATTTAACTGAGCTAATGCATTCCGTTCAACTTGCTTAGAAATTAAGTCCACACCATAATTCAACTGGCTGACAATATCAAAAATTTTCTCTTCCCGTTCTGCTAAAGAGGTATTTTCTAACAGTAGTTGACCAATTCTACAATGAGTTGATTGCTTCTGGTCTTCTGGAATCATAAAATAAGCTGCCTGCTGCACTCTGTCATGCAAAAATCGGTAGCTAAACTCTTGTCCCAAAACCTCTGATACCGGTTGCCCTAAGTTTTCTGTAGCGCTCGGTTTGACATCCAAACTACCAAAAGACTTAAGCTCAGAAACTGATAAGTCATCAGAGTTATAATCCTGAAAAAACTTGTAAATTTCAGTGATTGGTAAGATGAATCCTTCTTGTAGCGCTTTCCATAAATTAGCAGCTGTTTCAGCTTCCGACTTCCCATGGACAATTGCCAAGGTTGCTAAATCAAATTGGTTACCAATACAAGCCGCCAGTTGAAGTATCTCTTGAGTCACCACTGGCAATTTTTTTAACTGTAGCGCCATAAATTCTACGACATCATCAGTCAGCGCCAGAGCTTTGATTTGAGCAATGTCACACTGCCAATAACCAAATTCAAAATTAAAGCTAATCAGTCCATCCTCAGGCAAAGATTTGAGGAATTGAGTGGCAAAGAAAGGATTCCCTTGAGTTTTTTGATTAACTAGTTCGGTTAAAGGCGCTGCTAGTTCCACAGCACAATGGAGAGTATCTGCAATCAAATTGTTAAGATCAGATGGCTTCAGAGGAGCCAAGGTAATAGTATTGACAGTAGCCTTAGTTTTAGCAATCTGATCTAGGGTCACCATCAAAGGATGAGCTGGGAAGACTTCGTTATCCCGATAAGCACCAATCAGCAACAGATAACCAGTCTCTGTGTCACTCATCAACAATTGCATCAACTTCAAAGATGCCAAATCTGCCCATTGCAAATCATCCAGGAAAATTACTAAGGGATGCTCAGGAGTGGTGAAGACCTCTATGAATTTCTGGAACAGGCGATTGAAGCGATTTTGTGCCGCACTCCCTGATAATTCTGGCACAGGAGGCTGTTTGCCGATAATCCGTTCTAGTTCTGGAATGACTTCAATAATAACTTGACCATTCTCTGCCAATGCTGTCAAAATTCTAGTTTTCCACTGTTGCAATTGAGCATCAGTTTCACTCAACAGTTGCCCCATCAAGTCTCGGAAAGCTTGGACAAATGCTGAAAAGGGAATGTTTCGCTGGAATTGGTCAAATTTACCTTTGATGAAGTAACCCCGTTGTCGCACAATCGGCTTGTGGACTTCATTGACCACAGAGGTTTTACCAATGCCGGAAAACCCTGCTACCAGTATCATTTCAATGCCACTGGCGGCGCTACTCACCCGCTCAAAGGCTGCCAGTAAGGTGTCTACTTCCGAAGCACGACCATAGAGTTTTTCCGGAATTACGAAGCGAACGCAAATATCCCGACTGCCTAAGTTAAAGGATTCAATCCTACCAGTTTCCTTCCATTGCTTGAAGCAAGTTTCCAAATCATGCTTCAACCCTAAAGCACTCTGATAACGGTCTTCCGCATTTTTCTCCATCAGCTTGCCAATCATCTGAGAAAGCATAGGAGGAATATCGCCATTAACGCTATCGGTGGCAGGAGGTTGCTTAGCAATATGACAGTGAACTAACTCCATGGGGTCAGTGCTAGGGAAGGGTAACTGTCCCGTCAGCAATTCAAAGAAAGTCACGCCCAAACTATAGAAGTCGCTACGGTAGTCAATGCCCCGATTCATCCGTCCAGTTTGTTCCGGTGATAGGTAAGCCAGAGTGCCTTCGAGGACATTCGGACTTTGAAGCACTTGAGTTTCCCGATTTAGCACAGAAGCCAGACTAAAGTCAATCAGTTTGACCTGTTTAGTATCTGGATTAATCAGGATGTTGGCAGGTTTAATATCTTTGTGAATCACTTGCTGGCGATATAGTCCCTCTAGGGTGGTCACAATTTGCAGGGCAATCGGAAAGAATGTGCCTAGGCTCATGGGCTGACCATTACTATAGTCACCCAGGGAAATACCACCAAAATCCTCCATCACCAAGGCATAACTATGGCGATAGTGTTCTAGAGAATAAGGCTTAACAATGCCAGGGAGGTCAAGGTTTTTGGCAATGGTGAACTGATTGCGAAATCGTACCAGTTCACCGAAGCTAGGATAGTCGGTATTGAGTAGTTTAATGACTACGGGTATTTGATCCGACTCCCGTAAGCCTCGATAAACTAGGGTTCTGGAACTTCCGTAAAGGGTTTCGGTAATTTGATAGCCAGTAAGTGTGATCACAGTGCTGCTCATAGTCATAGCCAGTTGAGGATTGACAGTAGGAAATAGGGGGATCTGGATGCTTGATCAGAAGAATCACCCTAGTATTCCCAAAAGCAGCATTCTCTTCACATTGGATATTGGGTATAATTACCAATTATGCATTCAAAGTTGACCTTTAGGCCACGCTTCGCGAACAACCTATCGGTAGAGTAATAATAAACTCAGTACCCTTACCAATTTGAGACTTGACCTCAATCTGCCCTAGTAGCTTCTGAGTCACGATGTTATAGACAATATGCAGTCCTAAACCACTGCCACCTCTGGCTCTAGCAGTAGTAAAGAAAGGTTCAAAAATTTGCCCTAAATGATCCTGAGCAATCCCACAGCCATCATCGTGATAGGTAATCATGAATTGTTCTTCAACTCTGTCAACCTGAAGATGTAACTGTCCATTTTGTTTGGGCTGATAACCATGGCTAATAGAGTTCATGACTAAATTAGTAATCACTTGCGAAATAGCCCCTGGATAGGTTTCTGTGGTAACTGTTTCATCCCCGTCTATGGTTAATGTGTGGGAGGTTTGTTTGAGTTGAGGCTCTAAGCTGATTAAGACCTCCTCTAGATATTCTTTAACATTCAAGGTGCGCTTATCTAGATGAGCTTGGTCAACTGCAACTTGTTTAAAACTTTGCACCAACTCCCCAGCTCGTTCTAAGTTACTCAGAATTAATTCACTGGATTCATCGACGGTGTCTAGATAATTTTTTAGCACCGATCGCTTCAATTTTCCGTCTTGTAAAGCCTGACGAAACCCTTTAGTTTCATCAGCTAAAATCGAAGCAGCGGTAATACTAGTACCAACAGGAGTATTGATTTCGTGAGCGACTCCTGCCACCAGACTACCCAAAGCAGCCATTTTTTCCGATTCCACTAGCTTTTTCTGAGTAGCCTTAAGGTCGTCCAGAGTTTGAGAGAGTTCTTGGGTGCGTTCAGCCACCTTTTCTTCTAGGTTATGGGAATAATCTTCTAGTTGGCTTTTGGCTTGCTCTAGATTGCTGTAAAGTTGAGCATTTTCCAAAGAGATAGCAGCTTGAGAACACAAAAGTTTAAGCACTTCCAGTCTGTCACTAGTAAATGCTGCAGTGCATTGATTATTTTCGAGATATAGAATACCAATCAGTTTACCTTGATTAAGGATAGGACTACACAAAACACTTTTTGGTTGTTGGTGAATAATATAGGAGTCAGCAGCTAAGGTTGTTTTTTCACTAGCATTATCAAATACCAAAGCTTGAGATTTGTGGGAAACAGCATTAATAACGCTGATCGGAATAGTATTACTTTCTTCGATAGGAATTGATTGTAGTACTTTCAGCACAGGTTTTGTGCCTAAGTGGTTGGTGTCGTTAATTCCTTTTCCTGCTAAATCTAGCTTTAGGACTTGATCCATTGAACCTTGAGCTTCAATCACCCATTTTCCAGCTTTGGGTAAAATCAGAACACATTTTTCTGCTCCCGCATTCTCTATCACCACTTCCATCAGAGTAGAGAGTAACTGCTCAAGGTGAATTTCACTGGAAAGGACTTGAGAGGCTTTGATCACACTTGCCAAATCCAATGCTTCACAAATTTTAGTGCTGCTGGATGTGACAGTTTGGTGTAAAATATTTATAGGATTGACGCTACTTTTTGATTCCACCAGGATCGGAGCCAGTAAATCAGTATAGCGTTTTTCCAAATCCTCAATTTTAGCTTTAGCTCCCCAACGAGCGTATGCATAATAAGCATTGGTAAGGTAAGCTTGAGCAATGGTTGTTTTATCCCAATCGATGAAAAATTCTGCTGCTAATTCATTAGCTAAGGCTTCCACCTGAAGATATCCCGTATCCATAGCTCCGGTAATTGCCCGGTCATAACCTTCCATCGCCCAGATAACATTTCCCTCAACTCTTGCCCTCTCAGCTTCTACGAGATCATATTGGTGTTGATAATTGACTGAAGCATGTTTTGCCCACAACCGTAATCGCTCCTGATTCGCTGCTACTGTCTCTAGAGCCTGTTGCTTTTGCTGGGAGTCTACCTGATTACAATTGGCTAACAGTGCTAAGGAGTAATAGAAACTATGCTCGGAAACATAAAGTGTTCCAGCTGCTGCTTGTTCATATTCCTTGCCAATTGCTCCAGCTTCTACTGCTTCTGTGTACTCTTTAAATAGGTACAGTAGCATGGTTTTTGCGCCATAGGCACAAAGCACTAGAAAGACAATATTATTCTCAATCCAATTAGGTAGAATAGTTGATTCATCGATATAGTCACCGACCAAATAACGGGGATTGGCTACTTGACCTAGGAGATTAGCAACGGTTTGTTGACCAATGCGGATAAAGCTTTCGTGGAAGTCAAACTTAGCAATAGCTATCGCTTCAAAATATTTATCCTGTATCTGTTGTACAGAGTCTAGATTATTCCCAGCAAAAAAATGATAGTTACAATAGTGAACAGCACCATAGAAGGCATACTCGATATCGCCGTTTTCAAATCCACTTTGAATGGCTGCTATTAATGAAGTATTTGTTTCTCGGATATGCTCTTTCCAAGGTCTAACAAACACGTTAAACATATTGCCAACTTTAGCAGTAAGCTCCACAGCATTATATTGCTCCAGGAGTTGAATTGATAAGCGACCAAACTCATAGCCCCGATCAATATCTAAGTAAGCACCACAAAGCAGGGCACCATACCAACTATAGGCTGAAGCTGCCCAGGATGAATGACCGTATTTAATACAAAGCTTGACTGTAGTCAGAATAATTAATGGCCACAGGACTGGATTAGCAATATAGGAGGCAGAACTGGCATTGGTCAAAATCCGGATAGCGGCTAGCTGATAAGGGTCAGTAATCTCTGGCAAGTTAGCTAAATTAGCAATTTCCTCAACCTCTAACTGTAACTCTTCCCGTAGCCTCTCAACTTCAATATTAATTTTTTCGGCTTCCGTCGGAATAGCTATCCCTAGCATTTTTAAAACGTTGATGCCTAAGTCTATCGCTTCATTCATCTTATTTTGAGTAATATAAAATAAGATTTGCAGCTCATATACTTTGACTTTATCCAAAAATTTATTAGCTTGTTTTAGGACTATCTTTGATAAGTGTTTCGCTCGCTCTAAATTAACCGTTAAGTATTCCACTTCAACCGCTGCTATCGACAGAGCTAGGCTCAAGTCATAGTTACTATCCCAACTATCTGCCGCTAAGAGTTTCAGACCGGAATTAAAATACTGAAGAGCCGGTTTATAAGCCGTCGCTGATTTAGCTTTTTTACCAGCTAATAGATTTAATCCTGCTAGTTGGTCTCTTTCACACGGATTGGTAATTAGCTCAGCACCGATATTAAGCTGATTGACAATATCAAATATCTTCTCTTCCCGTTTTTGTTCAGAGGTATTGCTTAACAGCAGTTGCCCAATTTTGAGGTGGGTTTGTTGCTTATGGTCTTGATCAATCAGACCATAGGCTGCTTGCTGTACCCGGTCATGGAGGAATTTGTAAATTGGGGAGGAGTGATGGGGAAGTCGTGATGGGGGATAGCTTTCACCAATGCTCTGTTGAGATTCATCGGTAGTCTGGAAAAACTTGTAAATCTCGCTTTGGGGTAATAGTAATCCTTCTTGTAAGGCTTTCCACAGATCAGCCGCTGTTTCAGTTTGGGATTTTTCATAGACAATGGCTAGGGTGGCTAGATCAAATTGGTTACCAATACAAGCAGCGAGTTGAAGTATCTCTTGAGTCGCTGCTGGCAATTTCTTTAACTGTAGCGCCATAAATTCTACAACATCATCACTCAGAGCCAGGGCTCTTACTTGAGCAATGTCACACTCCCAATGACCTACCTCAAAATTAAACCTAATTAGATTGTCCGTATGGAGGGATTTCAGGAATTGAGTGGCAAAGAAAGGATTGCCTTTAGTTTTCCGAAATACCAATTCTGTCAGAGGTTGTGCCAGTTCTTCTGAACAACTGAGGGTATCGGCAATCAGATGGTTTAAATCAGAATGTTTTAGAGGGGCTAGAGTGATACTATTAAGGTTGACCTGAGTTTTGCTAATCTTATCCAACGTTAACATCAACGGATGGGTTGGAGAGACTTCATTATCCCGATAGGCTCCAATCAGCAGCAAATAACGAGTATCAGTTTCCCTCATCAACAACTGCATCAATTTCAAAGACGCTGAATCCACCCATTGCAAGTCATCTAGGAAAATAACTAAGGGATGCTCAGCAGTAGTAAAGACTTGGATGAATTTCTGGAACAGTCGATTGAATCGATTTTGTGCTGCACCAGCTGATAGTTCTGGCACAGGAGACTGTTTGCCAATAATTTGTTCTAGTTCAGGGATAACGTCAATGATGACTTGACCGTTTTCTCCTAGTGCTAACAGAATTTTGATTTTCCACTGTTGTAATTGTGCATCCCTTTCCGTAAGCAGTTGTCCCATCAAGTCCCGGAAAGCTTGGACAAATGCAGAAAAGGGAATATTGCGCATAAATTGGTCGAATTTCCCTTTGATGAAGTAACCCCGTTGTCGGACAATCGGCTTATGGACTTCATTGACCACAGCAGTTTTCCCAATCCCGGAAAACCCTGCCACTAAGATCATTTCGCTCCTGCCTCGGGAGGAATCCTCTTGAGCTTGATCCTTGCCAGCAACCCGGTCAAAAGCGCGTCGTAAGGTCTCAACTTCCTTGGCGCGACCATAAAGTTTCTCGGGAATCACGAAGCGATCGCAAATATCCTGAGTGCCTAACTCAAAAGGTTCAACCCTACCAGTTTCCTGCCATTGGGAGAAGCAAGTCTCCAGGTCATACTTCAATCCCAAGGCACTTTGATAGCGGTCTTCAGCATTTTTCGCCATCAGTTTACTAATCATGTCCGAGACAATGGTGGGAATATCAGGATTAATAGTATCGACTGAAGGTGGCTGCTTGGCAATATGGCAGTGAACCAACTCCATTGGGTCTGTGCTAGGGAAGGGTAACTGTCCCGTCAGGAGTTCGTAGAAGGTGACTCCCAAAGAATAGAAGTCGCTGCGGTAGTCAATGCCCCGATTCATGCGTCCAGTTTGTTCCGGAGACAAGTAAGCTAGAGTTCCTTCCAGGACATTGGGACTTTGAAGCACCATTATTTCCCTTGGCAGTACAGAAGCAATACTAAAATCAATCAGTTTGACTTGTTTAGTATGCCGGTTAATCAGGATGTTGGCAGGTTTAATATCTTTGTGAATGACTCGGTTGCGATAGAGTCCATCCAGGATGGATGCAATTTGAAGAGCAATGTGGAAAAATTCCTTTAGAGAGGTTAATTTTAAGCTTTCTAGATTAGAGCAATAGGTTTTGAGGGAAATACCACCAAAATCCTCCATCACCAAACCATAGCCATTGCGGTAGTGTTTTAAACTGTAGGATTTGACGATGCCAGGTAGATCAAGGTTTTTGGCAATAGTATATTGATTACGAAACTCCACCAGTTCACCAAAGCTGGGATATTCACTCAAAAGCAGTTTGATCACAACTGGTTTTTGGTCTGACTCACGAATTCCTTGATACACTAAGGTTCTAGAACCGGAATAGATAATCTCGGTCATTTGATAGCCAGTCAGTGTCACCATAGTGCTGCTCATATTCATCTAGTCTTCATCACAGGTTCAGGTACCGGATGAGAAGTTTGAGATGATTTCTCTTCCGGAACAGGGATTTTTTCCCGCTGTGACTAGTATTCCCAAAAACATCAATCTAGAATCGATCAGGCAAAAGGCAAAAGGCAAATTTATTTCCCGGACTCCCTACTCCCTACTCCCTACTCCCTGCTCCCTACTCCCTACTCCCATTAACCGAGAACGAAAGTACCTCACCGAATTGATAACTGCTATATGACAACAAAGGCAAACAGCTTTTTAGGATTAGTGATTGGCAATTCCCGGTTACATTGGGCTTGGTTTGTGGATAACACCCTGAAAAAAGCCTGGGATACCAACCATCTAACCCCAGCAGCTGTAGAGCAGTTAATCAAGGACTGGACGTCTAGTGTCATGTCAGCGGAAATTTTCCCACCCCAGTTAACAGCTCAGGTTAAAGACCCATCCAAGCCATTACCCCTTTACATCGCTTCTGTAGTACCTGCCCAAACAGCACTCTGGCAAAACTATTCCGATACTACAATACTGACTCTGGCAGATTTACCCCTTTCCGGACTATATCCCACCCTAGGTATTGACCGCGCCTTGGCATTATTTGGTGCTGCTCATAGGTATAGTTATCCAATTTTGGTGATTGATGCTGGTACTGCTCTAACCTTTACTGGGGCTAACCAAAACCTACAGCTAATCGGAGGAGCTATCTTGCCAGGATTGGGATTACAGTTACAGTCTCTAGCACAAAAAACTGGAGCATTACCGGCCATTGAACTACCAGCTCAGTTACCAAAGCGTTGGTCCGACGACACATCAGAGGCAATAGCAAGTGGTGTTGTCTATACAGTCTTGGCTAGTATCCGGGATTTTATTGAGGATTGGCAAAGGGAGTTTCCCAACAGTCCGATTGCTATGACTGGCGGCGATTCTGAGCAGTTAGTTACTTATTTCCAATCCCAATTTCCTGCAATAGCGGCTCAGATTATAGTTGATCCTTACTTAATCTTTTGGGGAATGTTGTCAGTGGTTGGTAGTTAGTTGCTGCGGTGACTGTTGTGGGGAATGGGGAATTAAGCAACGGTTATATTACCCTCAAAATAGTCCTGTAACTGACGGTCATGGTCATGGCTGAGGTTTCCCTTAGGGATAGCTTCCGGTTCAAACGCCTTGACTTCACTAATTTCCAATACGTCCTGTACCTCCATGGTTCCAGTCACATCAGCTTCTACCAGAATACAGATAGAATGGACTCTGGGATCTCTTCCTGGTGCTGAGTAAACCCCAAATAACTGGCGTATCTTGAGCAACTCCAGTCCAGTTTCCTCAAATAATTCCCGTTCGATAGTCGTTGGAATATCTTGACCCCAGTTAACTATCCCTCCTGGTAGAGCCCACTTACCATTGTCACGACGTCGAACTAGTACAATTCGCCCATCTGGCAAGAGTGGAATGATGCTCGTACCGGTAATAGGATGTCGAAATATAATCCCGAGAACGGTTTGGACAAATTGCCATAATCTTCTCATGTGATGATAGGGCTGTTGATTGTGTGTGTTGCTTTTACTGACTGCTATGATAGACATTATGGATGCAAGTTCGGTAACGTCAGTGATTGAAAAGTACATTGTGATGCAATTCAACGTTGAACGTCTGAGTAGTTAACAGCTAGGAGCCTAAGGAATACCTAACCGGTTCACAGGCGAATCACTTCTGGTTAAATCTCTGTCTTGATGCAAAGCGCTAATGGGGGGTCTCCTTTGACCGCACCGGTAGTCGCTCATGGGGTGCCCTCCTTTGATCGAGCTGCATCAATGTCATAACCTGGGTAGATATGCACCAGTGCTTCGCCCTCTTACCGACCTTCATCTGAACATTTTCGATCAGATGGACAACTCTAAATGACTATATACATTGGCAACCTAGATTATCAGGTTACCTCTGAAAACTTACAGGAAGTATTTCAGGAGTATGGTACAGTATCAAAAGTAGCAGTTCCTAAAGATAGGGAAACAGGTCAAGGGCGTGGATTCGCTTTTGTTGATATGGGGACAACGGATGAGGAAGATTCGGCCATTGCTGAGCTAGATGGTGCAGAATGGATGGGGCGTTCTATGCGCGTCCGCAAAGCTAGACCAAAGACTAACGACAACGACAACAATCGCGGAAATCGTGGTCGCAGTGGGTTCTAGAAACACTAGGCTTCGAGGACAATCAAGAAGTCTGCTTTGGAAAACTAACCATTTTCCTTTCCCGTGGGTGACATGGGTAACTGAAATAAACCAAGCTGAATTTAGTGTAAGACTTGGGTTTGATAGTGTTTTTGTTTTTTTATCAATGAGGTAAACATGGCAAAGCGCCGCAATCTAAAAAAGGAAAAGGCGCAGCGGAATCAAGCTTACGCCCGTAAGTTTCGGAAATCCAAGCGTAATACGGGCCGTTTTTCCAAAAATAGACGGTACGGTACCAAACCTCCTAAGTCGGAGGAAACAACAGCAGAAAATAATGAGGATAATAATAATTACCAAGGTGGTACTGGTGCGATGTAATGAGTCAGTTATCACCTGATTCCTGATATTCCCAGAGGTGACTACCCCAGTTGATTAACTACTGTCGATATAGAAAGTCGATGTAGAAAATTTAGGAGTATCGAGTCAGGAGCTTCGAGTCAGAATAAGTCAAAGTTATGTTATTGGAATAAACAAAAGTCAAAGTATGTTTTAAGCCAAAAACTAACTAAAAAATCTTACTTCTGATCCGAAGTTTCCCACTCCGAAGTTCCCTATTATTAAGTATTTTTGTACTGGCGCAAGATTGACCTACGGTCACGCGAAGCTTCCGCGCTTGAGCGATTAGCCCGAAGGGCGTTGGCTAGCGATGAAGCGAACGCGCCCCGCGTGGCCAAAGGCCTCAGCTTCCGCGCTTGAGCGAACGAAAAGATATAAGATTAGAGATAAATTAGCGATCAATCATTATTGGAATTTAGGCGATCGCATGCATCCTGAATCCCTCGCCTAACCTGGTCAAAACCAGTGCCACCATAACTATTCCGACGAGCGACGACTTGAGTAGGGGCAATGGCTTGATAAATATCCTCCTCAAAGGCTGGGTGCAACCCTTGCCACTGTTCGAGGCTCAAATCTTTTAGTAACTTCCCGGATGCCAAACAACTTCTGACCACCTTACCCACCAGATTGTAGGCTTCCCGAAACGGAACTCCTTTTGAGGCTAAATAGTCAGCGACATCGGTAGCGTTAGAGAAATCTTCAGTAACTGCTGATGCCAAACGTTCGGAACGAAATTCTAACCCTTCCTGCAAGAGAATGGTCATGGCTTCGAGACAGGCTTTGATAGTGTTAACGCTATCAAACAGTGCTTCTTTGTCTTCTTGCAAGTCTTTGTTGTAAGCCAAAGGTAGCCCTTTCATCAAAACTAATAACCCTTGTAGATGACCAAAGACACGACCAGTCTTACCTCGTACCAGTTCGGGAACATCAGGATTTTTCTTTTGGGGCATTATGCTCGAACCAGTAGCACAACTATCTTTTAGGGTAACAAAGCCAAATTCCTGAGATGACCAGAGAATGATTTCTTCTGAAAATCGGCTCAGATGTACCATGATCAAACTGGCAGCACAGAGGAATTCAATGGCAAAGTCGCGATCGCTTACTCCATCGAGGCTATTACCATAAATTCCTTCAAAATGCAAGGTTTTGGCGGTATGATGTCGGTCAATGGGGAAGGTAGTCCCTGCTAAGGCTCCACAACCGAGGGGTGAGATATTCACCCGCTGTCGGATTTCCCCTAAACGCTGCCAGTCCCGCTCTAGCATTTCTACGTAAGCTAACAGGTGATGGGCTAAACTGACTGGCTGAGCCCGTTGCAGGTGAGTATAGCCAGGAATCAGGGTTTCAACATGAGCTTTGGCCAGATGGATCAAGACCTCTTGGAAGTTACGTAACTGGCTACGAATCTGATCAATCTGCTCCCGGAGGTAGAGTCGGGTATCCGTACCAACTTGGTCATTACGCGATCGCGCTGTATGTAGCTTTTTGCCAACATCACCCACAAGATCAGTTAGGCGGCGTTCTACAGCTAAGTGTACATCCTCAGCATCAACACCAGGGTTAAATTTTCCTTGGTGGTATTCTGAGCGGATTTGTTCTAAGCCAGCTACTAGCTGCTGAGCTTCCGACTCAGAAATAATGCCAGTATGGGCAAGCATCTTGGCATGAGCGACAGAACCAGTAATGTCATACTCAATCAGTTCTATGTCAAAGGCGATACTGGCATTGAAGCAAGCAATTGCTGGATGTAACGCTGATTCAAATCGCTGACTCCAGGTTTTTTGCTCAGTCACAGTTTTGGAAACAAGATAAAGGACAAAAGACTAGTTAAAAGACTAGTTAAACGAAGTTAGATTTAGTATAAGCATTCAGCTATCAGCATAAGCGCTACGCGCACGCGTGTGCGTTCAGCTATCAGCTTAGGTGCGATTAGCATAAGCAATTTCGAACTATTAAATTTTACCGTTTGGGCATTGCACATTGCCCATAGGCGCACGCTACCCGAACGAGATGTATCTTAAGACGGCTGACAGCACCTCAAGTAGCGTTAGCTAAAAGCTGACGGCTGACAGCTGACGATTTAGTTAAACGAAGTTAGATTTCTGAATAAGTAACCAACAACTAAACCAATCACCAGAGCCGCAGCCTGACCAGAATCAATAAAGTTTTGCCACGCCGTCTTGATTTGACCAAGTACATCTGGATCTTCAATAGTTTGAGCCAAAACTAGCCCATCGATGGGTAACTGAGAGTTCAGCCATCCCAAGACATCAGTCCAATCGCTAATGCATAAGTACGGAACTATTACTGTTTGTATGCCTAGAATCACCATTGGTATGATTTCCTATACCTTAAATCAAATCTTTTAGTCAAACCTTGATTTTACCTGCATTACGACCAGTGTCATATCATCTCCGTTAGTTGTTGTCCCAGTAAACTGCTGTACTTGCTCAAATAGGTAATCTAAAATA
>NZ_JAAHHS010000197.1 GCF_010692395.1 Moorena sp. SIO3H5
TCGGCAACCAGCCGCTTGTTACAAGCACAGGACCAGGTTTTGGAAATTGGTTGCGGCTTCCACAACCTGGGAGCAGCGGCCCTGAATGTCCTGGACAGAGAGTCTGGGGAGAGTGTCATGCCAGGATGCTAGATTGCCTTCAGCATGGAGCACATAGGTTTGAGTTTGGGAGACACCGGCGTTGTCGGTAGGATGAGTGGCAAAACTAATGACTTGGAAATTCAGGGTCTCCTGCTGTGGAGTCAACATGGTTTGCACTGTGCGTGTTTGTCCCTCAGGAATAGCTAAGGCTTGAGGAAAGACAATATTGGTTAGCTGACATCCTGCTTGGGACCATGTGAGGGAGGTTGTAGTGAGTAGGAGTGAGAGATAGCAGGCCCCAGGTACAACAACGCGATCGTAGATCTGGTAATCAGCCAGGAAGGGCAAAGCTTCTGTGCTAAAATGAGATTCAAAGAAGGTATCTTTGCTCAAGGGTGATTGGAACTTTTGGGTAATGAGGGGATGGAGTTTGCTCTGGGCACTGCCCAGCAAGGGCCTGTTATCACGGCGATCGGAAGTGGCCTCCACCCAATATCGCTGTCGCTGGAATGGATATGTGGGTAACGTCACTTTCTGACCACCATGCTGTTCAAACCCAAACCAGTCCACTGTGGCCCCGTGCATATATAACTGCCCCAAACTAGAGAGCATCTGTTGCTCATCATCTACTGTCGGACGCAGAGACGGTAACCACACCCCTGTCCCTTCTGGGAGGCATTGACGCCCCATCTCCAATAAAATGGGCTTGGGTCCAATTTCTAGAAAGCAGTCATACCCGAGTTCAGATAATGCTTCCATACTATGGGCAAACCGGACTGGTTGACAAATGTGATTGACCCAGTACTGAGCAGTGGCGATTTGTTCGTCTGCTTTTACCCCCGTCATATTTGAGATCAAGGGAATGTGAGGGGAATGATAAGTGAGTTGTTCAGCCACCGTGGCAAAATCAGCCAGCATCGGGTCCATCAGGGGAGAATGAAACCCATGGGAAACTTGCAGGGACTTGGTCTTTATACCTGCTGATTCAAGCTTGCTGACGATCGCCTCTAAAACCTCTGCTGCACCCGAGAGCACCACACTTTCAGGTCCATTAATCGCTGCAATGGAAACTGTTTCTACATGGGTAGAAATCAGCGATCGCACTTGTTCTTCAGAGGCCATCACCGAAACCATCGATCCCCCGGTAGGCAACTGCTGCATCAATTGACCTTGAGCAGTAATCAGTTTTAGTCCTGTTTCTAAATCAAAGACCCCCGCGATCGTCGCTGCCACATACTCACCTACACCATGTCCCATCACCACTGCTGGCTGAATCCCCCAGGACTGCCATAATTGAGCCAAGGCATATTCTATCGCAAACAAAGCCAGTTGAGTATATATTGGTTTATCTAGCCAATCGGCACTCTGATCATCTGCTGTTTTCGGATACAGAACATCAATCAAAGAAACCTCAAGTTCTGGCTGTAAAATATGGTTACATTGATCGATTGCCTCTCGAAAAACAGACCAAGTTTGATACAGTTGTCGCCCCATGTTCAGATATTGCGACCCTTGACCCGTGAACAAGAAAGCAATTTGGGATCGAGTTGAGGCATGAGTCTTTCCTTGATCGGACTGCAGAACCTGTTCTGGGTTAAACTCACCCTGATCATTCAAAACCTGTGCTAGCTTTTGTCGCAGATCGGGGATCGAATCACTCACAATTGCCAAACGGCGATCGAAGTGTGCTCTCCCTACATGGGTCGTATAACAAATATCCCTTAGATCCACCTCGGCATTGGTATTCAGATAGCTTTGATAGCACTTCACTAACCCTTGCAGGGCAGGTGCTGTCTTAGCAGCCAAGGTGAGAATATTGTGTGATCGCGTCTCAATCTTGACTCCATCTTCGTTTTTAGTTTGTTGTTTTTTCTGGTCTGGCCCTTCCTCCAAGACCACATGAGCATTGGTCCCCCCAATCCCAAAGGAGTGAACCCCTGCTCGTCGAGGATGACCATTTGTTTCCCACTCACAGAGCGTTGTATTCACAAAAAACGGACTATTGGCAAAGTCAATTTTAGGATTCGGTGTTTCAAAATGGAGACTAGGGGGGATTTGTTTGTGATAAAGGGAGAGGATGGTCTTGATCAATCCCACAATGCCGGAGCTGATTTGTAGATGCCCCACATTAGTTTTGACAGAGCCAAGGGCACAAAACTGTTTGCGTTGAGTTTGAGTCTGAAATGCTTGACTGAGGGCACTGACTTCGATCGGGTCTCCAAGCAATGTTCCCGTGCCGTGAGCTTCCACATAGGTAATCGTCTCAGGGTTGACATTAGACACTGCAATTGCCTCAGCCACCGCCCTGGCCTGTCCTTCCCCATTGGGCGCAGCATACCCAACTTTGTTGTTTCCATCGTTCGTCATGGCAGAACCCTTAATGACTGCATAGATTCGATCGCCATCTGCGAGAGCTGCATCCATGCGCTTCAAGACTACCAAGCCAACACCGCTGCCGAAAATGGTTCCTTCTGCTTGGGCATCAAAGGCTCGGCAATGACCATCAGGCGAGCCCAGGAGCCCTTCTTGGTGAAGATGTCCCACCTGTTGAGGCACCTGCACCGAAACCCCTCCCGCCAGTGCCAAGTCACATTCTCCACTGAGCAAGCTCTGGATCGCTGTGTGAACTGTCGCGAGCGAGGTTGAACAAGCCACTTGCATACTGACACTGGGTCCAGTTAGGTTCAATTTATAGGAGATACGTGTTGTCAGATAATCCTTATCACTAGCAAGTATCATCTGAAGACCGCCGATAGAATCGGGCGTCAGCACTCGTAAATCATCTTGGCTATCGAAATTACCACGGTTAGGCAGAAGATTGTGGATGAAATAAGTATTTAACTGCGATCCTGCATACAAACCAATAGAACCTGAATAAGTCAGAGGATTATACCCTGCATCTTCCAAGCTCTCCCAGGCACATTCTAGGAGTAATCGTTGTTGAGGATCCATTAATTCAGCTTCTCTGCGACTATAGCCAAAGAAGTCAGCATCAAAATATTCCACCTCAGAAAGAATTGGACTTGCTCTGACATAATTAGGATTACTTAAAAGCTTCGGATCGATGCCAGAAGCTAATAGTTCTTCATCCGAGAAAAAGGTAATGGACTCCGTTCCATTCCGTAAGTTCTGCCAAAATTGATCGAGATTATCTGCGCCTGGAAATTTACCTGACATCCCAATCACCGCAATCTCTGTTGAGTCCGCTCTACGAACTTGTTGGCGAATCTGCGCACGTGCATACCCCTGTTGGGCTGCTATATCTTCAGGTTGCGTCTGGGTGAAATATTTAGCCAACGCCTCAATGGTGGGATAGCGAAACATCTGTGCAATTGACAATTCTTTGCCAAAAGATTCTTGGAGCCGACTTTGTAGCGTTAGCAGTAAGAGGGAATGACCACCTAATTCAAAGAAATTCTCTTGCAAGCCGATCTTATCTAAGTCGAGAACATCTTGCCAAATATTGGCTATCACCTGTTCTACCTCAGTTTGAGGTAAGGCTGTTTCCTGAGATCCCATAATTCTCAGAGACTGCCCTACCGTCTGGATTAAAGGCTCAAATTCTCCTGCTTCAAATTGCTGCTTTAACTTTTGACGCTGGATTTTGCCGATTGCTGTTTTAGGAATAGATTTCTTGTTGACCGGTAGAAGATAATCGGGATTAATTCCTATATTTTGAACAACAGCACCTCTAATTTTTTTTATGAGTCTTTTGAGAACTTCAGGATTGGTCTGAATATTTGCTTCAACAGCATTAAAGAAAATTGCGAGTTGATCTGATGAAGACGAATTCGTTTTACCTTGTATAGCGCAGGCAGCTGTAAAGGAAATTTCAACCCCATCCACTTCTTCCACTACTGCTTCAATTTCATGGGCAGGGTAATTAACTCCATTGATCAAAATTACGTCCTTATCTCGCCCTGTTAAAACAAGGTACCCATTCTCTAGATAGCCTAAATCGCCCGTCCTAAACCAGCCATCCGCAGTAAATGCAGTTTGATTTGTCTCAGGGTTTTGATAGTAACCACTAGTGATTGATACCCCTTTCACTTGGAGCTTACCGATCACACCTTCATCAACGACTTCCTCGTCATCATTGACAATTCGCAGATAAACTCCAGGAATAGGACGCCCTAAACCGACAAAGGACATGTCATCTGAGGTATTGCTGAGGGAAAACTGATCAGACCAAGTAATGGTTCCAGAGGTTTCTGACATGCCAAAAGCTGGACGTAATACCGTTTCTGCTAATCCTTGTCGCTTCATTAATGTCAAAAATCGGCGAGCGACTTTAGGCGAAATTTGTTCTCCTCCATTCACTAAGAAACTTATGGATGATAAATCCCATGACCCTGCTTCAGCATCTTGAACTAAGTCATTGATGAGGGAATAAGCAAAGTTCGGTCCCCAAGAAATTGTTGCTTGATGTCGTTCAATTAAAGCCAACCAATGGAGTGGGTTTTGCAAAATATATTTAGTTCGTGCATGAACTTGTTGGCACCCTAGATACACTGCCATAACGCCCAGCATAATAATCCCCCCCACATGATCTAGGGGCATCCAATTCAAGGTTACCGCCTCAGAATCGAAGTGATTCATCTGGATCGTGCCCGCAGACTCACTCAAAATATTCCTATGGCTCAACATGACTCCTTTTGGGAGTCCAGTACTGCCAGACGTTAACAAGAGCAAGGCCAATTCATCTGGTTGCCCTCGGTAAATTTCTTGAGTTGGATCTTGCTTCCTTAGATCTTCAATGACACCTGTCTGAAAATCCCTCAAATTTAGATGAGTTGATAGAGACCGAATCTCAGGAGCAAGCTCTCGGTTGGTTAATATCAGCGGATGCTCTAGCATCTGCCATGCATTCTGTAACTTTTTAGTAACATTATTTAATTGCTGGTAAGTAGGGGCGATAGATAGAGGTACAGGAATAAATCCACCTAATAGACAACCCCAAAAGGCTGGAATAAAATCATGTCCTTCTTCCAATTGCAAGATCACCTTATCTTGTGGTTTAAGACCCCATTGTCTTAAGCCTGCCAATATCCTTTTGGCATCTAGTAGTAAGTCTTGATAGGATTGGTATTGTTCTGAGCCATCCTCCTGAATATAGGTAATTCCTTTATTCGTTAAAGCTGCTCGCGCTAACAGATCGCATAGAAGTGTTGGAGAATTTGAGGGGAGCTGTAATGAACCACCAAAGCTGGTGGAAAGTTTATGAGTTACCTCATCATAGTTTTTTTGATGTAGAGCCATAGGATTATCCTTCATTGTTTAGTGTTTAGAGACACATTGAATTACCGCATAGATCACCAAGGTTTGTTGTCTGCCACTTTTCAGCAATCAATTACAATGCTACCTCGATTATCAGAAATATCTTAATCCGCTTTACTTGCAAGCAACTCCCTCTCTAAGAGAGACGATAGTGTTTTTCGATCTGTTTTTCCAGAGGATAGCTGAGGAAATTTTTCCATAACGACAATCTGCCTCGGTACCATATACTGTGGTAATTCTTGGTTTAAATGCTCTTTGACTTGTTTCAATGCACTATATTTTGACGTCTCATTTGCCAACATCAGAGCCGCAGCCAACATTTTTTCTCCATACTTAGATTCGATTGTCACTACCTCTGAATTTTCCACCCAATGGAGTCTATTAATGACTTGCTTTATTCCGTTGAGGTTAATTCTATACCCACCCACATTCACTTCATTATCATTCCGTCCTAAAAAGAATAGGTTTCCATCTGCTAGGTACTTACAAATATCACCAGTTTTGTAGCAAATTATCCCCTTGAATTCAACAAGTCTTTCTTTATTTTCCTGCTCTCGGTTCCAATAGCCCGCCATAACGTGAGTGCCACCGATCAAGAGTTCTCCCGGTATTTCTGGATCGTAGATCTCCTGATTATGCTGATCTACTAGATATAGCTTAGCATTTTTCAAGGGTTTGCCAATAGGATATAGCTCACGACGATTTGGATCTCGATCGCGGATGATATAGGCTGCACAAGCACAAGTTCCCTCAGTCGGTCCGTAGCCATTGATAATTTTGATGTTCTCACCCTTTCCCAACCATTTTTGGATCACTTTGATATCGGGAACATCTGCACCAGTGAGAATTGTTTTGAGCTCTTTAAGGATAACATCGTGGAACTCTTTTGTTTGCGCAATCAAGCCTAACATTGAACCGAAAGCAGCAAAATGAGTTACTGAGTTATTTTTGATTACCTCAAACAGCAACTCATGTAAGACAACATCACTATATAAATATAGCCATGCTCCTTGGTAAAGGGGAAATAGTATATCCATCACTGATGCATCAAAATGAAAAGGTGAGAAACTCACACAACGTGAATCTTCATCTACATCATAAAACTCTCGAGTTCCCTCAAAAAAATCTATGACACTGCCATGCTTAATCAATACTCCTTTAGGATCTCCAGTTGAGCCCGATGTATAAATGCAATAAGCAATATCTTCACTTTCAATTTGTGGCAATATATCTTTTTCCTCTACTGTGCTGTCGGTGATTAGAGGGTGTAATTGCTCGATTAGAACTATTTTCACTTCCTTTGAAACATTTTCCCTGACCAAATGCAATAATTCTTGGTCTGTCAATATCACACTAGGAATGATTTCTGTAATGATTTTATTAAGACGATTGACGGGCATCTTCTGATCTAGGGGCACATGGATGCAGCCTGCCTTAAATATGCCCAGTATACCAACCATGAGTATAGTCTGCTTACTGGCTAGTACCACTACGCGATCGCCTTTTTGACAACCCATCTCGATTAACTTTCCTGCAAAGCGGTTACTCGCTGCCTCCCAGACACCATAGGTTATTTCGGTTTTTCCATCTGTTATTGCACATTTATGAGGAGATTTTTGACTATGTCTTGTCACAAGATTAGCAATGTTTTTACCCATGGTGATTTCATCCTTTTAGATGATGGTTATTCAGCTATTATTTTTGCAATGCTACTTCCGTCGAACAATTCTCATTAGCCTTAATAGATCGCTGTAATTCTGTGCAGATAGTGTTAAGCACTAAGTCTTCTGCACTGTGCAGGAAGAAGTGGTCCCCAGGGAAAGTATAGAGTTCAAACTCCCCCTTAGTTTGTTCTTGCCAACTATACATACCGCTCTTACTAACAAATGAATCTTCCGTACTATATAAAGCAATGATCCGGCAGTCCAGTGGATCTTCATCTTTATAAATATAAGTTTCTCCCAGTTTGATGTCCGATCGGAAGCGTGGAAGCAGCAATTCAAACAATTCCTCATTTTGAGCAATCACTTCAGGTATCCCGTTATAATCGCGAATTGCTTGAGCAAATTCATCATCAGGCAACTGGTGCATATTTGAGGATTCTTTTGGTCTTAGCTGGGGAGCATCAAACCCTGAAATTATTATAAATTGGGGTTGTCCGAGTTCTTGTTGACGTAATACTCTAATCAGATCAAAAGCAATCAATGCACCCATGCTATGACCCATAAAAGCAAAGGGTTTGGACAGAAACGGCGACAACTCTTGAGCTAGTACAAGATTAATGTCCTCAATATTGGACATTAACGGTTCATAACAACGCTTTTCCCTGCCAGGTAACTGAATTGCGACTAACTCAACTTCATCAGGGAGCGCTCTAGACCAATCCTGGAAAATAGAAGCCCCTGCACCTGCATAATGAAAACAAAATAAACGCATCTTGGATGCCTCACATTTTTTGGCTTCATCAAAAATTAACCAGGATGAATTATCTGTTTGCATTGGCTTATAACTAATATGTTGCCATGAAGGTATGCTAGGAAGTCCCTCTCCCAGAGAGCCAGTCAAGAAACCGGGGTTCTTTTGAGGAAATACTGATATTTCCTTGTCCTCCTCATGGGAAACCCGGTTTGCCGAGAATACTTGACAAGTTCTCTACAGAGGTTGTCTCACTTTGTTGTGTTTGTAAGTATCTTCCCCAGCCACTAGAACAGTTGAATAGCGATCCAGGATAAACTTTTCCCCAAAGTGCTCAAAAGAATCCCAATCTGGATATACTCTCACATCTGCCGATACAAAGCGTGTTGACCAACCGTAACGTATCGATGATTCAGAGGTATTTGATTCAGAACCATGCATACAGCGAGAGGTAAACAGGAAAAATTGACCCGGTTCCATCTCCAGGTGTACCGCTTGGGATTCATCTGGTTCCCAATTTGGATCGAGTTTCAGTTTATCGTAGTCATAGCCATAGAAACCAGATTTTTGGCCTTTGGTAAGTTTTTGGTTGATATTCTCTGGCTCAAACTTAATGTTCCGATGTTCATCAAAGTACCAGGTAGTGTGAGTACCTGGCATGACTTTCATACAACCATTTTTTCGAGTGGCTTCACTGAAGGTTACCCAAGCAGTCAGTTCCCAAGGTCCATCGTGAGACTCAGTAGGAACCAGCTTTGACTCTCCCTCAAATTCTACGAAGCTTTCTGCTTGATGCCAGTCTGTACCTTCATCACCCGGATATTTGGGAAACCACTCTGTTCGCCAGCACAGTACATTTGGACCCAAAATACTACTAACACGATCAACAACTTTTGGGTGAGAGATGATATCATTGAGAGCCTTGATATCCAGATGGCGGTCATAGTTCATTTTGTTGTTTGGGAAAGGAGCCGTTTCCTTGTCCAACAGATCCATCTTGATCCCATACCATAACTCAAGCATCTCTTCTGGTGGGAAGAGAGTAAAAGGTCCAATATAGCCATTTTCCTGAAAGAATTGTTTTTCTTCCACAGAAAGATAGTATCTGGGTTGATCAGTGATTGTTTTCATTTTTATCTCCCTTGTCTGTCTTAAAGTGATCAAATACTTCGGCAACAAATCTCCTGAGGTTACTGTCCCAAAGGTCGTCTAATTTTGTTGTGTTTGTAAGTATCTTCCCCAGCCACTAGAACAGTTGCATACCGTTCTAAAGGAAATACTTCTCCAAAGTGCTGAAACGAGTCCCAATCTGGATATACTCTCACGTCTGTGGGGACGAAGCGTGTTGACCAGCCGTAACGTATCGATGATTCAGAGGTATTTGGTTCTGAACCATGCATACATCTAGAGGTAAACAGAATAAATTGACCCGGTTGCATCTCCAGGTGTACCGCTTGGGATTCATCGGGTTCCCAGTTAGGATCTAGTTTCAGTTTATAGTAGTCATAGCCATAAACCCCAGTTTTTTTACCCCCGGTGAGTTTTTTGTTGATCTTCTCTGGCTCAAACTCAATGTTACGGTGCTCGTCAAAGTACCAGGTGTTGTGAGTACCGGGCATTACTTTCATACAGCCATTTTCCCGGGTAGATTCACTAAATGCCACCCAAGCAGTCAATTCCCAAGGTTCATCATGAGACTCCGTAGGCACTAGCTTTGACTTGCCTTCAAACTCTACGAAGCTTTCTGCTTGATGCCAGTCTGTACCTTCATCACCAGGATATTTGGGAAACCAAGCTGTTCTCCAGCACAGTACATTTGGACCCAAAATACTACTAACTCGGTGAACTACTTTTGGGTGAGAGATAATATCATTCAAAGCCTGGATATCCAGATGACGGTCATAGTTCATGTTACTTTTAGGAAAAGGGGCCGTTTCCTTGTCCAAAAGTTCCATCCTAATTTCCTGCCACAACTCAATTATCTCTTCTGGTGGAAACAGATTAAAAGGTCCAATATAGCCATTGTCTCGAAAAAATTGTTTTTCTTCCACAGAAAGATAATAACTGAGTTCAGCTTTCGCCATAGTTTTCATATACTTTTTTACTCACCGAGAAAGTAAACTGCTAATATGTTTGCCCTCTGATCGCATCAATTTCTTTACTCAGTTCAGCAATTGTTGATTTGTGCTTATCAAAAAACAACCGAGCTTTGATGCTAACCCCCATCTTTTCTGTTACCTGATTAACCACTTCAATCAAATTTATTGAGTTACCCCCGATATCCATAAAGCGATCTTCTATACTGATTGTCTCAACACTGAGAACGTCTTTCCATATTTCAGCAAGCTGCTTTTCTGTTTCTGTCTGGGGAACCACGACATCAGAAATGGCTAGTTCTTTTGAATTACTCATCTATTTCTCCTTATTTATCTATCTACAAGAGATGTGACAGATATGACAAGTGCTTGTTACATTTCTTAACCAACTTTGAACCAACCTTTTTAAGTAAGGAAGAGTGTTAAGGGTAGTTTCTACACTTTGTTTATTTAGCCATCTTCGAAGGTATCACAGAGCCAGCAAAAAATAAGAAAATTAATTTATAAATAAATCTTATATAATATATAAGATTTATTTATAAAAGCACTGAAAGAAGGTCGAGGGTTATTATTCAGGGTAAGCTCATATAATTTTGTATAAAATGTACTTGACAAAACTTTTTAAGTATCGTTATAGCCCAAAAATTAAAGTCAAACTATCATCAAGTTTTAGAGACTGTTTATAAAGAAAATATAAAAAAAGCTTACTTAAATGAATTGCTAATGTATGATTAATTTAATATTATCATATTATGAAGCAAAAACCTTATCCCTCCGACTTAAGTGATACTCAATGGGAAATAATTGAACCTTTATTGCCTAAACCATTACCAAGAGGACCAAAAGCCAACGTAGATTTAAGAGAAGTAGTCAATGGTATTTTCTACTTGTTAGGAGAAGGATGTCGCTGGCGAGCTATACCTCACGATTTACCCCCTTGGCAGACAGTTTCGAGTTATTTTCGTAAATGGCAGCGATGCAGCGCGGTCTTGGGGAGGCAGCGCGGTCTTGGGGGTTCCCACGGGGCTTACAGCGATGCAGCGCGGTCTTGGGAAGGCAGCGCGGTCTTGGGGAGGCAGCGCGGTCTTGGGGGTTTCCCCCATGAGCGACTGCCGTGGTTCCCCCCATGAGCGACTGCCGTGGTTTCCCCCATGAGCGACTGCATCAAGACAGGTGCGGACGCAGGTTCCGCACACAGACCCAAAACCATGAGCGACTGCCGTGGTTTCCCCAAGACCGCGCTGCATCAAGACAAAGAAAGGGAATTTGGTCGCAAATCAATGAAACTTTAAGAAAGAAAGTCAGAATAGCGGCAGGAAGAAACCCATAATCTACTGCAGTTTCAATTGATTCTCAATCGGTAAAAACTACCGATAGATAAAAGGGGGAAACCTATGGATTTGATGGGAATAAAAAGGTGAAAGCAAGTAGGGTGGGCAGTGCTTGAGACAGATCATATCAGCTGGACTTTAGGCGTAGGTAAGCACTGCCCACCGACGATTAATCCCAATGGTGCCAGATCTGAGTATAAACATTTTAACGCTCACAAATTGTCTTCTAAAACTAGAGTAAATCAAAATTTACCCCTAATAACTTACCCTTTAAATCGTTATATAAAATTCCTTGATCGTTACCGGAGTGATTATTTACCAAGCTTATTGACTTTGAATAATTTCTGTGATGGGAATAGTTTAATTATCAGTATACTCTAATAATTTAATCGCACTCTTGCGGAATTTAATGGTCATTTTTAATCCAATCTGTCAGATCAGTCACGTCTTCAGTTTCATAGTCTTGAGGTAAGCTAAAAGTGGTGTCAAGCTCTTGTTGCTGTTGATCATTAACGTAAGGCATTAACCTATGACAAAGTAATAGTATTTATTCTATCAAAACTTCTCGGATGCTTTCTTTAATCAGTGTTTTTAAGTCTTGAGTTTCCATCGCTTTTGAATTAAAGGTTATTTTTTAAAATCGTAGCGTTTTTTATAAAATAGCAATTCGCGAATGCACCTTCGGGTAAATAAACCGTCCTATCGTTACCTCTGTGACTGCAACGGCAGCAAAACAGACGGATGTGTAACCTTGAGTTTGGTAGAAGAATTGCCTGCTTTATATAAATTTATAACTTTCTTTTACCTTACCTTTAGAGTCAGAAATTAAACTATCTATGAGGCTACCTTCTTCTCTGTAGGGGCTATTCTAGAGGACAGGCAAAAAAAATGTTTCCTAAGTGCTGGAGCTATTGCAATCTTGGTATAACCAAGGTATAATTAACGATTATGGCTTGTTTCTAAGGTCACTATGAAAACTGCAATTTCACTTCCAGACTCAGTTTTTGAAGAGGCAGAAGCCCTTGCTCAACAGATGGGCTTGTCGCGTAGTGAACTCTACCTAAAAGCATTAAAAGCTTATCTTAAAAGGTACAATCGCCATCAAATTTTACACAAGCTGAATGAAGTCTACTCTAAGGAGTATTCTGAGCTAGATTCGGTAATGGCAAAAATACAGTTCATGTCTCTGCCTGATGAGGAATGGTGATGTATCGTGGAGAAATTTGGTGGGCAAATCTGCCTGATCCAAAAGGTTCTGAATCAGGATATCGTCGTCCTGTTTTGATAATTCAAGATGATCTTTTTAATCAGAGCCCTATCAATACGGTTATCGTCCTAATCATCACCTCGAATATTCAGCTAGCGGAAGCCCCAGGCAACGTATTGTTGCCTAGCAAAGTATCAGGCTTATCTAGAGATTCTGTGGCTAATGTTTCTCAGATTTTCACAGTTGACAAAGTATTTATAACTGAACGCATCGGCTCACTTCCAGACTATTTACAGGAGGAGGTACATGATGGTTTGCGAATGGTTTTGTATCTCTAGCCTTAGAAGTAATTTTCGAGGATATCTTCCCATGAAGTACGAATCATATTTGCAGGGATAGACACTTCTGAGTTTTTGGGATTGGCTATCACAAAGGCTTTTGATGAAAGAGACAAAATACCTACATCATTTCCTTTGGGATCATCACCATAAACTGCATTTGTCTGATTGGATAATTGGTCAATTGGAATGTTTAAGGCTTTAGAGATACCAATATTCTTATCTTCCCCCATGTTAAAATGAGTAACTGATACCATTTGCCAATCAACAATAGTACCAGAAGTAATGATTTGCTCTTGATGATAATCTTTAAGTAAGCCGCTCTCTACTAATATTTCTACAAACGCTTCAGCACCCTCCCTATAGTTGGTTGTTGAGAAAACAATTTTAAAATTAGCATCTATAGATGCACAGATGTGAGTGATCGCAGCTGAATAATATTGATTGTTTTGAATAATCTCTTCACATACTTCTCTTGCCCGTTGTTTGATTCGAGATGGGTTGCTGTTTTCCCCCATACATTCAATCCCCTTTTGCATCATTAACTTCGATGCTTCATATGGAGATTCTCCATTCTTCATACTCTTCTTCCATAATTCAACATAGTTGTCAAATAAGCTGGGATTGGAAGACAAAGAACGAGTGGTTAAATACCATAAATCATTACCTGGCTTTGTGATAGTGCCGTCTATGTCATAAATACGTAACAGATTCATGTTTACCTTTATCAGTCCCTGCCTCTAATTATAGGTATTCAACCTGACTTGATATTAGACATTATATAGATCCTTTCATAGTGGTGCGTTACGGGGCGGACTATTCCAACCCTGGCTACGAGGATAAAAATAACGACAAGTCCACCCCTAACACACCCTACGCACTATTGCCTTATTTCGCTTCCATCCAATTTTCCCCAGCATGTATTTCCACAACTAAAGGAACAGTTAACTCAACTGCGGATTCCATAGTTTCCCGAATTTTTACCTGCAATTCTTCCCATTCATCAGGGGGAATTTCAAAGATTAATTCATCATGGACTTGTAATAGCAACCGCGCCTGATATTTCTGTAATTCTTGATACAAATTAATCATAGCAATTTTGATTATATCAGCGCTAGAGCCTTGGATTGGGGAATTAGCTGCTGCTCTTAATGACCCAGCATCATAAGGATTGATACTCTTAAGTTTATCGAGATCAATCTGATCGAGAGGCTTACCTTGCAGCCTTCTAAGACTGTTACCACCAAAGA
>NZ_JAAHHS010000198.1 GCF_010692395.1 Moorena sp. SIO3H5
TAAACAGGATTAAGCTGAGTTTTTAGTGCTGGGTACTAATCTCTGGTTTGCAGGGTCTGGTTTACAGTTAACCGTCAACCGTCAACCGTCAAAAAAGCTTAGTACTCAGCACTATACCCAAGTCAGATGTCGCTGATTTCCTTAGTAATCACATTAATCGGAGGAGAGCAATACACACAAAGCTCATTAGCAATCGCTACCGCTTCTTCAGGGGTTTTATCTAAATACATTGCGGTCAGAGCATAATCTTGTCCAGCACCAATGGCACCAAATTCATTAATTTTATCTACGAGATAGCCATCACTGATACAAAAAATATCCTGTTCTACTGCTAACAAATATTCATTTCTGCGACCAAAGGTATCGTCTTTATCCTTTGCCCAACTATAAAATTCCACAATAAAATCGAGAACAGCCTCAACGGTAGGAGCGGCTGGAGAATGGTTTCTGGCAAATATTTGCATAAAACTCAGTTCCATGGTATAACCCACGCCGCCAATAATCATGTTATTGATTTCAAATAGCTTGCCCCACTCATCCCCAGTCACCCGGTGAGTTTGCTTGAGGTATCCTGACAGCCGAATGCTATCGGAGGCAAAAACTAGTTTATCAGGATATTTTCTCGCAGCCACAACGCTCATAAGTTGCTCCTAATGGTTTTAGTGGATGATTACGATGAAACAGACATCGATATAGCATTGACACTCCCCATGCCTAGAAGGCAGGGGATTCTTGGCTCACAGACCCGTCTTGCTCAACCAGGCCGGAACCAGGAAGAGTAGAGGACAGATCTCCCCAAGCGTTTTGATAAGTTTCCGTGTGCCCCACGGTACCCAAGGCTCTGGTTAGGATATTTTTAGCAGCATTGTGATCACGATCCAGCCGACACCCGCATTTACAGGCATGGGTTCTAGTCGATAAAGATTTCTTGACAACTTCACCACAGCTGGAACAATTTTGGCTTGTGTAGGCTGGATTAACTGCGACAGTTATCCGACCAAACTTTTGGCCGAAATACTCTAACCACTCTCGAAATTGGTACCAACCTGCATCGTTAATAGACTTAGCTAAACAGTGGTTTTTAACCAGGTTTTTAACTCTTAAATCTTCGTAGGCGACCAGGTCGTTAGACCGGATTACGCAGCGCGCCAGTCTCTTGGCGTGCTCTTCACGTTGTCTACTTATTTTAAGGTGTGTCCTACCTAGTCTATTAATTGCTTTTTTACGGTTAGCAGAGCCTTTCTTTTTTCGAGAAACTCGACGTTGATAAAATATGGCGCGCTTTTCACCTTTTTTGTAAAACCTGGGATTAGGTTCAGAGTATCCGTCAGAGTCGGTATAAAACTCCTTCAAGCCTACGTCCAATCCAACAGTAAAGCCAGTGGCTTCTAATGGTTCTGAATTGTCTACTTTGACGCAAAACTGGACATAGTAACCATCGGCTTTTTGGACAATCCGAACTCGCTTGATTAATTTTTGTTCGAATCTCCACAAGTCCCAGTTACCCTTGAGCTTGACTTTTCCGATACCCTTCTTGTCGGTGAATTTTATGGACTTCTTATCTGGGGATAACTTCCATCCAGATTGCTTATACTCCACTGACCTAGAATGTTTCTTGAAACGAGGATAACCCTTCTTTCCAGGAATTTTATTTTTGCAGTTATCGAAGAAACGTTTGATAGCACGTTCTACGTTTTCAACAGAGGCTTGGCAAGCATGACTATTGAGGTCTTTAACAAATTCAAACTCTTCCCTTATTTGAGTGTTGTATCGATAGAGTTCTTTCTTCCCTGTTCCACGATTGTCCATCCAATACCGAAGTACCTTGTTACGGACAAAACGAGCCGTTCTAATGGCTTCATTTATTGCCAACTTTTGAGGCTCTTGAAGGACAGCCTTGAATTCCATAACCAACACTTAAAATCACCTCCTTGGTATTGATGCATTGCTTTCTATTATAGTCGATATCTTAGGACTAAAATTTCCGGGCAGTTAGGGAATAAATTCCTGTTCGGGCTAACCCCATGGATAGAATCCAGGAGCTTGCGCCCTCAGGGTCTTTGGTCATTAACAACCCAGTTTAGACCTTATCCATGGCAACTAGTTGCTGTAGTAAGCAGGTGCACAAAATTAATTACCCATTTTCTAAAACTCAAAGCCTTACAATGTAAGGGTTACAGAGATTCGGAGTAGGTAATTAATTTTGTTTAGGTGCTTAACGCCCAAAGCCGAGCTGATCTGGTCGGTTTGATGCACTGCCCACCTTCTGACTTCTGACTTCTGACTTCTGACTTCTGACTTGCCCGTAGCACTATACAACATATCGTTGCAAAAAATTTCACCCTCGAGGGTACTGTTATTAATCCGTTTGGTAGCTCATAGTGGATATATAAACCACAAAAACAGCTATAAGAGCAGCAGAATTATGTTAAGACGCCATGGATTTGGCCCTCGTAAGGGTGAGCATCAACCCCTCAGTGAATTTGCCCCCACAGGTAAGTTTGGCAGAATGTTTCCCAATCTACCTGCTTTCACCCCTTCAGAAGAGGGTTTGACTCAGCTGGGGAACGCCATGAATGATACTGACCCTAATAATCCCAAGGGGGATAATATCAATGTACCTGCTGGTTACACTTATTTGGGTCAATTCATCGATCATGACATTACCTTCGATACCACTGCTCTCGGAGATATGATGGTTGACCCCTTGGCGGTGAAAAATTTTCGCACGCCAAAGCTGGATCTTGATAGTATGTATGGTTCTGGTCCTGAGGTTCAACCGTATCTCTACCAAATCGATGACTCAGATCTGTTTTTAATTGGCAAAACCAACCAACAACCTGGTGGTGGCGATCCCTCTATTGCCACAGAACTGCCCAACGATCTGCCTCGTTCTCCTAGTACTCTGGCCATCATTGGTGACCCACGTAATGATGAAAATTTAATTGTTGCCCAGACCCACCTAGCTTTTCTGAAGTTTCACAATAAGATAGTTGAGGGCATCCGTGATGGCAGCATTCAATCAGACTCTATCATGGGCAAGTCTACCTTTGAGGCAGCCCGAGAATTGGTAGTTTGGCACTATCAGTGGATTGTACTTTTCGACTTCTTGTCTCGCGTCATTGACCAGAAGCAGCTAAAAGAAGTACTTAAAGGCGGTCGGCGCTTCTTCAAGTTTGGTCAGGAGCCGTTCATGCCTGTGGAGTTCTCTGTAGCAGCTTACCGTCTCGGACACAGCATGATTCGTGCGGATTATGACTACAACCGAGTGTTTACGTCTCGTCCTGGTGGGGTAACTCCTGCAACCTTACAACTGCTGTTTTTATTCACTGCTCAATCCGGTCAAATTGTTCCAATTCCCAGTGATTGGATAATTGACTGGCGTCGCTTCTTCCCGATCGATTCTAATGTACCGGTTAACTTGAGCCGCCAACTTGATCCATTTCTAGTTGACCCCCTCAAGAATTTGCCTAATGTTCCACCACCTAGTTCCCTAGCGGTGAGAAATCTGTTGCGTGGTCGTAACCTTGGGTTACCTGCTGGTCAAGATGTGGCTCGCTGCATGGGATTCGAGCCCTTGAGTAAGGAGGAGATCTCCACAGGGCAAGATGGCAATGTTGCCGCCCAGTTTGGTTTTGATTTTAAGTCACCCTTGTGGTACTATATCCTCAAAGAAGCCCAAATCCAAGGTAAATCAGTGCGTTTGGGGGATGTAGGAAGCCGTATTTTGGCGGAAGTTTTTGTTGGTCTGATCGAAGGCGATCGCAACTCATTTTTATCCCGTTGCTCCCAGTGGACACCAATACTTCCTTCTGAAAAACCAGGAACATTTACTATGACAGACTTGTTGAGGTTTGTCGGAGATGTTAACCCAATTGGTGATTAATACTCTTATAGGGGTTTGGGATTTTGTTAAGTACATAGTTCTGGGTATTTAGGGAACATCGGGAAGAAGTAGTTTTCAAGACTTCTTCCCGATTCCCGATTCCCTGTTACCTGTTACCTGTTCCCTGTTCCCTGTTCCCTGTTCCCTGTTCCCTGTTCCCGATTCCCGATTCCCGATTCCCGATTCCCCTAGACAAGATTACCAACACCAGCGATTAAGCCGCGACAGACACCAGTGAGAAAATCTAAATCTAGGGTATCAATGCGATCGCTTGGTTTATGGTAATGGGGATTGCGCAGAAATGCTGTATCGGTTACCATCAAAGCTCGATAACCTTGGTCCCAAAATGGAGCGTGGTCACTGAATCTGGTTTCACGAACGATTATTCCTCGTGATGGTAGTGGTAAGCACTGACAAGGGATCCCAGCTTGGCGGATACGGCGAGCTAAATGCCTCAAGTCAAGGATTGTTGTCAAGTTTCCCACTAAGGTAATGAAGTCCCCCTGATTGGGGTAAAAATACTTTAGTCCTGGTGGGTAGGTTTGGGAATTGGGAGTGCGATCGCAATACCCTAACATTTCCAAAGACAGCATTAACCGCAAGGGTTGCTGTTGTTCCTTTAAATAGGCAGCATAGGCAGCACTTCCGAGCAATCCATACTCTTCCATATCAAATGCTACCAGTCTGACTGGGTGTGTAGGCGCTTGAGTGGCAAAGGCTCTTGCTAACTCCAAGAGCACCACTACACCGGTAGCATTATCATCTGCTCCTGGGCTTCCAGGTACCGCATCATAGTGAGCGCCAATTAAAATCGGAGCAAACTGTTGCGGTTTCGCCTCTTTTCCCGGTAGATTCAGAATCAGATTATAATGGGTTTTTCCCGACACCTGAAACTCGTGAATTTCAACGCTTCCCCACTGTTCTAATTCTTGGCGGATGTACTCCTGGACATATAAATGTCCCCCAGATGCGATATACGGATCGCGTCCGCGTACTATCTGACCTAGGTGGGTGATTAGACGTTCTTTTAGATCCAAACTACTGTAATTAGGCACAAGATAATAAACTAATCTTACCATCTTGGTATTTGGGCGCGGCTACCCGATTGTAGTCCAAATTCCTGATTATGAGATATAATTAGATTAAACTATTCCTATATTTTTTCTCGTGTCCAGGTGAATTCAGTATTACATAGTGATGGCTTTTAGCCAACACTTGATTCTCCTGGATAACGAGATTTCCTAATTTTTTTAATTCAGAGCAGATGTAGTGCATATTTAGTGCTTCGATTGATCCTATACAGGTTTCCAGGAAGCAAAGACACTCCTGATGGTAATTAACTTAAAAATACCCAAAGAACTCCGCATAAAAATAGATAACGAGCTTGAACCCCGAGAATATATAAGATGGGTCGAGCAGCCTGTACCTCGTTTTTTTACAGCATCTTCTATCCCAATTGTTTTGTTCGGTATTCCTTGGACGAGCTTTGCCATATTTTGGATGTGGAGCGCATTATTAGGGTTCAAACTTCTTGCCCTTTTTGGTTTACCTTTCGTCCTCATTGGTTTTGGGATGCTGTCTAGTCCCCTATGGGTATGGCAAGCAGCACGAAAAACAGTTTACTTGATTACAGATAAACGAGCTATCTCTATTCAAGGCGGTTGGTCTACAACTACTATCAGAAGCTACTTACCCGATCAACTAAAAGATATATATCGGAAAGAGAGAGCAGATGGCTCGGGTGATTTGGTGATCACAATTCGACGATGGAAAGACAATCATGGACATCAACGGAGTGAGGAGATAGGGTTTCTGGGAGTTCGCAACCCACGAGAGGTTGAGAAGATATTGAAGCAGTTGGCTCAAAATGCTGGCTAAAGTTCCTTTCCAGATTGGATTAGAGGATAGACTAAGGGTATTCCTAGCCAAGGCATTCCCATGAACCTTTCCCCTGAACTGCAACAAGAAATAGAACAAATTTCTACAAGCCTTGGCATCTCCCCTGAACAGTTCATCCTCGAAACCCTGATTGATAAAATCAGTAGCCTCAAGCAGCAATCTGTTAGTTCAATAACTATCTCTACTGAATACACTCAGCAAAATCCTCACCTACAAAACAAGGATTGCATCCTGGTCATTGAAACAGCGACCCTTGACCAGATAAATTTCGATGAAATTCTCGAAGAAATCCACAAAATTCGAGAACAACATGCCAAGTCTTTTAACTACGACTTACAAGCAATTTGTGATGATGTGCGACGCAGGCAAACTGAAACTGGCAGGCAAATAATTTCAAGCCCCTTGAAACAACCTCGTTGGCACGAGCAGCACAACAACGCCGTGCAGCCGACCGTTTGATTGCAATCGATCCTACCGCTTTCCGCTACGCGAACGCATATTAAGGTAGCGACTTAGTCTAAACTCCAGACATTCTCAGCAGCGATGCAGGAAGTAAATTAGTATAGTCTTGAGTCCTTGGGTTTCCTTGGGTCAACCCAATCTACAAGTTCTAAACATCCTTAGCATAAAGATAATCAATAAAATTGTAGCTATGAGTATTATTATCTCTGATGAACTTCTAACCGCGACTCGAATGACTGAAGCTGAAATGAAACAAGAAATTGCCGTTTTGCTGTTTCAAAAAGAAAAACTTACCCTTGCTCAAGCCAGTCGATTTGCTGGGATTAATCGTATTGCTTTTCAACATCTACTAGCAAGCCGTCAAATCCCAGTTCATTATGGTGTAGAAGATTTGGAACAAGATATTAAGAATCTGCGGGAGATGGGCAGGTTGTGATTATTGTTAGTGATACATCACCGTACAACAGTGTTTTACAGGTTGTTAATGAAGAAACTACGATTTAGTTTGAGGACAGCCAAACCTCTCAAAAATTACAGAATTACCAAACCCGACAAGAAACTGCGATCGCTAATCCTGTGGCATTTTGATTCCATAACAGCTTACTCCAACAACAAGGTGCGACCTTTGGGTCGCACCTAAACGTTGACTAAAACAGCTTGTGCGCTTGTATCAATGTTCTAACTTTAATGGCGCTACAACTCACCCAATTGAAAACTGCTCTACACAATAGCTTAATCGCTACCAACAACTTCCTTGACAGACTCAGCCTGAGATCCCTCCAGACGTGGACCATAAGTTTGTACTACTTTTGAAGCAAAATAGTTTCCCCAACGTGCTGCTTGCTTAGTGGTCAAACCATTAGTGATTCCAAACAACACACCACCGGCAAAGGCATCACCAGCTCCTACGGTATCCACGGCCTTAGCTGGGAATCCAGGCACCTCGAAAATTGTTTTATTTTCCACCACTAAACAACCATTAGAGCCATCAGTGATAAAAGCTGTATCCACTAACTCGCCTATTTTACTAGCACAATCAGACAAGGATTCCACTCCACAGAAGTGCTGTGCTTCTGCCGCGTTACAGAAGACCACATCACAATAATCTGTAATCAAGTTACGGAAATCATCAGCAAAATTTTCTACTAGAAAGAAGTCGGAAAAGGTAAAAGCACTCTTTACTCCTTTTAGCTTGGACTGTTCCATCGCCTCAATACAAGCTTTGCGAGTGTCATCCCCCGTCCAGAGATAGCCCTCAACGTAGCTATATTTGCATTGGCTGAGTCGTTCTACATCAATATCAGTAGGAGCCAAAGTAGTAGACACTCCCAGATGAGTACACATAGTACGCTCAGCATCAGGGGTAGTTAGAACCACACAGGTACCAGTTGGACCACTAGATAGCTCAGCTGGATGCACATCAAACTGGATCCCTGCCTTCAATAAGTCTTGTCGGTAAAATTCCCCATTGGTATCTCTAGAGACCTTACCGGAATAGAAGCCTTTACCACCACTTTGAGCGATCGCAATCATAGTATTAGCAGCGGAGCCTCCTGAGCTCAGTTCCAGAGAAACATGCTCAAGATTTTGTAGAATCATACCCTGCTTTTGGGCATCCATCAAAGTCATTGCCCCTCGATTCAGGTCATGTTCCCGGATAAAATCATCATCCACCAGTGCCAAAATATCGACTAAAGCATTTCCGACACCAAAGACATCAATAGGTTTTGACTGTTGAGAGTTTTCTGTCATTTTCTTCCAATCCCACTAATCATTCATAAAAAATCCAGGGAAATTTTAACTCTCCCCTGGCTTAATCAGACAACGTAAGCATTCAGCAGTCAGCAGTCAGCCGTCAGCTTTGTGGCACAGGCTTCTAGTTTTTGGCACAGGCTTCAACGCTGTGACATAACTCAGCATTATTCGAATGCTAACCTGTTTTATTCAAAAACTAATAGCTGAACGCGCACGCGTGCGCGTAGCGCTAATCGCTGACCGCTGATAGCTGATAGCTTACCAGACAACTATAACCAAGCTATCATTGCTCTATCATTGCTGTATAAAGTAATGATATTGTTTTCGGTTCAATACTTATGATGGACTATTATTCATCAATTGAAAATTCTCAGTCAAAATTCTCACTGCTCAATCGCCAATTAACAAAATAGGATTTAAGCTAAGCATTAAGCCGTGCGCGTAGCCTGAGCTTAATGCTCACGGCTGACTGCTGATAGCTTAATGCTTACCTGTATTCTGCAACGCTTTATTTAGACGTGATAGCAAGAACACTTAATTTAGGATCATCCATAACCTGAACTGTTTCTGGCAAGACTAACTCGTTAATGTAGAACATCTTACCCTGTTCCAAATTTGATATATCAATATCAATGGTTTCGGGAATTTTATCTGGGGGACATTGCACTTTTACTGTTGTAAGCCTTTGCTGCAAAATTCCACCTTGCTTAACTCCCACGGATTCTCCCACTAGCTTCAGAGGTACAACAACCTCTACTTTATTTTGAGAAGCCACCGAGAAAAAACTGAGGTGGTAAAGGGAATTTTTCCAAGGATGAGATTGTATCTCCCGCAGGAGCACTGGACCATTCCAGGAAATATCAGGAATAGAGAGGTCTATCAGGGTATTATTAACCGAGGCTGTTTTAAGCAAGTCTTCTGCTGCTTTAGCCGTCATAGTTAGGGATACAGATTCTGCACCATTGTGACCATAAAGCACGGTGGGAATCAAGCCAGAACGGCGTAAGGCTCTCGGCTTACTACCTTCTGGTCGCTTTTGACATTCTACAGTAACATTCATCGGTAGGACTTTAACTCTTCGAGATAACGTAGCCAAATTAATGGCGATTCTGGGTCAGCTACCGGTCGATTCCGCCACCGAGGGAGGTGCTGACCTCAATGGTTAGTCAGGCTGTTTAATCGAATCGGAAACTAGTGACATTCAAACTCTCCGACTGACACCCTGACACCCTGACGCCCTGACACCCTAACGCAGTTAAACTCCCGAAGTTATCGGTGTACCGCTAGCATCCAATAGTGCTCGCTTTGGACCATGGATTGGGTCTTCCACAATAATTGTCTGGTCACGGCTGGCTCCTAAGGAAACCACCGCAATGGGAACTTTCATCAGTTCTGCCAGGAATTTAAGATAATCCAAGGCTTCCTTTGGTAAATCATCTAAAGACCGACATTCAGAAGTAGATGTTTGCCAACCGGATAGGGTTTTGTAAACAGGCTGGCATCGGGAAAACACGCTAGTGCTGCTAGGAAATTCCCGACTGATTTCACCGTCAATGTCATAGGCCACGCACACCTTAATTTCTTCAAAGGTATCGAGTACATCCAGTTTGGTGATCGCTAGACAGTCAAGACCATTAATCCGAACAGCATAGCGACCAATGACGGCATCAAACCAGCCACAACGGCGGCGGCGACCGGTGGTTGTCCCAAATTCTGATCCTAGCTCACAAAGTAACTCTCCTTCTCGAGTTTGGATCTCTGTGGGAAACGGTCCTTCTCCGACTCGGGTTGTGTAAGCTTTTGCCACACCAATCACCCGATCAATCATTGTCGGTCCTACACCAGCACCCACACAAGCTCCGCCAGCAACTGGATTGGAAGAGGTGACATAAGGGTAGGTGCCATGATCTAAATCTAGCAGTGTGCCTTGAGCGCCTTCAAACAGAATATTGCGTTTTTGCTCAATCCCCTCATAAATCTTCAAGGAACTATCGACCACATAAGAGCTTAGCCGTTCAGCATACTCCTGGTATTGCTTGATCACAACAGCTGGGTCTAACGGCGCTAGATTATAGAGCTTCTCTAAAATAGCGTTCTTATAATTAATCGTCCAGGTTAACTTCTCTACCAATACTTCCGGATCCATCAGGTCAATGATCCGAATACCAGCACGCTCTGATTTATCCGCATAGGTCGGACCAATCCCACGACCCGTGGTACCAATTCTCTGGCTACCCCGGCGCTCTTCCGATGCTTGGTCAATCAATCGATGATAAGGCATCGTGACATGGGCTATGTTTGAAATCAGCAGATTTTTAGTGGAAATGCCCAGTTTTTCAAGTTGGTCAAGTTCGGCAATTAAAACTTCTGGGTCAATAACTGTACCGGAACCAATAATACACTCTGTATCCGGATACAAAATTCCAGAAGGTATCAGGTGTAGTTTAAACGTTTGACCTTGAACAACAACTGTATGCCCAGCATTGACGCCCCCCTGGTAACGGACGACTACATCTGCTGAACGACTCAGCAGATCTGTTATTTTGCCTTTTCCTTCATCGCCCCACTGGGCACCAATTACAACAACGTTAGCCAAGGGTTTATTTTGAATGCTAAAGTTTATCCACCTGATAATTATGAACAGTGGTTGTGACTACTGTCAACTTAAATGTTGGTGATCTACCCAGAAACTGGAGCAACGAGAGTAACATAAGTTAGTCTTGACGTAGAATCGCCACTCCAATGTCTTTTAGACTTTACCTATGTACTCTTATCAGTCATTTTTAACAAAAAAACTTCTTCAATGAAAATTTTGTTAGTGGAAGATGATATTCTCCTTGCTGAAAATTTATCCGAAGCCCTCACCAACCAACGTTATGTGGTTGATATGGTTACCAATGGGGAAATTGCTTGCCAGCAATCCCAAATGCTTGATTATGACTTGATGGTCCTAGATGTGACTTTGCCCAAGCTCGATGGCTTTGGTGTTTGTAAAAAATTGCGAGCCCAAGGCAATCAAATGCCGATTTTAATGTTGACGGGTCGCGATACCACTAATGATAAAGTCAAGGGTCTAGATGCAGGGGCTGATGATTATCTAGTTAAGCCAGTTGACTTACCAGAATTATTTGCTCGGATTCGAGCTTTGCTGCGCCGAGGTCAATCTATCGCACCACCAGTACTTAAGTGGGGGGATTTGCGTCTTGACCCGAGTACCTATGAAGTAAGCTATGCTCACCAACTTATCCACTTTACCCGTAAGGAGTATAGTTTACTGGAGTTTTTCCTGCGCAACGGTCGGCGGGTACTGACTCGTAGTGTAATTATCGAGCACGTCTGGTCTTTTGAAAACCCTCCCGAAGAGGAGACGGTCAACGCTTACATCAAAAGTTTGAGGCGCAAACTGAGATTAGCTGGCGCACCCAGAGATTTGATTGAAACCGTTCACAGTGTGGGATATCGCCTTAAACAGTTAACTCCCGAAGCAGTTAAACAGTTAACTCCTGAACCAGTTAAACAGTTAACTCCTGAACCAGAGGAGCAACGCTGATGATTTTTTCGTCTGGCTTGAGTTTGGCAATGGGATCGCCTGTGCCATCTTTCCCCCAAATCGGCACCGATTCCATTGCTAAACGCTTACCGCCAAAAGAAGTAACTACCATGACCTCATTGGCGATGGAATCGGTGACCATGCTGACCAAACCATCTTTAGCGGTTTTAAACTGTAGCGCTTGAGTTCCCAGGTCTCCCCGATTAGCCAACCTGATCGCCTGCACGGGGAGGCGCTTTCCATACCCCTGCTCAGACACCAGTAAGAGGTTTTCCTCTTCCCCTAGCACAGCACAGCCAACCAGCTTTTCTTTACCCTTTAGCCGCAAGGCTTGATTACCTTGAGCGCTGCGTCCCATAATGGGTAACTGTTTGTCATTAATCTCAAAGCGCAACAGCCGTCCATTACTAGTTGCTACCACCACTTGTGCAGCTGTATTAGTAAACAGGTTAGCATACAGTAGCTGATCTTCATTTCTGAATTTGGTAAGCAACATACCACGGTTCGTTAGTTTTGTCAACTCAGACACTGATACACGCTTAATTTTACCTTGGTGAGTCAGCAACACTAGGGTGAAGTTTTCTACGTCATCTGGCACCCTAAAGTGAGCCACAACTGTTTCTGATTGAGCCGAATTTGGCAGCAACTTTACTAAGGGAATGCCCTGCTTGCGTCCAGCTGCTGGTGGAATATCTCTAATTTTGACTGGGTAGGCTTTGCCAGAACCAGTGATTACCATTAATTCGTGTGTGGTGAGCAGCAGCTGAGCCTCAACTACAAAGTCCTCTCCTTGTTTAATTAACTTGGGTAATTTTGGCTGTGTTGTGGCACTTTGCCGCTGTACATATCCTTGGTAAGTAAATTCTAGAAGTGTTTGTTCTGGCTCAGCTGGAGCACTAGGTAGGGTATCAGGAGTTTTTTGGGGTTGAGCAGATTTCTTACTCCTGGGTTGAGGAGCTGTCGGTTGTTCTAGCTGTTTTTCAGTTGAAGCAATAGAGTTGATTATGGTACGGCGAGGATCACCGTACTTGCGTTTAAGCGTACGCAAATCTTTCTTGAGGGCTTTGAGCAATTCCCGCCGATCATTGAGTAATTGTTGCAGCTGTTCCAGGCGCTGGGAAAGTTCCTCACGCTCGGTCTCTAACTTTTCTCGTTCTAAGCCAGTTAGCCGTCGCATGGGCATGGCCAGAATTGCGTCAGCCTGGATTTCACTTAAGTTTAACTGGTTTTGCAGGGAAAGCTTAGCAGTGGTACCATCAGGAGCATTTCTGAGAATGTCAATCATGGCATCCAGCTGATTCAGGCTAGCCAGTAACCCGTCTACCAGGTGAAGACGTTTTTCTTTCTGGGAATGCTCATAGGTATATTGGCGGGTTAGAGTCTGTTCTCGGAAGCTAATAAATGATTCTAACAACTGCCGCAGGGTAAGTTGTCGGGGTTGTCCATCTACCAAGGTCAGCAGGATAGCACCAAAGTTTGTTTGCAGGGGGGTTTGCTTATACAACTGCTGGAGAACCGTTGATGGCTGAGTATCTCGTTTGAGTTCCACCACCACCCGCATTCCTTCGCGATCGCTTTCATCTCGGATATCGCTAATCCCTTCGATACGCCCTTGATTGACCAACGCTGCCACTTTTTCAATCCAGGCGGCCTTATGAACCTGATAGGGCAACTCACTGACTACAATTGCCCTACGCTGCACCCGTTTCTTTCGACCGACTTGAATGGTTTCAAGCTTAGTGATGCCTCGAATCGGTATACTGCCACGACCGGTAGTATAGGCATCCCGAATCCCCTCAGCTGCCACAATTTCCCCCCCAGTGGGAAAATCGGGTCCGGGAATTAATTTCCAGAGTTTTTCATCTGCTAAATCGGGACGGTCAATCAGAGCAATCAAGCCATCTACTATCTCTACCAAATTGTGAGGAGGAATATTGGTTGCCATGCCCACAGCAATGCCAGAGCAACCATTGAGCAACAAAATTGGTAATTGTGCCGGGAGTACCACTGGCTCTTGCTGGGAGCTATCAAAGTTGTCGATAAAATCAACCGTTGCTTCCCCAATTTCTGACAATAGGGCTTGAGCGCCCACCCGAGAAAGTCGGGTTTCGGTGTAACGCATGGCTGCTGGTGGATCATTATCCACCGAACCAAAATTGCCATGACCGTCCAGGAGGGGATACCTGGTGGAAAAGTCCTGGACTAACCGCACCATCGCTTCATACACCGCTTGGTCACCGTGGGGGTGATATTTACCCAACACATCCCCAACCACACGAGCACATTTGCGGTATGGTCGATCTGGGGTTAACCCTAATTCGTGCATCGCATATAGGATACGTCGATGTACGGGCTTAAGCCCATCACGGACATCAGGTAAAGCACGCCCCACAATCACACTCATGGCATATTCAAGATATGACCGTTGCATCTCTAA